>JAPPNT010000045.1:9938-16386 GCA_028873745.1 Chloroflexota bacterium | reverse complement strand
TGCCCGTTTCACCGGCGAACGCCGGTGCCCAGAGGCCCGCACTTGGCACCACGCTCAATCGCACAAGCGCGCAAAACGAGGGTAGGAATAGTCAACCGGAAAAGGGATTGCCCGAAGTACGGGGTCGGGAGAGGGTCGCCGCGTCTACGTCTTCGCCGTCGCCCCCGTGTCCGCGCTCGTCCGCGAGACGTTGATGACGCCCTTGATGCCGTCGAGGCGAGTGAACAACCGCGTGAGCTGCGCGACGCCCGTCGTGTACAGCGTCAGCGTGATGACCGCCGTCCCGTCGCCCGGCTCCGCCGTCACCACCCCTGCGATGTTCACCTTCTCGCCCGCGACCATGATCGTGATGTCCCGCAGCAGCCCCACGCGGTCCCACCCCGTGATCTCGACGCGCACCGGGTGCAGATCCTCCGTCGGACCCCACTCTACCTCGACCAGCCGCTCCTTTTCGTCCTCGTGGATGATGTTGGGGCAGTTGACGCGATGGACCGTGACGCCGCGCACCCGCGTGATGTAGCCGATGATGGAGTCGCCCGGGACAGGGTTGCAGCACCGGGCCGTGCGGGTCAGCAGGTCGCCCGTGCCCAGCACCTTGATGCCCGTCGTCGGGCTCTCCGGCGGCTGCACCGGGTGCGTCGCCGCGATCACCGCCGGCTCATGGTGCGGCGCCAGCCGCGTCTCCACCTGCGACGCCGTGATGTCCCCCCGGCCGAGCGCCACGTACAGCGCCTCGACGTTGTCGAACTTCAGCGCCTTGGCCGCGTCCGCCTCCGTCAGCGACCGCGGCAGCCGGCGCAGCGTCTTCGTGAGCAGTTCGTGGCCGTGCTCCATGTGCTCGCTGCGCTCCAGCCGGCGGAACCACTGCCGGATCTTCTGGTGCGCCGACGCCGTGTTCACGTACCCCAGCGCCGAGTTCAGCCAGTCCATGCTCGGCCCGCGCGTCACCTTGCTCGTGACGATCTCCACCGTGTCGCCGTTCTGCAACTGCGTATCCAGCGGCGCCAACCGCCCGTTCACCTTCGCGCCGATGCACTTGTGCCCCAGCTCCGTGTGGATCAGGTACGCAAAGTCAATGGGCGTCGAGCCCGTCGGCAGCTCCCGGACGTCGCCCTTGGGCGTGTAGACGAATACCTGGTCCTTCAGAATGTCCGTCTTGACTGACTCCAGGAACTCGTCCGTGGCCACCACCTCGCGCTGCCACTCCAGCAGCTGCCGCAGCCACGTCATCTTCTCCTCGAACTGCCCGTTCCGCGCGCTCCCGCCGCGCTTCTTGCTCGTCTCCTTGTACGACCAGTGCGCCGCGACGCCGTACTCCGCCAGCTCGTGCATCTCGTACGTGCGGACCTGCACCTCCATCGGAATGCCGCCCTCGCACATCACCGTCGTGTGCAGCGACTGGTACAGGTTTTCCTTCGGCGTTGCGATGTAGTCGTCGAACTGCCCCGGCACCGGGTGCCAGAGCTGGTGCACCTGCCCCAGGGTGTTGTAGCAGTCCGCCTTGTTCTCGACGAGGATGCGGATCGCGTAGAGGTCGCGTATCTCGTCGTACTCCCTGCCGATGACCGCGTACTTCTGCATCTTCTGGTGGATGCTGTAGATGCTCTTCGGCCGGCCGTACACGGTGCCCTCGACGCCCGCCTCCTTGAGCGCCGCCCGCGCCTGCTGGCACTGCCGGTTCAGGAACGCCTCCCGCTCCGCCCTGCGAATGGCAAGCCTGCGGGAGATCTCCTTGTACTTGTCCGGGTCCAGCGTGCGGAACGCGAGGTCTTCCAGCTGCCACTTGATGTCCCACATGCCCAGCCTGTGGGCCAGCGGCGCGTAGATGTCCAGCGTCTCCTGCGCGATTGCCCGCTGCCGGTTGGGCGGCAGCGGCGCCAGCGTCCGCATGTTGTGCAGCCGGTCCGCCAGCTTGATGACGACCACCCGAACGTCCTCGGCCATCGCCACCAGCATCTTGCGGATGCTCTCCGCCTGCGCGTGGCTGTCGGACACCTCTTCCGCCGCCCGGTTCTCCGTCAGCAGGTCCAGCCGCGTCAGCTTCGTCACGCCGTCGACAAGCCGCGACACCTCCGGGCCAAACATGCTGGCGAGGTCCTCCCGTGACAGCCCCGTATCTTCGATGACGTCGTGGAGGAGTGTCGCCGCGAGGGTGGCCGAGTCCTGTCGGAGGTCTGCGAGGAAGAGGGCCGCGTTCAGAGGGTGCTCGATGTAGGGTTCGCCAGACTTGCGGTACTGCCCCTCGTGCTGCGAGGCAGCAAACTCGTACGCCTGCTCCACCAGCTGCAGCCGGTCCTCAGACAGATACGTGCTTGCCTTGTCCAAAAGGTCGGACAGTTCAACCGCCATGTCCCACCTGCCCGCAACTACTGTCACACCATAACCATTGTCACGCTGTGACTCTTGTCACTAAGTCTATCACGATTGAGACGTTTGGCCAGTATGCAGGACGACTAAATGTCGCTTTACGCTTCAATACCCCTACGGTATGCTGGCATGGAGTATCAATACGCTATGAACGGAAGGAGCCCCCGTGCAGTTCCGTCTTCCCAGGGGCACCCAGGACAGGCTCCCTGACGACCAGCCCTGGTGGGAGTACGTCACCGCAGTCGCGCAGGAGCAGGCCCGCCGCTTCGGCTATGGCCGCATCGACACCCCCGTCTTTGAGCACGCCGGCCTCTTCCAGCGCGGTGTCGGCGAGGGCACCGACATCGTCGAGAAGGAGACCTACACCTTCCCCGACCGCAGCGGCGAGGAGATCACCCTGCGCCCGGAGGGCACCGCCCCCGTCTGCCGAGCCTACCTAGAGCACGGCATGCACAACCTCCCCCAGCCCGTGCGCATGCACTACTTCTGCCCAATCTTCCGCTACGAGCGCCCCCAGGCCGGCCGTCTCCGACAGCACCACCAGTTCGGCGTGGAGGCCATCGGCGACGGCGACCCCTCCGTCGACGCGGAGGTCATCGACCTCGGCTGGCGCTTCACCCAGGCCCTCGGCCTCAAGGGCCTCTCCCTCGCCGTCAACAGCATTGGCGACCCAGCCTGCCGGCCCGACTACCTCGCCGCCCTCAAGGACCACTACACCCCCCGCCTTGGCGAAGCCTGCCCCGACTGCCGCATGCGCTACGACCGCAACCCCCTCCGCATGCTCGACTGCAAGCGCACCGACTTCGCCTGCCAGGACCTCGTCGCTTCCGCCCCGCGCATGACCGACCTCCTCTGCGCCGACTGCGATGACCACTTCACGAAGCTCCGGCGCTACCTCGACGCCCTCGGCATCCCCTACTTCATCAACCCCACCCTCGTGCGCGGCCTCGACTACTACACCCGCACTGTCTTCGAGATCCTCCCACCCGAGGAGGGCGCCCAGAGCGTCGTTCTCGGCGGCGGCCGCTATGACGGCCTCATCGAGCAGCTCGGCGGCCGCCCCACGCCCGGCATCGGCTTCGGCTCCGGGCTGGAGCGTTTGATCCTGAACGTGAAGCGCCAGGAGGCCGCTGCGCCGGTCGAGTCCTCCGCCGTCGACGCCGTCATCGTCAGCCTCGGCGACGCCGCTCCGGCCATCGCCGTCCGCCTCGCCTCGGACCTCCGGCAGGCGGGCCTCAGCGTCGTCCTCGCCCAGCCCGGCCGCAGCCTCCGGGGCCAGATGCGCCACGCCTCCGCCCTCAACGCCCGTTACACCCTCGTCCTCGGAGACGCCGAGGTCGCCGCCGGCGCCGTCCAGGTCAAAACCATGGACTCAGGCGAGCAGCGCGAGACTCCGCTGGATGAAGTGGCGACCGCGCTGAACCGGCGGTAGTGGAACGCTACCCACCCCATTGGCGTTCGTGTATCCTAGACTGAGATTCCTTTCACCTGCCGGACTCTTCACTCAGCCGTTTCGTGAATAAGGAGCGCCTATGCAACGTCCCGGCGGAAGCTCAGGAGAGGAGTGGGAGCGCCTGTTTAGGCAGGGGCGCGAACGCTTCAGTGATTGGTCGTCCCGGTTTGGTGGTGGTGGCGGCGGTGGTGTCGCCGGCGGTGGAAAGCGTGCTTCATTCTTCTTCTTCGGCGCGCTCATCATCGCCCTGCTCGTCTGGCTCGCCACCGGCTTCTACACCGTCGAACCCGACGAGCAGGCCCTCGTCCGCCAGTTCGGCCGTGTCACCGGCATTTCCAACCAGGGCCTGCACTGGCGCCCCCCGGCGCCCATCGCCCGGCATGACACTGTTAAGGTGACGCAGGTCCGGCGCATGGAGGTCGGCTTCCGCAGCCTGCCCAACGGCGCCGTCCGCACCGACCCGGTCGAGGCCCTCATGATCACGGGTGACGAGAACATCGTCGACGTGGAAATGGTGGTGCTCTATCGCGTCTCCAGCATCAGCGATTTCCTCCTCAAGGTCCGCGACCCTGGGGAACCCGACCGCATGATCGGCGATAGGCCGGACGGACGCACCCTCAAGGACGTGGCGGAGGTCGCACTGCGCGGCGTTGTCGGCAGCCGCCCCATTGACGACGTCCTGACTGCCGAGCGCGCCGTCATCGAGCAGGAAGTCAAGGACGGCATGACCCGTTTGCTCAACGCGTACGAGTCCGGCATCTTCATTGAGCAGGTGCAGTTGCAGCCGGTGAAAGCCCCCGAGCAGGTCCAGGACGCCTTCGACGACGTGGTCCGCGCCCAGGAGGACCGGGTGCGGCTCCGCAACGAGGCCGAAGCCTACGCCAACGACATCATACCCAGGGCCCGCGGTAACGCCGAGCGTATCCTGAACGAGGCCCGCGCCTTTGAGGCCCGGCGCATCAACGATGCCGAAGGGCGTGCCGCCGAGTTCCTCGCAATTTTGGCGGAGTACTCCCAGGCGGAGGACGTTACCCGGGAGCGGCTCTACCTGGAGGCCATGGAACGCATCCTGCCGGACGTGAAGAAGTTCATCATTGACAACGATACAGGCGGAGACCTCCTCCAGTTCCTGCCCTTGGACTCGCTGCAGGGGCAACAGCCGCAGACGCAGACGCAGGGAGGGACGCAGTAATGAAGGCTGGATTCTTCTACGGAATTATCGCGTTCATCGCGGCTGCGCTCATCGTCGTCTCTCAGAGCTTCTTCATCGTTGACGCAACTGAATACGCTGTCGTCACCCAGTTCGGTGAGTTCCAGCAAAGCTACACCACCCCGGGTCTCAAGACCAAGATCCCCTTCATCCAGACCGCCATTAAGTTCGACAACCGGCTCCAGCGTTTCGACGTGCCGCCGGCCAACTTCATCACGTTGGACAAGAAGAACCTCGTCATAGACGCCTACGCCCGGTACCGAATCACGGACCCGCTCCTGTTCCTTCAGAACCTCCTTGACCTCACGGAGGCTGGGCCCAAGGTTGGCGACATCGTCACGTCTGAGCTCAACAAGGAGGTCGCCCGCGACAACCAGACTGACATCATCTCTGAGACCCGTGAACAGGTTATGGAGCGGGTGACGCTGGCTTCCCAGCAGATTGCGGCCACCAGCGGCGAGGCCGGCAGGGGGCTAGGCATCGAAATCGTCGACGTGCGCATCAAGCGGGCTGATTTCCCCGCCACCATCGCCACCTCAGTCTTTGACCGCATGAACGCTGAACGCAGGCGGGTCGCCAATCAGGAGCGCGCCGAGGGTGAGCGCACAAAGCTGGAAATTCAATCGGGAGCGGACAGGGACGTGGCGGAGATCCTCGCGAATGCCGAGCGTGAGGCGCTGGAGATTCGCGGTGCCGCCGAGGGTCAGTCCATCCAGATCTTCGCCGAGGCCCTCCAGCAGGACCCGGAGTTCTATACCTTCCTCCGCAGCCTCGAGGCCTATCAGAAGCTCCTGAACAACAACGACACCATCGTCCTGGACTCTGAAGCCGCTCTGTTCCGTTTCTTGGCCACGGCTAGGGGAGAATGAAGAGGGTAGGTGCACAATCGTGACGACAATCCGGAGTGTCAACGTTGATGCGATTGCGGAAGCCGCCCAGCGGCTGCACGCCCAGGTCGAGCGAGTCATGGTCGGCAAGCGGGAAGCCACTGAACTCCTGCTCGTCGCCATCCTCTGCAACGGGCACGTGCTGATTGAGGACGTGCCCGGCATCGGCAAGACGATGCTGGCCCGCACCATGGCCCGCTCCCTCGGCTGCACCTTCCGGCGAGTGCAGTTCACGCCGGACCTGCTGCCCTCGGACATCACCGGCTCCTACATCTTCGACCAGCGCAACGCCGAGTTCTCCTTCCGCCCCGGCCCCGTCTTCACGCAGGTCCTCCTAGCGGACGAGATCAACCGCGCGACGCCCCGCACCCAGTCCGCGCTCCTTGAAGCAATGGAGGAGAAGCAGGTGACCGCCGAGGGCGAGGCCCGGCCCGCCGCCCCCCCCCCCCACCGGCGGGGAAAACCCCAAAACCCCCCCCCCCCCGGCGGCCAGCCCCCCCCCCCCCCCCCCCCCCCCCCCCACCACCAACC
>JAPPNT010000045.1:0-9928 GCA_028873745.1 Chloroflexota bacterium | reverse complement strand
GGCCCAGCTCGACCGCTTCCTCCTCCGCGTCCGCATGGGCTACCCGACCGAGGAGGAGGACGCCCTGATCCTCGACCGCTTCATGCGCGACAACCCCATTGAGGAGGTTGTTCCCGTCGTCTCCGACACCGACCTTCTCGCCCTGCAGGCCGCCTGCCGCGAGGTCGCCGTCGAGCCCGACGTACGCGACTACATCAGCCGCGTCACCCAGGCCACCCGCGCCCACGCCGAGGTCGAGCTCGGCGCCAGTCCCCGAGCGATGCTCGGCCTCCTTCACGCCGCGCAGGCGCGCGCCGCCGTCAACGGGCGCGGCTACGTCATCCCGGACGACGTCAAAGCCCTCGCGCCCTCCGTCTTCGAGCACCGCATAAGCCTGCAGGCGCAGACCAACCTGCGCGGCGATTCGGCCTCCCAGGTGCTCGCCGAGATCATTGACTCGGTCCCGGCGCCCGTCGAGCAGGAAACGGCCGGCGCCGCCCCCGGAGACTGACCGTGGTAGGTGAGGGCTGGCTCCTCATCACCCTGACGCTGCTCGTCATCTCCATCATCACGGCCCAGGTGCCGCTGCTGCTGCTGACGACCCTCGTCTTCCTCTCCGGCCTCCTCGTGCGGGTGTGGAGCCACTTCGCCCTCGCCCGTGTCAGCCACGAGCAGCGCCTCAGCCACGACCACGCTTTCTTCGGCGAGACCGTTGAGGTCGACGTCTCTGTCTCCAACCGCAAGATGCTGCCCCTGCCCGTCGTGCAGGTGACCCTCGAGGCCCCCGACGAGCTCCGCGTGCTCCGTGGCTCCGTCACCCCCGCCGCCGGAAACCCCTTTCGCGTGAACCTGACCAGCTTCCTCGCCGTCGGCTGGTACCGGCGCGTCACCCGCCGCTACCTCGTGGAGTGCACCAAGCGCGGCTACTACACCTTCGGCCCCTCCACCATGTCCGTCCGCGACCCCTTTGGCTTCACCAGCCGCGATGCCGGTTTCTCCTCGACGACGCGCCTCGTCGTCTACCCCCGCGTGCTCCCCCTCCGCGCCCTCGGCCTCCCCTCGACCGAGATCCTAGGCGAGCGCCGAGTGCGACGGCAGCTCTTTGAGGACCCGCTGCGCATAGTCACCAGCCGCGAGTACGTCTCCGGCGACCCCCTCAACCGCATCAACTGGCGCGCCACCGCCCGTCAGGGAACGCTGCAGACCCGAGTGCTGGAGAGCACGTCGACGCCCAACGTCGCCGTTTTCCTTGACGTCAACACGATGTCGTCCCGCTTCCAGGCCCCCTCCGAGCCACTGTTGGAGGGTGCTGTCTCCGTCGCCGCCTCCATCGCCAGCCACGCCATCGCCGCCCGCTACGAGGTCGGCGTCTACGCCAACGAGGCCTACCGCGGCACCCGCGAGATGATCCGTTTCGCTCCTTCCCGCAACCCTGGCCATCTGACCCGGGTGCTCACGGGCCTCGCCCACCCCATGGGCTGGCCCATGCACTCCATCGACCGCATGCTCTCGACCGAGGGCCGTTCCATCCCGTGGACGGCCAGCATCCTCGTCGTCACCGCCGTCCCCACGCCGCAGCTCATCGGCACCCTGCGACGCTTCACGCGTGCCGGCCGCCGCGTCGCTCTCGCCCTCGTCGGCGACGGCGCCGGCGCGGCCATCTCCAGCGACATCCCAACGTACGTCGTCCCGCAATCAGCCCTCCACGGCCACGCGGCGACGCTGGAGGTGGTGACCTCATGAACCGCCTCTACGCCAGCCTCCTCGTCCTCCTCGAACTCCTCTGGACGTACGCCGTCATCGTCGCCCTGACCGAGTGGGGCTGGATCGGATGGGACCGCCCGCCCATCTCCCTCCCCGCCGCGACGCTCCTCGCCGCGGCCGCCCTCGCGCCTGCCATCCTGCCCGACAGCAGCGAGTCCATATTCGTCCGGTTCCGAGGCGCCGTCCTCCCCCTGCAGGTGCTGCTCCTCGCCTTCGTCGTGCGCACGCAGACCGCCGACGGCTACCCGATTACGGACTTCGACTGGTTCATCGCTCTCTGGGACGCTCCCCAGCTCTTCCTCGGCGCGGTATTCTACGGCGTCTTCCTCCTCTGGCGCGCCGGCACGGCCACGTCCCCGCTCCCCGTCCCGGAGCGGCTGCACACCAGGTTCCTACTCGGCCTCGCCGTCCTCTTCTTCGCCCTCCTCCTCGCCTTCTTCGCCGACGACGATGCCGACGCCCGCAGCCCGCTCCTCTCCCTCGCCGTCTACAGCGTCACCTACTTCGCCGCCGGCATGGCCGCCATCGCCGTCGCCAACCTCCGCGACATCCGCCGCGAGATGGTCCGCCGCTCGGACACCGGCCTCCCCTCCTTGCGAGAGTGGATGGCCGTCCCCCTGGCCACCATCGTCGGCATGCTCTTTACGTCCCTCGTCTTCTCCGCCCTTTTCTCCTTTGACCTCGCGCGCTTGCTCCTCATCCCCCTCGAGTACCTCGCGCGCGGCATCGCCATCGCCATCCTCTACGGCCTCATCTGGCCCCTCAGCTTCGTCGCCGGCGCCCTCACGTGGTTCCTTGGGTGGATTGGCGGCGCCGTGCGGCAGGAGGAGCAGGAGGGCGAGGGCCCGCAGCTCACCGACGAGCCCCTGCTGGTCGAGCAGGGAGAGACCGTGCTGTTCTCCGAAACCGCCCTGCTGCTTCTTCAGTGGGGTCTCGGCATCCTCGCCGCCGTCGTCGTCATCCTCATCCTCGCGAAGGCGCTCAACCGCTTCCGACGCGACGGCGATGGCGGCGGTGAGGAAGAGGTGACGGAGTCACTCGACCCGTGGAGCAACTTCAAGCACGACTTGAACCTGTTCGTCGGCTGGCTGCTTGGTCTGGTCCGGAGGAAGCGCAAGCCCGTCCCCGTCGAGCTCCCCACCCCCGTCGCCGTCACCGGCGACACAGCCGGCGAAGCGCGCGAGTTCACCATCCGCGAGATTTACCAGGGCTTGCTCTGGGAGGGCCGCGCCGCCGGCCACGCCCGCCGCGACGCCGAAACGCCGTTCGAGTACGGCACGCGCATCCACCCCCTCGACACCACGGAAGAAGCCGCCCTGGACGACATCACCCAGGCCTACGTCGAGGCCCGCTACGGCGCCGCAGACCCCGCCCCGGACCGCCTCCGCTGGCTCAACCGCCAATGGCTCCGCCTCCGCGCGGCCATGACGAGAGGTGAGGAATGAAGCAATGGCCTTAAAGTAGGATTCCCAATCCCTTCAAGGGTTTATCTCGTTGGGTTAAGCCAGCGGCATGCACTGCCAGAATCAAGAGCAAGTTAGGGGAGGCACCGATGCAAGATCCTCGTGAGCACTCAAGAAGCATCTACTACGGCACCCAAAACATGGCCATCAAACTTAGAAAGATTCTGGAGTCGCTTCAACACCTGAATTCGACATTCGAGGGAAATAGAACTCGTCTCATTCCCAGCGAAACACGTGAGTTCGACGAGATTAGTGCAAATGTCTCGGACGCAATTGATTACTATTCGGAAGTGATACAAGACATTGGGTCGCAGGAATGCGAGTGTATTACCTGCAAGACGATGAAGAAGATAGCTGAAGCGATGGCCCGCTAACTCAGCCTGGCCCTCACATCACGGCAGCACCCGCACCCGCACCTCCACGTCCAGCTCCATCGAGCCCCCGCCCTGCAGCACCCCCCGCGTCGGCGCAACGTCCTGGTAGTCGCGCCCCGTCGCGATGCGGATGTGCCGGTGGTCCGCCAGGCACCGATTCGTCGGGTCGAAGCCCACCCAGCCGAGCCCCGGCAGCCGGCACTCCACCCAAGCGTGCGATGCCCCCGTCCGCGCCTCTCCGTCCGCCCCCCCGCCATTGTCCGCAACGTCGGACACCTCCACGTACCCCGACACGTATCGCGACGGCACGCCCCATGATCGCGCCACCGCCAGCATGACGTGCGCGAAGTCCTGGCACACCCCCTCGCCCGTCTCCAGCACGTGGTCGATGGGCGAGCCCACGGACGTGCTCCCCGGCACGTACCGGAAGCTGTCGTGTACCGCCCCCATCAACGCCTGTACCACCGAAAGCGGATCTCCGTCCAGCGCGTCCAGCCCCTTGCCCCGCACGAACTCCGCCAGCGCCGCCGTCGGCTCCGTCAGCGCCGTCGGGTTGACGAAGTCCCAGTCCGCGAACGCGTCCGCCTCGGCGCGCAGCGCGTCCCACCCCCCGCCGCCCACGGACTCCGTCGTCGCCGTCGGAGACGGCGCGGTCTCCGTGGGCAGCATCACCACGATCGAGTGCGCCATGATCGCGAGACTGTTGTGCTCCCGGTGGATGTTCAGCACGTGCCGCGTATTGCCGAAGCCGTCCTGCTCGGCGTTGTGCGGCGCCGGCGGGTCCGTCGACAGGTCGAAGCGCATCAGGTGTTGCCGCTCGTCGTCCTGCGGCCGCAGGCACACCGCCATGACGCAGTTCCGCACCGGCCGCTCGTACTTGTAGCGCGAAACGTGCTCGATCTCATAGCGAACGGGCGCGTTCATAGGCTCACCGCTCCGGCGCGTCTTGGATGGGATAGTCGAAGTACGTCGCAGACACCAGGTCGTGCAGGTCGCGGCAGTGGCTGTACACCTCGTTCAGCAGCGGCTCCGGGTTGTGCCGCCCGTCCCACTCGTACTTCACCAGCGCCGACACCCGGCCCGCCAGCCGCCGAAGCTCGTCGCTCGCCGCCGCGTCCGGCCCCGGCCCCAGCGCGTCAATCGCCTCCTCCACGTGCCCCAGCATCCGGCTCAGCGAGCTCGGTAGGTGGTTGTCCGTCGCCAGCAGGTCCAGCACCTGCCCCGGCTCCACCTGCACCGCGTACCGCACCACGTACGCCTCGAAGGCGTGGTACAGCCGCAGCAGCGTCTCCCAGTCCCCGTCGAACGACTCGTCTGCCTGCCGCGATAGCCGAAGCTGCGTCAGGAACAGCCCCGTCGTCAGCTGCGACTTCTCGATCGCCCGCCCAAGCCGCATGAAGAACCAGTTCTCGTCCCGGTACATCGTGTCCGCCGCCGCCCCCGTGAACGCCGAGATCGCGCCCGCCGTCTCGTTGTAGAACGTCTCCGGTGACGTCCGCCAGATGTCCCTAATCCCCATCTTCTGCAGCCGCAGGTACGGCAGGTTCAGCCCCAGCCACATCTCCCCCGTGATGCACTGCCGCATCTGCCGCGCGTTCTCCCGCCCCATTGCGAAGCAGCTCCACACCGACTCCGGGTGCAGCCGCTCGAACGTCATGTCCTCCGCCAGCGTGTACGAGTCGAACAGCAGCCCCTCGTCCGACTCCAGCTCCCCGATGTCGCCCCACGGCGGCGTCCGCTCCATCGTCCCGTAGATGCGGCTCCACCCGAAGTGCACCTCCCGGAACGGCCGGTCCACCATCGCCTCCATCTGCAGTGCCATCATGCGGCACAGGTGCTCCGCCCGGGCCAAATAGCGGCTCATCCAGTACAGCCCCTGTGCGCTCCGAACGAGTATCATCTCAGTCCTCCAGCACCCACAGGTCTTTGCCGCCGCCCCCTTGGCTGCTGTTCACGACGAGGCTCCCCTCCCGCAGCGCCACCCGGCAGAACGCCCCCGGCACCGTCCGAGTCTCCCGCCCCGTCAGCATGAACGGCCGCAGGTCCACGTGCCGCGGCTCGAACCGCCCGTCGACGAGGCACGGCGCCCGAGACAGTGCCAGCGTCGGCTGCGAGATGAAGTCCGACGGGTTCGCCCGCATCTCCTGCGCGTACGCCTCCCGCTCCGCCGCCGTCGAGTGAGGCCCTACGAGCATCCCGTACCCGCCCGACCCGCCGACGCGCTTCACGACCAGCTTCTCCAGGTTGTCCAGCGTATACTCCAGCCCCTCTGGCCGCCGGCAAATCGTCGTCTCCACGTTCTTCAGCAGCGGCTCCTCGCCCAGGTAGTACCGCACCATGTCCGGCACGTACGCGTACACGCTCTTGTCGTCCGCCACTCCCGTCCCCGGCGCGTTTGCGAGCGTCACGTTGCCCAGCCGGTACGCGTGCAGCAGCCCCGGCACCCCCAGCAGCGAGTCCGGCCGGAAGACGAGCGGGTCCAGGAAATCGTCGTCCACCCGCCGGTAGATGACATCGACGCGCCGCAGCCCCGATGTCGTGCGCGTGTACACGTACCCGTCGTTCACCACGAGGTCCCGCCCCTCGACAAGCTGCGCGCCAAGCTCCCCCGCCAGGAACATGTGCTCGTAGAACGCCGAGTTGTAGATGCCCGGCGTCAGCAGCACCAACGACGGGTCCGCGTGCCCCCGCGGCGCCACCTCCCGCAGCGTCTCCCGCAGCAGCCGCCCATAGTGCTCGACGTCCCGCACCCGCGAGCTCCGGTACACGCGCCGCAGCCCGGCCTTCACCGCCTTCCTGTTGGCGATCATGTACGACACGCCCGACGGCACCCGCAGGTTGTCCTCCAGCACGAAGAATCCGTCGTTCGTGCGGACGACGTCCGTCCCGCAGATGGCCACCCACACGCCCAGCGGCGGCTCCATCCCCCGCATCTCCACCCGGTACTGCGGGCACCCCCGCACCACGTCGACGGGGATGACGCCGTCCTGCACGATGCGCCCCTCGCCGTACACGTCGCTCAGGAAGCGGTTGAGCGTCGTAATCCGCTGCACCAGCCCCCGCTCGAGGAACGCCCACTCGGACGCCGTGACGATTCGCGGCACGCAGTCGACGGGGATGATCCGCTCCTCCGCCTCCTCGTCCCCGTACACCGTGAACGTGATGCCCTCCGTCGAGAACGAGTGCGTTACGCGCTCCTGGATCCCGGCCAGCTCCTCCTCCGAGAGCCCCGTCAGCGCCTCGTACAGCGGCCCGGACCCATCGCGAGGCGTCCCGTCAGGCAGGAACATCTCGTCGTAGTGCGTCAAGTCCAGTTGATAGTTGCCGAAGTCCATGCCAGCCTGATTCTCCGTTCGTACTAAATCACGCCCTTGCCGTTCGGGCTGAGCTTGCCCACTCTCAGTTCGGGCTAAGCTCGTCCGCCTACCGTTCGGGCTGAGCTTGTCGAAGCCCCATCCGCCGCGACGGCATTTGCGTGCCCCAGTATACCGACAGTCTTCAAACTCGTGCCACGCCCGCCCGCTTGTCCCACCTGCGTCCCGCCCCGTATTATGCACAGCGTCGAGCGGCGCACATCAAGCGCCGCGCTATGGGAGGGCAGCGTGGACTCGAAGGCATTCGTGGCGGAGCTAGTCGGAATGGTGGAGGACTTCTGTCGCACCCTTGACGACGCGCCGCCTGCCTACAGCTACATCCCCCTCTCGACCGACGCCCAGCGCGTCCTTGTAATGAAGAGCCGTCTCCACAACGAGCAGCGCGCCGCCGACCTCTACGGCTCCTGGCTCCGCTCAACCCCCGAGTTCGACGTCAAGGCCCTCATGGCCGAGTCCGCCCACGAGGAGATGGAGCACGCCGCCATCCTCTCTGAGCGCATCCGCGGCCTGGGCCACGAGCCCTTCGACTACCGGCCGCTCCCCGCCCAGACCGCCATGTTCAACGCCATCGAGGGACTCTCCGACACCTGCCAGCGCATCGCCGGCTTCGCCTTGGCGGGAGAGACCGTCGCCACCTACCTCATCATGAAGTCGCTGGACTCCGACAGCGTCCCCGAGTGGATCAAGGCCCCCTACCGCCGCATCGCCGAGGATGAGGTCGAACACGGCTCCGTCCCCCAGCGCGTCCTCCTCGACCTCGCCACTACCCCCGAGCGCCAGGACGCCGCCCGCCGCGCCGTCGCCATGCGCCTCGTCCTCTTCCGGGAATACCTCGCCAGCCTCGACCGCTGGGTCCTCGGCCAAGGCCCCTGGTAGCGCAATCACCCGTTCGCCCTGAGCCTGTCGAAGGGCCGTCCTGAGGCTCTCGATGCGGGCCACCCCACCCGTTTTACCGACGAAAGCCCCGCTGCATAGGCAGCGGACAGTATCCATAAACCCCGCGCCCAACGGCCCCCGCCCCAATCCGTTCGCCCTGAGCCTGTCGAAGGGCGTCCCCACAGTCCACCTTTCCGGCTATAATCACCCCTACACCCACTCACAGGAGGCGTCCCATGCACGCAATCCAGATGGCCGAGGTCGGCGGCCCCGAGGTCATGAAGTACGTCGAGCTCCCCGACCCCGAGCCCGGCCCCGGTCAGGCCCTCGTCGAGATTAAGGCCGCCGGCGTCAACTACACCGATGTCTATTCCCGCTCCGGCACAAACCACCCGCCGTCGCTCCCCGCCATCCCCGGCATCGAGGCCGCCGGCGTCGTCACCAGGCTCGGCGAGGGCGTCACCGAGGTTGCCGTCGGCGACCGCGTCGCCTACTCCAGCGGCCCCGGCTCCTACGCCGAGGTCAACGCCGTCCCCGCGTGGCGCCTCATGCCCATCCCTGACGGCCTCACCTTTGAGGAGGGCGCGGCCGCCATGCTGCAGGGCATGACCGCCCAGTACCTCGTCACCGACTGCTACGCCATCAAGCCCGGCGACGTCGCCCTCATCCACTCCGGCGCCGGCGGCGTCGGCCGTCTGCTCATCCAGATGGCCAAGCTCAAGGGCGCAGAGGTCATCACCACCGTCTCCACCGGCGAGAAGGCCGAGATCGCGAAGTCATGCGGCGCAGACCACGTCGTCATGTACACGCAGGAGAGCTTCTCGGAGGCCGTCAAGTCGATTACGGACGGAAAGGGCGTCCGCGTCGCCTACGACGCCGTCGGCGCCACGACGTTCGACGAGAGCATTGCGTCGCTGGGAGTGCGTGGGTACATGGTCGCCTACGGTCAGGCGTCCGGCCCCGTGCCGCCCGTCCCCCTCGCGACGCTCAACCCAAAGTCCCTCTTCCTCACGCGCCCCACCCTCGTCAGCTACACCCTCAACCGTGACGAGATCAAGATGCGCTCCGGGCAGGTCTTCGAGTGGATCAGGTCGGGCGACCTGAAGCTCAGCATCTCGCAGGTCTTCCCCCTGAGCGAGGCCCCGGAGGCCCACCGCCAGCTCGAGGGCCGCCTCACCACGGGCAAGCTGCTGCTGCAGCCGTAGTGAACCCCCGGCGGGGGGATTCGAAGGGCAGGAATGGAGGGGGCGAGTCACATGACCCGCCCCCTCTCGCATTAGCTGCCGTTGCTGGAAGCCGTGAACACCCCGAAGGTGACGGCAAAGATGGCGTACACGATCGCCGACGGGATGATAGCCAGCAGCACCACAAAGAAGGCCCGGAGTGAGGAAGTGTAGTCCAGTGTCTGCCGCGCCGAGATGATCACGCCGATGAACTGCCAGAAGAACACCACAAACGTGATGATGCCGCCGACAGTCGGAATGAAGGCGAGCACGTTCAGCACGCCCGGCGACTGCGCAAACGCCGTGCCCCGCGCTACCTGGCCCCAGTTCGCGTGGGTCTCGGCGGACCGGAGAATCGTCCCGCCGATCATGTAGATCATGAGCGCCCAGACGGCCCAGAACACAACGCCGCGCACGGCCGCATACACCAGCGCGTCGAGAATCGCGCCATCGCCCCGGAAGTACTCACCAAGTCCACTGAGAATGGAAATGACGACGACGAGCAGGAGGGCCTGAGGCATCGCGCTGCTGTCGGCCTCCACCTCCTCGTACGTGTGGGGGTCCAGTCGCGCCGCGCCAATCATCCGAGTCAGTACATTCATCTACCTGCCTCCTCGTGCTCCGGCGAGCGCCGGGCGATTTCCCTTTGCGGCCCAACGGACCGCTGCGCCCCCATACTACACGAATTCGACGCGCGCTAGCTACATGGATGCTTGAATTAGTTGCACGTTGAATGACTCTCGTGGGAAACATCGGCCGAACGCACGGGCCTGCTGCCTTCACGCCCTAGGTTCGAAAATAAGAAGAGCGGGCCCTTCCCAGGCCCGCTCTCGATTCCGGGTCGCCGGCGTCGCCTAGTACAGGTGTGGCTGCAC
>JAPPNT010000152.1:14929-16796 GCA_028873745.1 Chloroflexota bacterium | reverse complement strand
CCCCTACCCTGCCTCCATGCAGCACGAACACGCGGCCCCCACCACCTCCCCGGCTCGTCGTTCCCGCGCAGGCGGGAACCCACGTCCGCCTCCCGCGCGCGCCCTCCGTAGGGGCGACTCGAGAGTCGTCCGTCGCCCCGCCAGCAGGCAGTCCACCGCCGCTGCCAATCTCCATATCCCGGACAGTCGTTCCAAGCCGATTTCGGAAGTCGACTCCGTATCTGGACGAGTCGTTTCCAGCTACGGATTTTCCGGCGAGTCGAATTTTTTCGCACCGGAACGACTCCGTGACGCGTATCTGACAAAGCGGCAAATCGTAGGGAAAGGAACCGACGCAAAGAGCGGCAAATTGCTATCTGCAAGAAGCCGTTTTACCGACGCCTGCCCCGCTCGCCGTTCCCGCGCAGTCGGGCGTCCCCGCCCCCCGCGCGAATACGCGCAGCAAGTGCCCTCGCGCGCACGTTGACACGCACGGCGGCGAACGCTAGATTGGAGGGTGATTCCTGCGATACGGACTATTGGAGGGAGCACATGCTATCCGAGCGTGACAACAAGCTGCTGACCCAGGTGGGTCCGGGCACGCCGATGGGCGAGCTCATGCGGCAGTTCTGGATCCCGGCCGTCATGTCGAAGGAGCTTCCCGAGCCCGACTCCGACCCCGTCCGCGTGAAGCTGCTGGGCGAGGAGCTCATCGCCTTCCGCGACACCAACGGCGACGTGGGCCTCGTCGACAACTACTGCCCCCACCGCCGGGCCAGCCTCTTCTTCGGCCGGAACGAAGAGTGCGGCCTCCGCTGCGTCTACCACGGCTGGAAGTTCGACGTGAACGGCGACTGCGTCGACATGCCCTCCGAGCCCGCCGAGTCCAACTTCAAGGACAAGGTGAAGATCAAGGCCTACCCCTGCCGCGAGCGCTGCGGCGTCATCTGGACGTACATGGGCCCCCGCACGGAGCTGCCGCCCCTGCCCGACCTCGAGGCCAACATGATGCCCGAGGGCGAGTGGGCCGTCGCGACCGTCATGCGCAGCAGCAACTTCGTCCAGTCCCTCGAGGGCGACATCGACACCTCCCACCTCGGTTTCCTGCACCTCGGCGCCGTCGACCCGGCGGGCACCGTCCCCGGCTCCTTCGACTACTACACCGTCAACATCCGCAGCCCGCGCTACAAGGTCATGGACACGGACGTCGGCACCACCTACGCCGCCTACCGCGACGCATCGGAGGGCAACTACTACTGGCGCTTCGCCCACTTCCTCCTGCCCTTCTGGTCCATGATCCCCACCGGCGTCCTCGGCGTTCAGATCCTTGCCCGCGCTTGGGTTCCCATGGACGACGAGCACACCATGTTCTGGAACATGATCGTCCCCAGCACCCGGCAGAGCAATTCGGCCGGCCAGGGCGGATCCGCCCCGCCGCGCAGAGGCGTCAACATCGACGGCAAGACCGGCGCGACCTCCTACAAGCCCAACGGCACCGGCTGGTACGACCGCTGGAACCTGACGCAGGAAGCGGCCAACGACTACATGATTGACCGCGAGGCCCAGAAGTCCGGCCAGAACTTCACCGGCATTGACGGCATCTACCTGCAGGACCAGGTGGTCACCGAGAGCATGGCCCCCATCGTCGACCGCACCAGGGAGCACCTCGGCACCAGCGACCTGATGGTCATCAAGACCCGCCGCCGCCTGATGAATGCGGCGAGAGACCTCCAGGAAGGCGTTGAGCCTGTGGCCGTCGACCAGCCCGAGCTGTACGCGCTCCGCTCCGGCGGCGTCGTGCTCCCCAAGGAAACCGACTGGCTCGAGGGCACGACCGAGCTGCGAAAGGCATTCGTCAAGCACCCCGGCCTCTCGACGGTGCAATAGC
>JAPPNT010000152.1:5347-14919 GCA_028873745.1 Chloroflexota bacterium | reverse complement strand
GCCCCCCTTCCCGCATTTGCGTCTCCGTCGTTCCTGCGGAGGCAGGAACCCCAACGCACCTCCGTTCGCCCTGAGCCTGTCGAAGGGGTCTCTCTGAGCCTCTCGATGAGGCTCAGAGAGACAAAGGCCGGGTGCTTCCCCCTACCGCGCCGTAGGGATGGGGGGTGACGCGCAGCCCCCACAGGTCTATCCTGTACCCGCGCCCCGCCGGGGGGCGAATCGGCGGCCCAGGAGGACCATGAAGTTCGGCGTATTCCTGCTGTTGCACTCACCCGACATGAAGCCCGCGGCCGAGGTCTACGGCAACGCGCTGGAGCAGGCGCGGCTCGCGGATGAGCTCGGTTTCGACGCCGTCTGGCTCGCCGAGCACCACTTCTCCAGCTACGGCTACGGCCCCAACCCCCTCTCCTTCGCCGTCAAGGTGGCCGCCCAGACCCGCCGAGTCCGCATCGGCACCGCCGTCGTCGTGCTGCCCCTCTACCACCCCCTCCGCCTCGCCGAGGACATCGCCCTCGCCGACCACCTCACCGAGGGGCGCCTCGACGTCGGTCTCGGCCGCGGCTACCAGCGCTACGAGTTCGAGCGCCTTGGCCTCGAGCTCAGCGAGAACCGCGTCATGTTCGACGAGGCGCTCGAGATCATGCTGGCCGCCTGGAAGCAGGACACCTCCAGCTATAACGGCGAGCACTTCTCCTTCCCGGAGACCACCATCTTCCCCCGGCCCCTGCAGCAGCCGCACCCGCCGCTGTGGATCGCCGCCCAGTCGCCGGGCAGCATCGTCGACGCGGTGAAGCGCGGCTACAAGTGCATCACCGGCGGCTCCAGCGCCCCGTCCGACCGCGTTCTGCAGAGCTGGCAGGTCTTCCGCGACGCCGTCAACGAGTCCGGCCTCGGCTGGCCGCAGGAGTTCGTCATCCAGTCGCAGGTGCACGTCGGCGAGGACGACGCCGCAGCCCGCGCCCAGACGCAGAACGCGCTGTGGCACCTGCGCTCCGCCGGCGCCCTCCGCGCCAACACGCAGATCGTCGAGAAGGGCCTCGCCGTCGAGCAGCCGCAGCCCAACGAGCCGCCGCCGGACCTCATGTACGACGAGTGGATTCTCTTCGGCGACGCGGACACCGTCGAGCGGAAGGTGCAGCGCGTGTTGGACAACACCGGCATCACGTACCTGAACTGCGTCTTCGCTATCGGCCGGCTGCCCCACGCCGAGGTGATGAAGTCCATGGAGCGCTTTGCCCGCGACGTCATGCCGCAGTTCCGCGACAAGGTGGGCCTGTCCGGCGTCGTGGGTGCGCCGGCCTAGCGCCGGGAGGGAGGCCGACATGGAGTTTGGCGCCCCGCATCTCCCGCAACACGACCCGTTCAACCGCAACGAGGTCGAGCGCAACATGCAGACGTCGCCCGGCCACCGGCACAGGGGCCTCGGCAGCCACCTTCACACGCTCAACATCCTGGAAATTGCAATCATCGGCGCGGTCCTGGTCGGCATCGCCCTGGCCGTGCTGTTCTTCGTCATGCTCTAGCGCATGTGCCGCATGCGCCAGCCGCCCGCGCGGCGCGAGAGGAGCCACCATGGGAGCCATCGGCGAGCCAAAGCGCAAGATCGAGTACTGGCCGCTGCAGACCCCCGTGCCCGAGCGCCGCTCGGCCCCCGCCGCGCCCCCGGCGCCCGTGACACCAACCAGGGAGCCCGCGCCCGCAAGATAAGGTATCCTGTAAGTCTGGAGTGGATGATGGGCGGAGGAGGAACCTTGTCGAGGAGTCGTTTCACCTGTGGCGCACCCATCATTTCGACAGCAGGGCAAAGAACTCTTGGCGCTGGCCCGTGAGGAATACTCCAAGGGGATTACCAGTCGCGCTTCATGGTTCGGCTGGGAAGCCGCGCTGATGATGGTCAAGGCCGTGGCAGACTCTCGCGGACTGGAACACGCGGACAGTCGTGCGGTCTATAGCGCGGTGGGCCGGTTCTCTAATGAGGCGCAAGACCAAAGGTTACGTCAGCTGTTTTCCAGCGCAGGGGTGCTGCGCTCCAACTACTACGACAACTTCCTAGACATCTTCGACGTTGGAGCTTACTTGGAAAACGTGTCCGAGTTTGTGGACAAGATGGACGCGTTGTAGGCCAGTCCTTAGGTTGCTCGTTCGTCCGCGGCGTTTGGAGCGCCGATTCCCATGACGGAAGCCTCACCCATAGAGACGCGGCTCGGCTACGTGACCGCATGGCGGACTTGGCGCGTCTGGTCGTCGGTTGGTGGACTGTCGCTGCACAGCGTCGCCGCCGCCCCCGCCCTCGGCGAGTGGCTGCCCCTGCGCCCGATGGAGGCCCGCTGCGGCTACCGTGAGATGCGTCCGCCCGCCTGCGAGTGCGAGTCATGTCCCGGCAACGACAACAAGTGCGGCATTTACGCCTACCGAGAGGCCCCCAGCACTGTCACCCACGCCATGGGCGTCGTCGGGCGCGTTGCGTTGTGGGGCACCGTCATCGAGCACGCGACCGGCTACCGAGGCCAGTTCGCCTACCCCATCGACGTCGCCTACGGCCACTGCACGTGGTGCGGGTCCGCGGAGAGGCCAAAGCTGCTGCCCTTTGAGGCGTCGGTGGCGCTGGCGCCCGGGCAGGGCGAGGGGTGGGTCGAGTGGGTCTGCAGGGAACACGAGAGGGCAGCCCTTGCGCGTTTGAGGTCGCTGGAGACGGGCAAACCGTCGCAGAGGTGGGCCGGCCGGCCCGGCATCGAGATAGCGCCGGCCATCGCGGAGACGTACAGCGTCGAGGTGGGGTCGCCCTAGTCCTTCGCCGCTACGCCTGCCGCACCGCCCGCTTGGGCGCGTCCACGAACGCCGGACGCACGGGCACGACCAGGTCCGCGATGCTCGTCCGCTCGAGAATCTCGTTGATTGCGTCTTCCACACACTGCCACACGTTCCGCTGCGCGCAGCAGTCGGAGAGCGTGCAGGCGTTCTCGTCGTCGAGGCAGCTCACCAGCGCGTTGGACTCGTCGAACGCCGACATGACCATAGCGAGATTGATGTCGGCCGGCTCCTTCGCCAGCATGTGCCCGCCCAGGGGACCGCGCAGCGTCGTGGTGAAGCCGTGCTTGCTGAGGGTGTGCAGGATGTGGTTCAGGTAGGGCTCTGGCATCGCCATCGTCCGGGCGACCTCGGTGGCATGCACCGGCCCCCGGCCCTGGTGCTGGGCAAGCGCGACGAGGGCCCTGACCGCGTAGTCGACCTTCACCGGTATGTGCATAGCACCCTCCTTGCCCCGGCGCACCGCCGGGCCCTGCTACTCCGTCGTTACCTGCTCTTGCTGCTTGCCGTTCAGCGACGCCGCCATGGTGTGCCACGCCAGGCTGGCGCACTTGATGCGGTTGGGGAAGGCGCACACGCCCGCCAGCGCCTCCAGCTCGCCGAGGCTCTCGGAGTCGACCTCCGCGCCCGGGTCGCGGGTTACCATGCCGTGAAACACCTCGAACAGCGCCTCCGCCTCCTCGACCGTCTTGCCCTTGACGTTCTGCGTCATCATCGACGCCGACGACTGCGAGATGGCGCACCCTACGCCTTGGAAGGACACGTCCGCAATGACGCCGTCCTCCACCTTCAGGAAGACGGACACCTGGTCGCCGCACAGCGGGTTGTACCCGTCGGCGGTGCTGCTGGCGTCCTCCATCGCCCGCTTGTTGCGCGGCCGGTTGTTGTGGTCCAGCACCAGCTCCTGGTACAGCTCGACAAGGTCGCTCACTAGCTGAACACCTCAAACGTCTTGTGGATGCCCTCCACCAGCGCATCGATCTCCGATTTCGTGTTGTAGAACGCGAGCGACGCCCGGGCCGTGGCCGGGATCTGGAACCGCTGCATCAGCGGCTGCGTGCAGTGGTGCCCCGTACGGATCGCGATGCCCTGCGTGTCGAGGATCGTGCCGATGTCGTGCGGGTGGATGCCGTCCAGCACGAAAGACAGCACGCTCGCCTTGTGCCGCGCCGTCCCGATGAGCCGCAGCCCGCCGATGGCCTGCAGCTGCTCCGTCCCGTACTCCAGCAACTCGTGCTCGTACGCGGCCGCCCGCTCCAGCCCGATGCCGTTCACGTAGTCGATGGCTGCGCCGAGCCCGACGACGCCCGCGATGTGCGGCGTCCCCGCCTCGAACTTGTACGGCAGGTCGTTGTAGATGGTCCGCTCAAACGTGACCGACTTGATCATGTCGCCGCCGCCCTGGTACGGGGGCATCTGTTCCAGCCACTCACGCTTGCCATAGAGCACGCCGATGCCCGTCGGCCCGAAGAGCTTGTGGCCGGAGAAGGCGTAGAAGTCGCAGTCCAGCTCCCCAACGTCGACGGGCAGGTGCGGAATGGCCTGTGCGCCGTCCAGCAGCACCGGCACGCCGTGCGCGTGCGCCAGCGCGACGATGTCCTTCGCCGAGTTGATGGTGCCAAGGGCGTTGCTCATGTGCACGATGGACACCAGCGCCGTCTTCGGCCCCAGCATCGCCTCGTACTCGTCCATCAGCAGCTCGCCGTCGTCGTTGATCGGCACCACGCGAAGCCGCGCGCCGCGCTCCTCGCAGAGTATTTGCCACGGCACCACGTTCGAGTGGTGCTCCATGTTGGAGATGATGACCTCGCTGCCCTCGACGACGCGCTGCGTCCCCAGCGAGTGCGCCACCAGGTTGATGCCCTCCGTCGTCCCCCGCGTGAACACGATTTCCGCGTCTTCGGCGGCGTTGATGAACGCGCGCACCTTCGCGCGAGCGCCCTCGTACGCCTCGGTGGCCTCCTGGCTCAGCGTGTGCACGCCCCGGTGCACGTTGGCGTTGATGCCGCTGTAGTAGGCCGCCAGCGCGTCGATGACCACTTGCGGCTTCTGGCTCGTCGCCGCGCTGTCGAGGTACACGAGCGGCTTCCCGGCGACTTCCCTGCTCAGGATGGGGAAGTCCCTGCGGACGGCCTCTACGTCGAACGGCTGCGGGGTCATGCGTGCCTCTCCGATGACCGAAGTGTCGCGGTGATGAGCTGCTCCAGGTGCACGCGCAGCGGCGTCAGCCCAACGTGGTCCAGCACCTCGTTCGCGAAGCCGTGCACCAGCATGCGCTTCGCCGACGCCTCGTCGATGCCCCGGCTCTGCAGGTAGAAGAGCGCCGAGTCGTCCAGCTTGCCGCAGGCCGCGCCGTGCCCGCAGCGGACGTCGTCCGCGTAGATCCACAGCGCGGGCTTGGTGTCCACCTCCGCCTCGTCCGACAGCAGGAGGTTCCTGTCCGTCTGCTTGGCGTTGGTCTTCTGCGCCGCCTGCTGCACGGTGATGCTGCCGTGGAAGACCCCGCGGGACTTCCCGTTGAGCACGCCCTTGTAGATCTGCTCGCTGGTGGTGTGCGGCGCCACATGCTCGACCAGCACCTGGTTGTCGACGTGCTGGCCGCCGTTGGTCATGTAGAGGCCGTAGAGCGTACACTCGCTCCCCTCGCCCTCCAGCGCGACGCTCAGCGTGTGCCGCGCGATGGCGCCGCCGAAGTCGAAGGCGCCCGACGTGAATCGGCTGTTCCTCCCGAGCCGCACCTGCGCCGACCCGACGTGGTACGCCTCCGCCGAGTGCTGCTGCAGCCGCCACGCGTCGAGATGGGCCCCCTCGTCCAGGACAAACTCGGACACGGCGTTGGTGAGCGACGCAGAGTCCGTCAGCGCGCCGTAGCTCTCGATGACCGCTGCCTTCGAGTTCCGCCCCATCGATACCAGCGTTCGCGGCTGCGTCACGGAGGACCGCCCCTCGGACGACGACAGGTAGATGAAGTGGATGGGCTCCTCGACGACCGTGTCATGTGGCACGATGAGCACGGCGCCGTCCCGCAGGAAGGCTGTGTTCAGCGCCGTGAAGCCGCTCTCGTCGTAGGACTGGTAGTGGCCGAGATCGCGCACCAGGTGCGGGTGGAGCGACATCGCCCGGGCCAGGCTCGTCACCGTCACCTGCGGCGGCAGCGACGGCAGCGACGTGAGCGACGGCACCCAGTGCCCGTCCACAAAGACCATGCGGTTCCAGACGGAGCCGCCCATGATGTGCTGGTCCAACGCCTCCGTCGCCACGCGCACCGGCAGCGGCGGCACGAGATCGTCGAAGTCGGCGCTCGCGATGGGCGCGACGTCGGTGTACTTCCACGCCTCGTTGCCCCGCCGCGCCGTCGGGAAGCCCACCTCCTCGAACTTCGCGATGGCCGACTCCCGCAGCGCGCGCAGCTCCGCCGACACGTCCGGCGCCGACGCGATGGCGTCGTTCCACGCCTCCACGTACCGTCGCTCGCGGGTTGCGGTCTTCTGCGTCATGCTCCCGCCTACCCCTGCGCCTGCAGGACCTCGTCCTGCCCCTCGTAGCCCTCGGTCTCGATCTCCTCGGCCAGCTCCACCCCGCCCGTGCGAACGATGCGCCCGCCCATCAGCACGTTCACCACGTCCGGCACGACGAGGTTCAGGATGCGCTGGTAGTGCGTGATGAGGATGACCGAGCGGTCGGGGCTCCGAAGCTGGTTGATGCCGTCCGCCACCAGCCGCAGCGAGTCTACGTCGAGGCCCGAGTCCGGCTCGTCGAGGATGGACAGCCGAGGTTCGAGCATCGCCATCTGCAGGATCTCGTTGCGCTTCTTCTCGCCGCCGGAGAAGCCGTCGTTGACGCTCCGCTTGAGCATCGATGGCTCCATGTTCACGATGCCGGCCTTGCCCTGCAACAGCCGGTCGAATTGGAGCGGATCGAGCTCCTCCAGCCCCTTGCTCTTGTGGATGGCGTTGTACCCGGCGCGCAGGAACTGGTCCAGCCGCACTCCCGGCACCTCGACGGGGTGCTGGAAGCACAGGAACACGCCCGCGCGGGCACGCTCCTCCGCCGGCAGCGCCAGCAGGTCCTCGCCGTCCAGGACCGCCTCGCCCGACTCGACGATGTACTGCGGGTGCCCGGCCAGTACGTTGGAGAGCGTGCTCTTCCCGGAGCCGTTGGGCCCCATGATGGCGTGCACCTCGCCCCGCTCGACCGTCAGGTTGACACCGTTCAGGACTCTGTTGCCCCCAATGGAGGCGGTCAGGTTGCGAATCTCCAGCATGTCACTCTGCCAATCGTATTGTGGTAATGGTCAGGCGGCCGTTCGCCCTGAGCTTGTCGAAGGGCCTCTACCCCCGTTCGCCCTGAGGAAAATCGAAGGGCGAGCGGATAGTGCCCGCTACCCCACGGACCCCTCCAGGCTGACCTCCAGCAGGCGCGTCGCCTCGACGGCGAACTCGAAGGGGAGCTGCTGGAAGACCTCCTTGCAGAAGCCGTTGATGATCAGGGAGTTGGCGTCCTCCGCCGACATCCCCCGCTGCTGGCAGTAGAAGAGCTGCTCCTCGCTCACGCGCGACGTGAACGCCTCGTGCTCCAGGTGCGCCGAGCTGTTCTGCACCTCGACGTAGGGCGAGGTGTGCGCGCCGCACTGGTCGCCGATGAGCAGCGAGTCGCACTGCGTGAAGTTGCGGGCGTCGGACGCGCGCGGCATCACCTTGACCAGCCCGCGGTAGGTGTTCTGCCCGTGGCCCGCGGAGATGCCCTTGGAGATGATCTTGCTGCGCGTGTTCTTGCCCAGGTGGACCATCTTCGTGCCCGTGTCCGCCTGCTGGTAGCCCCGCGTCAGCGCGACCGAGTAGAACTCGCCGATGGAGTTGTCGCCCTGCAGCAGCACGCTCGGGTACTTCCACGTGATCGCCGAGCCCGTCTCTACCTGCGTCCACGATATCTTCGAGTTGTTCCCCGCACACTTGCCGCGCTTGGTCACGAAGTTGTAGATGCCGCCGACGCCGTTCTCGTCACCCGGGTACCAGTTCTGGATGGTGGAGTACTTGATCTCCGCATTGTCCATCGCGACGAGCTCCACCACGGCGGCGTGAAGCTGGTTGGTGTCGCGCATGGGCGCGCTGCACCCCTCCAGGTAGCTGACGTAGGAGCCCTCCTCCGCGATGATGAGCGTCCGCTCGAACTGCCCCGCCTCGGCGGCGTTGATGCGGAAGTACGTGGAGAGCTCCAGCGGACACCGCACGCCCTTCGGGATGTAGCAGAACGAGCCATCGGAGAAGACGGCCGAGTTCAGCGCGGCGTAGAAGTTGTCCGTGTACGGGACCACCGAGCCGAGGTACTTGCGCACGAGCTCCGGGTGCTCCTGCACCGCCTCGTTGAACGAGCCGAAGATGATCCCCTGCTTGCTCAGCGTCTCCTTGAACGTCGTCGCGACCGACACGCTGTCGAACACCGCGTCGACGGCGACGCCAGCCAGCCGCTTCTGCTCCTCCAGCGGGATGCCCAGCTTCTCGTACGTGTCGAGCAGCTCCTTGTCCACGTCCTCGAGGCTCTCTGGCCTGTCCTTCTTCGGCGCGGCGTAGTACACGCCGTCCGCGAAGTTGATGGGCGGGTAGTGGACGTTGGCCCACTTGGGCGACTGCTCCTTCTCCACTAGCGTGAGGAAGTGCCGGAAGGCCCGAAGCCGCCACTCCAGCATGAACTCAGGTTCCTGCTTCTTGGCGGAGATCCAGCGGATGGTGTCCTCGGTGAGACCGCGGGGAGCGGTCTCCTCCTCGATGTCAGTGACGAACCCGTACTTGTACTCGGCCTGCGCCAGGGAATCGGGCGATACCATAGGCGGGACCTCTCAAACGGCAGTAGTAGACCAAATTGGTCAAGAATCTACAGCTAGTGTAAGTCGGCCCCGCAAGGGGTGTCAACGTTGGCGCGGTGCCGGGGCGACTACAGCCCCTTGACCTCGCTCACCAGCGCCGTCACCGAGCGCCGCGCGTCGCCGAACAGCATCCGCGTGTTGTCCTTGAAGAACAGGTCGTTGTCGATGCCCGCGAACCCCGGGCTCATGCTCCGCTTCAGGACGATCACGTGCTGCGCCATGTCCACGTTCAGGATGGGCATGCCGTAGACGGGGCTGTCCGGCTGGTCGCGCGCCGCCGGGTTCGTCACGTCGTTCGCGCCGATGACCACCGCGACGTCGGTGTTGCGGAAGTCGTCGTTGATCTCGTCGAGGTCGTACAGCTCGTCGTACGGCACGTTCGCCTCGGCCAGCAGCACGTTCATGTGCCCCGGCATGCGCCCCGCGACGGGGTGGATGGCGTACTTGATGCGGACGCCCTTGCCCGCCAGCAGGTCCGCCAGCTCCCGCACCTGGTGCTGCGCCTGCGCCACCGCCAGCCCGTAGCCCGGCACGAAGATGACCGAGCGTGCGTACGCCAGCATGACGGCGGCGTCCTCGGCCTGCACAGAGCGCGCCGTCCGCGTCTCCACCTGCACCGGCCCGCCCGACGTCGCCGCGCCGAACGCGCCGAAGACGACGTTCGCCAGCGAGCGGTTCATCGCCTTGGTCATGATGTTCGTCAGGATGAGGCCCGCCGCACCCACCAGCGCGCCGCTGACGATGAGCGCCAGGTTGCCCAGCGCGAACCCGGCAGCCGCCGCCGCCACGCCCGAGTAGGAGTTCAGCAGCGAGATCACCACCGGCATGTCCGCCCCGCCGATGGGGATGACGAGCTGGATGCCCAGGATCAGGCTCACGGCCACCAGCGCGTAGAAGACGT
>JAPPNT010000152.1:0-5337 GCA_028873745.1 Chloroflexota bacterium | reverse complement strand
GGTACACGATCATGCCGACCACGGCCAGGAACATGAGCCCGCTGACGATGTTCTGCAGCGGGTACGTGATTGGACGCCCGGTCAGGAGCTCCTGCAGCTTGCCGAAGGCGATGAGGCTGCCCGTCAGCGTGACGAAGCCGATGAGCACGCCGAGCATGATCGTCAGCTTGACGTGGCCCTCGACGCTGATGTCGGCGTCGGTGATGCGCACGAACTCGGACACGGCGATGACGGCCGAAGCGCCGCCGCCCACGCCGTTGAAGATCGCCACCATCTGCGGCATCGCCGTCATCTTGATGGTGCGCGCCAGCACGGCGCCGATGACCGCTCCAATGGCGATGCCCGCCGCGATCATCTCGTAGTTCAGGACCTCTTCGTTCACCAGCGTCGCCACGATGGCGATGAACATGCCGAGCGCCGCCAGGAAGTTGCCGCGCCGCGCCGTCGCCGGCGACCCCAGCAGCTTGATGCCGAAGATGAACAGCGTCGCCGACGCCAGGTAGACGTACTGGATTACGAGGTTTACGCCCTCAAACAGTTCCATTACGCCCCCTCGCCCGGCCGGCGGCGGAACATCTGCAGCATCCGGTCAGTCACCATGAAGCCGCCCACCACGTTGATCGTCGCCAGCACCAGCGCCGCGAAGCCGAGGATAACCGCCAGGTTCGCGTCGCGCGGCCCGACGACCACCATCGCGCCGATGATCGTGATGCCGGAGATGGCGTTGGCCCCGGACATGAGCGGCGTGTGCAGCGTGGGAGGCACCTTGGTGATCACCTCGAAGCCCACGAAGATCGCCAGCACGAAGATGTACAGGGCGATGACCAGGGGAATGCCAATGATAGCCGTTTCAACCATGATTCCTACGCCTTCCCTCCACCTTCACCGAGCAGCTCCAGCGTCGGGCCGTGGAGCACCTTGCCGTCGTGGGTGATGCAGCAGTCGCGCGTGATGGCGTCCTCGAAGTCGAGCGTGAGCTCGCCGTCGCGCACCAGGTGCTGCAGCAGCGTGAGCATGTTGCGGGAGTACATCTGGCTGGAAACGACGGGCACCGACGAGGGCACGTCCAACGGCCCGATGATGGTGACGTCGTTTGCGACCACCGTCTCCCCGGGCTTGGTCAGCTCGCAGTTGCCGCCCGTCTCCGCCGCCAGGTCGACGATGACCGAGCCGGGGCGCATGTCGCGCACCATGTCCTTCGTGATCAGGATGGGCGCCGCCCTGCCCGGGATGGCCGCGGTTGTGATGATGAAGTCCATCGTCCGCGCGTGCGTGTGGATGAGGTCCTGCTCCAGCTGCTGGGCCTCCTGGTTAAGCTGCTTGGCGTAGCCGCCCTCGTCCTCCATTCCTTCCGTGTGGAGGGCCTCCTGGATGAACGTCGCGCCCAGGCTCTCCACTTGCTCCTTCACCGCCGGCCGCACATCGAACGCCGACACGACCGCGCCCAGCCGCCGCGACGTCGCGATGGCCTGCAGGCCCGCCACGCCCGCGCCGAGGACGAGGCCCTTGGCCGGCGGCGTCGTGCCCGCGGCCGTGACCATCATCGGCAGGTAGATGCCCAGCGCCTCGGCGGCCATGATGGCGGCCTTGTACCCCGCGATGGAGCTCATGGAGCTGAGCGCGTCCATGGACTGCGCCCGCGCGATCCGGGGCACGGCGTCCATGCTGAAGCCGGTGACGCCCATCTCGGCGAGGCCCTTGGCCACGGCCGGGTGGTACAGCGGCTGCAGGAAGCCGATGAGGACGACGCCGGAGCGGAGCATGGACGACTCGGGGGGCTCGTCTTCGCCGCCGAAGGTCGGACGCTGCACCTTCACGATGATGTCGGCGGCATCGTAGACCGCGGAGGCGTTGGCGGCGACGGTTGCGCCGGCGTTCTGGTAGGCCTCGTCGGCGAAGTGGGCGAATGCCCCGGCCCCCGCCTGAACGACGACCTCCATCCCGGCATCTACCAGCTTGGACACCGATTCCGGCACCAGGGCAACGCGGCGCTCACTGGGCCGTATTTCCTTTGGGACGCCTACCTTCATGCAACTCCCTTTGCGCGTCGGTGCGCGGTGGGCGCACCCGGTTCTCGTCTAGGAACTCAGGAACAGCCATATTCTAGACAATTGCGCGATGTCTGTGAAGTGTTGCACAAGCCCAAACACCGCGTCTCTTTCGATATGGCCGCGATGGAGGGGACTTGGGCATAGTCAACATTCACGTACCGCTGCGAGGCGGAAGCCCGTCGCCGCACAGCCGTCGTTGACAGCGCGTCAGGGCGGCCCGTACTCTGAGCCTTTGGCAGACCCCAATTCCGCCGTTCAGAAAGCCCCCAAAATCTGGTGGGCAACGGACCTCAGAAGGCGGACCTGGAGAGGCGGCGGATGCGCACCGCACCGGATACCCGGCAACGTCCCCGGATCTTCTATGGCTGGTACCTCGTCGCCGCCAGCTTCACCTGCAACGCATTAACCTCCGGCGCCTACTGGCAGGGCTTCCAGGTCTTCTTCCTCCCCATCCTCCGCGAGTTCGGCTGGTCGCGCGCGGCCCTCTCCGGCGCCTTCGCCCTCCGGCAGATCGAGACCGGCGCCTTCGCGCCCATACTGGGGTTCGTCGTCGACCGGATCGGCCCCAAGCCCATCATCATGCTGGGCGGCGTCCTCCTCGGCCTGGGAATGGTCCTCATCTCCTACACCTTCTCCATCTGGAGCTTCTACGTCTTCTTCGCGGTCGCCTCCATCGGGGCCAGCGGCACGTCGCACGCCATCGGGTGGACCGTCGTCATCGTGCGCTGGTTCCGCCGACTCCGAGGGACCGCGCTGGGCATCGGCGTGTCGGGCCCCATCTTCACGGGCGTCGTGCTCTTCGTGCTCGCGTGGTTCGTCGATGAGGTCGGCTGGCGATGGACGATTCGAGGGACGGGCCTGGCCCTCGTCTGCATCATCATCCCTCTCGCGTCGCTCATCCGGATGTCGCCACAGGCGCACGGGTGGCTCCCCGACGGCGACCGCCCCCGTCCCCAGCGCAGGCCGGACGACGCGCCTCTGGACGCCGAGGCCGAGCGGCAGGAGCGCCGCGCCCGGCGTGCGGCCCTGGAGGACGACTCGGGCGTGACCGCCGGCGTCGCCCTGCGGACGCGCGCCTTCTGGATGGCCTCATCCGTCTTCATGGCGATGTTCCTCGGCACCAGCGCCCTTCAGGTGCACCAGGTGCCGTTTTTCGAAAGCAAGGGCTTCACCACCGCCGAGGCCGCGGTGACCGTCTCGCTGGTCTTCCTCGCCAGCGGCGTCGGCCGCATCGGTGCGGGCTTTCTCGCCGACCTGTTCGAGGTCCGCTACGTGCTGGCGCTGATGGTCGGCATGCAGGCCCTCGCGTGGCTCTACCTCTTCGTGTACGGGTCCACGGCGCTGTGGGCCTCCGTGCCCTTCACCATCTTCTACGGCATCTCCTTCGGCGCGATGGTCTCCGTGCGCCCTGTGCTCCTCGCCCAGCTCTTCGGCACGCGCGCCCTCGGCTCCCTCGCCGGCATGCTGCAGGCGACGGCCCTCGCCTCCGGTACCATAGGCCCCGTGTTCATGGGTTGGATTTTCGACATCAACCAGTCGTACGATGTAGCCGTCTTCACCTTCATCGTCACCACCGCCGTCGGCCTGCCCATCGCGTGGGCCATCCGGCCCTCCGGCTCGCCGGCGGAGCGGCGCAGGCGTGCGAGGCGCCTGGGCCAGAGAATGCGAGGTCATCCATGAGCGGCATCGTCCTGCAGGTCAACCGCAAGCCCGAGACACCCGGAGAGCACGGGCTCCCCAAGGTGCCCGCCGACGCTGTGCGCTTCACTGCAAACGGCCTCGAGGGCGACTACAACCGCTTCCGCACCCACGCCAAGGGCGGCGACCCCGCCCGCGCCGTCATGATCATGCCCGTCGAGATGCTCCGGCAGCTCAACGCCGAGGGCTGGCCCGTCCAGCCCGGCGACATGGGCGAGAACGTCACGTCGGAGGGCATCGCCTACGACGACTTCACCATCGGCGCGCGCTACCAGGTCGGCGAGGCCGTCATCGAGATCGCGGAGCCGTGCCTCGCGTGCATGAACCTCGCCTCGCTGCCCTTCATCGACCAGGAGCGCGGGCCGGAGTTCATCCGTACGCTGACCCGCATGGAGGGCAACGCCCTCTTCAACCGGCGTGGATGGTACGCCGCCGTCGTCCGAGAGGGCACCGTCTCCCCCGGCGACGCCATCACCCCGCTGACCTAGTCCCTTCCGACTTCTAAGGACGGTTGGGATGGGGGTGCGCCTTGCGACTCTCCATGCTCGTCAGATGGCAACTTCCTGATACCCGCCGGGATGCGTTCGATCCACGGCATCCCGTATCTCCTGCAGCCTGAAACGTGTACGGGGCCATGAGGCTTCAAGCAACACAAGCACGGCTACCTGGAAGTTTGCAAGGTTCAATTGGTGGGGCCACTGTTGGTCGGTCGTGATGATGAGGTCGTAACCGTTTTCCTCTGCTCTTGCAAGCAGTTCTCCGTTGCGCAGGGTGGCCCACCCCATCCTTGCCGCCGTGTCGACGGAATGACCATACAGGTAACGGCGCAGCGGGACGGGAGTGCCGTTGTCAAACAGGATTTTCACGCCTCTTGGGGGCTGGACAGCAATTTGATCTCATGGGCAAGCACGGCTTCCACCGCACGAGGGTCAACGCCCTCAAACCATTCGATGAACTGGTCTACGGTGGCGCCGTCACGGAGGTTCTCAAACAGAGCGGACACCGGTACCCGGGTGTCTCGAAAGACCCACTTGCCGCTGAGCTTGCCGGGTACCCGTTCAACTGCGGGGCAGTCTTCCCAGTGCTTTGTGGCCTCGTAGTCCATGTCGTCACCTCTTGCCTATAATACGCCCGTCGCATCCGTGCCGCCATTACCCCGCTCCCCGCACCCGCGCGCGCTTGACGCCCCTCCCCTCCGGTGCAATCATTCCCCAAACCCCTTCGACCATCGAAAGGAGGGCGCCATGGGTGGCTTCAACATCAGCAGAGTCGGACACGTCGGCGTTCAGGTCACGGACATGGACCGCTCCCTCGACTTCTACTGCAACACGCTCGGCCTCACCCTCACCGGCCGCTGGCCCCGAGGCGAGATGGGCGACATGGCCTTCCTCCGTTTCGGCGAGATGCACCATGACATCGTCCTCTTCACCCACCCGGACCACCCGCAGTCCGACAACCGCCGCATCGGCTACAACGCCCTGCAGCACATCGCCATGGAAATCGACACCCGCGACGAGTGGCTCAAGGCCCTCTACGACCTGAAGAAGTAGGGCGTCGAGATGGTCAGCGGCCCCCTGGTCCACGGCGC
>JAPPNT010000078.1:6469-17204 GCA_028873745.1 Chloroflexota bacterium | reverse complement strand
GTTACAAGGTGATCACGGGACGGGTCAACACCATGCGGACGTTCTTCCAGATGCAGGGCGTCTACCTGAACGAGCCCGACAACCCCAGCGCGGGCTACAAGTTCGACACCCCCCTGCTCAGCAAGGACGTTCGCGCCGCTCTCAACCGCGCCATCGACCGCGATGCCCTGAACGAGGCCTTCTTCTTCAACCTCGGCCAGAAGATGCACGCCATCCACGTCGCCGAGACTCATGGCGCCTTCAACCAGCGCTGGAAGGACGAATTCGACGAGAAGTACGGCTACGACCCGGCTGCCGCGCGCAACCACCTTCGCGCGGCCGGCTACGACTCCAACAACCCCCTCGAGACCAATATGTTCGTTCTGGAGATGCAGCAGTACTCCGGCGGGCCTGACGTAATCGAGTCGGTTGCGCAGATGTGGACTGACGTCGGCGTCAAGGTCAATCTTCTGACCGTCGACCGTGCCCAGCGCCTCAACCGCGGCCGCGCGCTGGACTACGACAACCACATCACCCTTGGTGTGCTGATCGCGCCGCCCATCCTGGCGCTGCGACTGGGCCACCACACCTCACCGCCTCGCGGCGGCGGCGCCGAGGACTTCATCGTGGAAGAGGTATTCCAGAAGGCGCGCACGTCCCTCGATCTGAACGTGCAGAACGACTTCATCAAGGCGGCCACCAACCGCATCTACGACGAGTACCTGGCCATGCCGCTCTTCTGGGTCCCCGTCCGCGTAATGGTCAACCCGGACGTGGTGGACGACTGGGTATTCCCGGGCACCGTTTCCGGCACCTTCACGCACTTCTGGAACATCCGCGGTACCCGCTAGCGCCCAACTACGAGCAAACATAGCTCGAAGCCAAGCCCCCCGGCCGCTGTAGGCCGGGGGGCTTCCTTTGGCGCGACTGCAGTAATCGGCTGCGTTCCCCCAACCCGCAGCCCAACCACCCTCACGGTTGTTCCTGCGGTGGCGGGAACCTCCACGCCTCACAGTCTGCCCCGTCCTGCTTGCCTCTCCCGTCCGTGCTGAGCCCGTCGAAGCACGCCCCGCTCACGCGCTGCGCCTGTTCCGCCATGTGCAAGGGAACGCCGCCCAATCCAAAAGCCCGCAAGCCCTTTCCCCACGTGCGCGGGAGTGTCGGGATGGGGGCGCTCTCCTCCGGTCACCCTCACTACGAAGCCTCATCGTCGCTCCCGTGCGGGCAGGAACGCCTATAGAAGCGACCGAATCCCCCCGCTTTACCGGCGAAAGCCGGTATCCAGAAACTCCGCGTCCAACGGCCTCACCTTCTCCCAACCCCTCCCGCCGTTTCCGCGCGGATGCGGAAACCCCGACGCCTCGCAACCTCCCCCGCTCCACTCCGCCCCGTTCGTGCTAAGCCCGTCGAAGCACGCCGCGCACTCACCTGACTCCCGTTCCCTGGAGAACTTTCGAAGTGGGCGGCAGGACGCGGCGGAGTTGGTCGAATCCCAAGCCTCTGAGTCCCAACTATCTACAGTCCGGTCTGCCGCGCGCAATGAAAGAGGGGGCGCTCCCCCAGCGGGAGCGCCCCCTTCTTGTCAGCGTCCGTACCGGCGCCCTCAATCGCCCGCTATTGAGCCGCGCTGATCAGCTCCAGGTGCGTCCAGAGCCCCGTCACCGAGCCCGGGAAGTTGTAGCCGCCCACGAAATCGGGGTTGTAGACGGCCTCGGGCGGCAGCCACAGCATCGGAATGTGCATGTAGTTCTGGATCTGCAGCTCACCAAGTTGCCTCAGCAACTGGTCTTGCTTGACCGGGTCAACCGTCACGCGGACCGTGCTGTAGAGGTCATCGATCTCCGGGATTTCCATGCCGCTGCCCCGAGGGGCGTGGCCGGAGGAGTAGACCCGGAAGCCCATCAGCAGGTGGGAGCTCGTGCCCGCGAAGCGCAGGTCGTTGTTGAACTCGAAGCTGCGGCGCCCGGCTGAAAAGGCGGCCGCGTCCATGCTGATCAAGTTCACGTCGACGCCGATGTCCCGGAAGTGGCCCGCCACGCCTTCAATGACGTCCAGTGCGCCGGCCACCCTGGTCTCCTGCAGGTGCATGTTGATTTGGTACGGGTTGTTCGGGCCGTACCCCGCCTCTGCAAGCAGCTCCATGGCGCGCTGCGGGTTGTAGCCGTAGGCGTCCGGGTATCGCGTCGCCCAGGATTCGTCCCAGCCGGGACGGGTTGGGTGGAAGTGGTTGATGTGCATCAATTCGCCCTTGCCGTTGAAGAAGGCGGTGTTGATCTCGTCACGGTTCACCGCATGGTTCAGCGCCTGCCGGACACGAATGTCGTGGAAGGGAGACTCCGGGTACTTGAACGGCGCGTCCAGCAGCGGAAGTTGGCCGCGGGTGTCGGCCGTGCTGGGTGTGCGGAAGACCCCCAGGAAGCTGAAGAATGCCCGCTGCCCCGCGGCGTTGCCCTTGGCGATTGCCATGCCGTCAGACACCGCCTGCTGGATCTGGTCCTCCGGCAGGTTGGTGATGTGGATCTCGTCCGTCAGCAGGGAAGCCAGCCGCGTCGATGCCTCGGACATCCAGCGCAGTTCCAGTTCCGGGAAGTCTGGGGTGAAGCGCCAGTGCGGCTCCTCGATGCGCTCGAAGCGAATGTACTCGCCTTCGCGGCGTTCCTTGAATTGGTAGGGTCCAGTGCCTGGGATCGGTTCATCTTGAAGAGTTGGCGAATGCCCCAGGTCGTCGTACGCGTCCTTGCTGATTACCAGGATGCTCTGCTCCTGGCGCGAAATCACCCAGAGCAAGCCGGCGTCTGGTTCATTGACGTCGAGGACCAACTCATGGTCGTTGATAATTTCGACGCCCTTCAGCGCAGTTCGCATATAGCCGCTATTGCCGTGGCCTGCCTCAGGGTGCGCGAGCTCCTCAAAGGTGAGCTTCACGTCCTTTGCGGTCATTTCGCCCCACCCATCCTGGAAGGGCACGCCCTCCTGCAGGAAGAAGCGGATGTTCTTGCCGTCCGGCTCAACCTCCCACCTGGTGGCGAGTTCCGGAGTCCACGCACCGGACTGCGGGTCCATGCCGATGAGGTACTCATACATGGGGTTGAGCTGGATGTTGTTCGGCGGGCCTAGCCGCATCGGGTTGCTGTACTCCTCACTGACCGGCGACATGCCGAACACCACGCGGTCGATCTTGGTCTCGACCGGGGCCATCACTGGCGCGATGGTCGGCTGCACCACCGGCGCCGCCGACGCGCCCTCTAGGACGGGCGCCGCTGGCATGGCGTCCGCCGGCTCCGTCACCGCTGCCGGTGCGTCCGGTGCCGCCGCCGGCGCCGAGTCGTCGTCGCCGCCGCACGCCGCGGCAAACAGCGCGAGACACAGGGAGAGGGAGAGGAGGGACAGTAGCTTGGCGGGGCTGAGTCTACACAGCATGGGAACCTCCTTGCATTTTTGCTGGGATCGATGCGGCCCTCGCCGCCCAACCCGGCGCTCTCGAGAGAGCGTCCATGTCAGCGTGAATGCACTAGTTCCATGTCCCCCTGGTAGACCACTCCTGCTTGAAGGTTTGGGCATTCTAGTTGCGGCATTCTCATATGTCAATTACATAACAGGCCCCAAAATTCGATAGTAGACATTCACATTTTCCGCTTTGTCTGAGGCGCCCCCCATCCGCGGAAGTCTGGCCAGGCAGCGCGTCCACCCCCCGACATTGCTGTATAGTACCCCTACCTAAATTTTGCGAGGCATAGCCCGTGCTGGATCTCCTCCTGCGGCGGTTTCCCCTGCTGACCGCGCTGGTGCACCGGGACTTCCGGCTGTACTGGAGCGGCCATGCCGTCGCGGTGGCCGGTCAGCAGATGGCCATCGTCACGCAGATGTGGCTCATCTTCGACCTGACCGGGTCCGCCCTGCAGCTCGGTCTGCTGGGTCTCGCGCGCGCCGTGCCCGGCATCATCATGAACCTGGTCGGCGGTGTTCTCGCCGACAAGTTCGACCAGCGCAAGCTGCTCATCGGCGCGTCCACGGTCACCGCCCTGCTCTTCGCCACGCTGGGCATATTGACGTTCAGCGGCCGGGTCGAAGTCTGGCACGTGCTGGCCGTCGTCTTTGGCACAGGCGCCTGCGAGGCCTTCATGCAGCCCTCCCGGCAGGCCCTTTTTCCCAACCTCATCGACCGGCAGCACATGATGAGCGCCGTAGGCCTCAACTCCGCCGTGCACCCCGGGACCCGCATATTCGCGCCGCTGGTCGCCGGGTTGCTCATTGACAGGGTAGGCATGGGGCTGGAGGGCGCGGCGACCGCCCTGTTCGTGATATCGGGACTCACCCTCGTGTTCACCTTCGCCCTGCTCTGGGTGCGAGTGCCTCCCATAAGGCGCGCCGCGGCGGGCGGGGGCTTCCAGACCATGGTGGAGGGGCTGGGCTACGTCGCAAATAGCCGCATCTTTCTGCTGATCATCCTGACCAGCTTCTCCAACGCCTTCTTCGGCGGCGGGCACATGATCCTGCTGCCCGTCTTCGCCGACAAGCTCCTTGGTGAGGCTTCGGGCACCTCGCTGGCGGTGCTCTCGTCCGCGGGCGGCGTCGGCGGGCTCACGGGGGCCGTCATCGGAGGGTCGTTGGGGCGCTTCCGAAGGCACGGCTGGCTCATCGTGGGGGGCTCGCTCAGCTTTGGCGGCTCGCTGGTTCTGTTCGCACTGGCCCCGTGGTTCTGGCTGCTCGTCGCGATGGAGTGGATCGCCTCGGCCAGCAACCAGCTCTTCAACGTGACCTCCCAGGCGACGCTCCACGCGCTGGTGCCGGACGAGTTCCGCGGCAGGGTCATGGGCCTGCGAAGCATGATGCACTCGGTAGCGCAGCCCCTGGGCGGGTTGCAGATGGGCGGCGTGGCCTCCGTCATTGGCGCGACGGCCGCCGTCGTCATCAGCGCGGGCTGCCTGCTGACCGTCACCACCTTGGGCATCGCCCGCGACGGCCGTGTCCGCAACCTGAGCGGCGCCTTCGGGCGGAGCTCGCAGCCGCCTGCGCCGGTGGCGGTGGCGGAGGCCGGGAGCTAGCCTCACCCATTTCGTGTACAATCGCGGCACATCGCGACGGAGGACGGTCGAGGACTGCCTTTTCGCGGGTTGGAAGACCACAGGAGGAGGCCCACCATGGCAACGCAGTCCGGACTCCGCTACGACCCCTCGGCGGCGTACCCCGTCACGGAAGAGGACGTCGTCTACCTGAGCGCTGACGGCGCCGTGCGGTACGCGCGCGTCTATCAGCCCGACGGCCCCGGCCCGTTCCCCGTGCTCGTCAGCGTGCATGGCGGCGCTTGGAGCGGCGGCGACCACACCAACAACGCCGTGACCAGCGGCCCCATCGCGGCCAGCGGCGTGGTCGTGATGACCATTGGCCTCCGCGTCGCGCCCGAGTTCCCCTACCCCGCGCAGGTGCAGGACGCCAACCTCGCCATCCGCTGGGCCCGCATGCACGCCGAGGAGTACAACGGCGACCCGGGCGCGGTGGGCGGCATTGGCTACTCCAGCGGCGGCCACACGCTGCCCCTCGCTGGCATGCGGCCGGCCGACTCGCGCTACTCGGCCCACGAGCTCGTCGACCCGACGCCCGCCAAGCTCGACTGGATGATCGTCTGCTGGCCCGTCATTGACTCCCACGCGCGCTACGAGGTGGCCAAGGCCAACAACAGCGAGCGCCTCGTCACGAACACCGAGGGCTATTTCCTGAACGAAGATGCCATGCACGAGGGCAACCCGCAGGAGTTGCTGGATCGCGGCGAGTCCGTCGCTATGCCTCCCACCCTCGTCATCCACGGCACCGCCGACGAGAACGTCCCCGTCGAGCACGCCGAGCGCTTTGCCGCGTCCTACGCGGCGGCGGGCGGCAGCGTGCGCCTGGAGAAGTTTGAGGGCGAGCCCCACGGCTTCGCCAACGAGCCGGGAGAGGCCGCGGACCGTATGGTCGAGGTCATCAAACAGTTCATCGCAGAGCAGGTCAACGCCTAGCAGAGACAAGACCTCATCCCCCTGAACAACCCCTTTGCGTCATTCCCGCGGAGGCGGGAATCCAGGGGGGCGAGGGGTTGCCTAAGCCTGAAACAAGAGCCGTTCGCCCTGACCGCGTCCTGAGGCACTCGAAGGAGCTTGTCGAAGGGCGAGAGAAGTACGGCCCCAATGCCACAAACAAGGAGTCGAAACATGGAACACCGCAAGCTCGGATCATCCGACCTCATGCCGTCGGTCATCGGCCTCGGCGGCTATCCCTTCGGCCCCCCCTTGTGTGACCAGGAGATGACCGCTCGCGTGCTGGACAAGGCACGTGAACTGGGAGTCAATTACATCGACACTGCGGACATGTACGCGCAGGGCGAAAGCGAGACAAACATCGGCGCGTACCTACAGGACCACCGGGACGACTTCATCCTCGCCACCAAGTTCAACCTCTCCAACCTCGGCGACGAGACCCCCCGGCAGCGCATCATGCGCAAGATTGACGAGAGCCTGACCAAGCTCCGCACCGACCACATCGACCTCTACCAGATCCACCACGTCAACCCGGACGTGCCCGCCGAGGACATCCTGGGCCCGCTGGACGAGCTGGTGCAGGCGGGCAAGGTGCGCTACGTCGGCAACTGCAACTACGCCTCCTGGCGGCAGATGGAGTCGCTGCACGTGGCCGAGGCCAACAACCTGTCGTGGTTCGTATCGACGCAGAACCACTACAACATGCTGTACCGGCACGTTGAGCTGGAGATCCTTCCCTTCTGCCGCAAGTTCAACACCGCCTTCATTCCCTACTTCCCCCTCGCTGGCGGCTTCCTGACCGGCACCTACCGGCCCGGACAGCCACCGCCGCCCGGCTCCCGCGCCGACAGGGTCCCGACGGGCATGACGGCCAACGTCCGCAACGAGCGCACGGAGCACATGCTGCTGCGCCTCGAGGGCTTCGCGCAGGAGCACGGCCACACCATCACGGAGCTCGCGCTGGCATGGCTGCTCTCGCACCCGGAGATCCCCGTCATTATCAACGGCTGCGAGTCCCCGGAGCACATCGAGGCCAACGTGAAGGCGGCCGAGTGGGTGCTCACACCCGAGGAGCGCGCCGAGGTCGACGCCATGACGAGCTGGTGGGACGGCGCGAAGGCCGCCGTAGACACCACGGGTGGCACCACCGGCGCGGGCGCCGGCACGGGCCGGCGCTAGCCAACGAAAGCAAACGTGCTGTTGCGGGGAGGGGCGGAGCATCGCCCCTCCCTCAGTCTCTCTCGTGCAGGATTGCAACCCTGACACAGCCCCGTCGCCCATTCACTTCGGTCCCTGCTACGCTGGGCCCATGAAGTCGTTGACGGACATCCGCAACTCTGAGGGCTCTACTTGGGCAATCGCGCTCAACAAGTGCTTTGGTGCGCGATCGGTCATGTGGTCGACAGCGAAGGGATCCGGGGCCGCGGGCCCGAAGTGTTCCCGGGATGCAGAAAAAACGAAAAACGAAAAAACGAATCAAATTCGTAGCTGGAGTGTGCCGGATGAGTGGCAAAACGAATCATCGTTTCAATTCGCCGCAGCTATGGGTGGGAGCAAACTATTCTTTTGTTGGCCCGGCTGGCCCCGGCAACCACGCTACCGCCGCGCCGCCGCTCCTCGCGAGACCCGCTGGCACACCTCAGCCACCAGGTACTCGAGCGCCAACCGCTCCGGCATCGCCCCAGTCTTGATGGAGAAATCGGTTTCCAGCAAGCCCCGGTGCAGCCGCTTCAGCGCATCGGGAGAGAACCGCCGCGCCATCTCCAGCGTCTTCCGCAGCGGGTACGCTGACGCAATGCCCAGCCGGCCGCCGAGCTCGTTCTGCGGCACCTGTTGCGCCAGCAGGTCCTTCGCCAGCACCATCAGGCGCACCTGCCGCGCCAGCATCGCCAGCAGGTAGGAAACGGTCGCGTCGCCCTCCAGTTGCTTGTTCAGGCTACGCATCGCGAGGTCGCGGTTGCCCTCCAGCACTGCGTCCACCATCGTGAAGACGCTCACCTCCCGCGCCGAGACCACCAGCTCCTCTACGTCCTCGGCCGTCACGGCCCTGCCCGAGGCGTACAGCGTCAGCTTCTCGACCTCGCTGGAGAGCGCCCACAGGTCCGGCCCGACCAGGTCGACGAGTAGTTGCACCGCCTGAGTCGTCATGCTCCCGCCCGACGCCATCACCCGCGCCTGCACCCACCCTCGTAGCTCGTTCTGGTTGAGCGGCGTGAACTCCCGCACCGCCGCGACGGCGCTCAGGTCCCGCATCAACGGGTGGTTCGGCCGGAGTTGCCCCTCGACGAAGACAAGGTCTGTCGTGGGCGGCATCGCATCCGCCATTCCCGCGATGCGTTCGCCCCACTCCGCCGCACGCTGCCCACCGCCGCCTCGCCCGCGCCCTCGGCCGCCCTCCCCTGACAGCGACCCCAGTAGCCCCTCGACGATCACCATTCGACGCTCTGCGAGGAAGGGCATCGCCTGGCACATGTTCACCAGCGTGTCGGGCACGGCCTCCGATGCCGAGAGCGTCGTAATGTTGGCGTCGCGCACGTCCGGCATGCCCACGGCCTCCCGCAGCGAGTCAAGAAACTCGCGCAGTGAATACGTGTCCTGACCGTGCAGCAGGTAGATCACGCGGTACAGGCCTCCGGGCTAGGTCGTTGGGAACGCCGCCGCCAAGCTATAATGGGTGCGTGTTGAGTATGAAGAAACGTCCCGGCATTGCCAAGGACGCGCCACACCATCTTCCGGACGAGTTGCAATGGACCTCCTGATCATCGGCTTTGCCCAGAGCGGCAAGACCTCGCTCTTCAACGCGCTGACCCACCGGCAGGCCGCGCCGGGCGGGCGCACCGGCGGCAACATCGGCGTCGCCAAGGTGCCCGACGCCCGCCTCGCCCCGCTGGCGGAGATGTTCAACCCGCAGCGCATCGTCCCCGCTGAGATCCAGTACATCGACACTCCCGCGATGGGCGGCGGCCGAAAGCGTGGCGGCGGCGTCAGCGGAGAGATTCTGAACCTCATGCAACGCGCCGACGCCTTCGTACACGTAGTCCGCGCTTTCGACGACGGCGGTGACCCGCCCGAGGACGCCGTCGTGGCCATGGACCTCGAGCTTGCCATGGTCGACCTCGGCATCCTCGAACGCCGCCTCGAGCGCCTAACGGCGTCCCTCAAGGGCGCCCGCGCCGCCGACCGCGGCGCCATCGAGCACGAGGCTGCCTTGGTCAAGCGCGTAATCGCCGCCCTCGAGCAGGAGATTCCCGTCTACCAGCAGGACATCGTCCCCGAGGACCGCGCCACCCTCGCCAACTTCAACCTGACCACTGCCAAGCCCATGATGGTCGTTCTCAACATCGCCGAGGACGACGTCGCCGAGGTAGACGCCCTCGAGGCCGAGTGGCGCGCTCGCCTGTCGCAGGGCAACCGCGAGATCGTTGCCCTCTCAGCCAGCCTCGAGGAGGAGTTGGCGCAGCTCTCCGAGGACGACGAGGCGGAGTTTCGCTCCTCGCTCGGCGCCGGACTCCCCGGCCGCGACCGCGTCGCCGAGGCCTCCTACGCGCTCCTCGGACTCGTGTCCTTCCTCACCGTCGGCCCTGACGAGGTCCGCGCGTGGACCATCGCCCGAGAGACGCCTGCGCAGCGAGCCGCCGGCAAGGTGCACTCCGACATCGAGCGTGGCTTCATCCGCGCCGAGGTCGTCACCTACGACGACCTGATCGCCGCAGGTGGACTCGCCGCAGCCCGCAAGGCCGGCCACCTGCGCTCGGAAGGCAAGACCTACCCCGTCCAGGACGGCGACGTCGTCAACTTCCTCTTCAGCGTATAGGCGGCTGACGCCATGAATGCCGAATCTCTCGCGCTCCCCAACGTCACAGACACCGCGCGCAGCCTCGACTCCGGCATCGCCCTCTACGTCCACATCCCCTTCTGCGAGACCAAGTGCCCCTACTGCGACTTCAACACCTACGCGGGCATCAACCACCTGCTGCCGCCGTACCTCGCGGCCCTGGAGCGCGAAGTCCATGTCTGGAGCGAGGTTCTTGGCCACCCGACGGTGAACACCGTCTTCTTGGGCGGTGGTACCCCGTCGATGCTCTCCCCCGCCCAGATGGCAAGCCTGTTGTCGACGGCACGAGCCGCCTTCCCCGTTGCCCCCGCTGCTGAAGTCACCGCCGAGGTGAACCCGGACGACGCCACCGTCGAACGCCTCTCGGCCTTCCGCGAGGCGGGCGTCAACCGCATCAGCCTTGGCGTGCAGTCGCTCGACGACGCCGAGCTCCGAATGCTCGGCCGCCGCCACGGCGCGGCGGAAGCGTTGGAAGCGCTGGCGGCCATCCAACGTGCAGGGTTCGATAACTTCAGCGCGGATCTGATGTACGGCCTGCCGCATCAGGGCATGGCCACATGGCAGCGCACTGTCGAGGGAGTCATCGCGTCAGGGCCGCAGCACGTCTCGGCCTACGCGCTGACGATGGAGGAAGGAACGCCGTTCGGGAAGCAGGCTGCCGACGGCGTGTTGCCCGAGCAGGACGCCGACCTCGCCGCCGAGATGTACTGGTGGGCCGACGGGACGTTCGCCGCGGCAGGCCTCCGCAACTACGAGATCTCCAACTGGGCGCGGCCGGGCATGGAAAGCCGCCACAACGTCGCCTACTGGCGCAATGTCCCGTATCTGGGCGTTGGCCCCGGCGCCCACTCATTCATAGGCGGCTACCGTTTCGCTAACATGAAGTCGCCGGTGGTCTACATGACGA
>JAPPNT010000078.1:0-6459 GCA_028873745.1 Chloroflexota bacterium | reverse complement strand
TGACGAAGGTGCGAGCGTGGCAGCTCCCGCCCGCCGCCAATGTCGACGCCCTCCTGCGCGAAAGCGCCGGCCCCGTCGCCGACATCAATCCCATGGACGCCCGCACGGAGATGGCGGACAGCGTCATCCTGGGGCTGCGTCTGGCCGAGGGTGTGTCGGAGAGCGCCTTCCGAGCACGCTATGGCCTGGGATTGCAGGACGCTTACGGCGATGCCATCGTCCAGAACGTGGGCCTCGGCCTGCTGCGCGTGGATGTTGAGGGGCGCGATTCCGTGCTCCGCCTCACGGAGCAGGGGCGTCTGCTCGCCAACGAGGCCTTCGTGCGCTTCCTTTAGGCGTACGGCCCGGGCCGTACGCCCGGTGCCGCCCACGCCGTCATTCCCGCGAAAGCGGGAATCTAGAGAGGCCGGGCGACACTTACTCCGATGCCAGGCTCTGGCTTGCCGCCGCCACGCCCGCTCCCGTCGCCACCTCGTACCCGAACTGCGGCAACAAGGCTTCCAGCGACGAAAGCAGGATAAGCACGTTGCTGGACGTGGACGACTCGCCCATCAGTCCGATGCGCCACATCTTGCTCGCAAACTGCCCAAGCCCGCCGCCGATCTCGATGTTGTACTCGGTCAGCAACCGGCGTCGCAGCCCCGCGTCATCGACGCCTTCCGGCACATGGACGCTGGTGAGCTGGTACGTGCAGTACTCCTCGGGCACCAGCAGTTCGAGGCCGAGGGCCGACAGTCCCGCGCGCAGCGCTCGCCCATTGCGGCGGTGGCGGGCGAACCGGTTCTCCAGCCCCTCCTGCAGCACCAGCCGGAGCGCCTCGCGGAGCGCGTAGATCATGCTCATTGGCGCGGTGTGGTGGTAGACCCGTGTCCCCCCAGCCCAGTACTGCAGCAACAGGCCGAGGTCCAGGTACCAGCTCCGCGCCTTCTCCGTCCGGCCCTTGATGGCGTCCAGCCCCCTTGGGCTGACGGCGACTGGCGACATCCCTGGAGGTGCCCCCAGGCACTTCTGCGTCGCGCTGTACGCGAAGTCGATGTCCACGTCGTCGAAGTCGACCGGAGAGCCTCCGAGCGACGTGACGGCGTCGACGAGGAACAGGGCGTCGTGGTCGTGCGCCAGCTTGGACAGGCCGTCCAGCGGCTGGAGCACTCCCGTGGAGGTCTCCGCATGCACGGCCGCCAGCAGCTTTACCTTCTGCTGTTGCTTGAGCACGGCCTCGACGGCCTCAGGGTCGGCGGGCCTGCCCCACTCGACGGGCACGGGCACGACGGTCGCCCCTTGCCGCGACGCGATCTCCTCCAGCCGCAGTCCGAAGAAGCCGTTCTCGACGACGACGGCAACGTCCCCCGGCTCGAGCAGGTTGGCCAGCGCGGCCTCCATGCCCGCCGATCCGGTTCCGGACACCGGCAGCGTGAACGACTCTTCAGTACCGAACACCTCGCGAAGCATCTGCGCTACGCCGTCCATGATCTTGATGAACTCAGGGTCCAGGTACCCCAGGATTGGCGCCGACATGGCGCGGAGCACGCGCGGGTCGACGTCGCTGGGACCGGGCCCCAGCAGTGTTCGGCGTGGCGGGTTGAGTTCCTCGACAGGGCCGGAGGGCATGGCACACCTCTATTTGCGTTTCTCTTGGGAAAAGCGTCACAAACGCGGTAAGCGTAGCAATAGCGGGGCCTGTCGTCAACGTAACCTTCTCACCGGTGATGCGCGGCCCACGTTGGGACACTAGGCGGCGCCTTCCTGAGGAACTCGGACTTGGATGGGGACCGGCTGCGTGCGTCGAAGTCCTCTGCGCCGTCCCTAGTTCTTGGGCATGCGGTAGCCGACGCCATGCTCGGTGAAGATGTACTTCGGATCGCGGGCGTTGTCGCCGAGTTTCTTGCGAAGCGTCTTGACGTAAGCCCGCAGGAGTTGCGGTTCACCCGAGTACTCGGGCCCCCAGACCCGCTGCAGCAGCTCGTTCTGCGTCAGGACGCGCCCCGCGCTGGAGGCGAGCTCGTACAAGAGCTTGTATTCGGTCGGCGTCAGCCGAAGCAGGTTGTCGGCTACAGTCACGGTTCGCGCCAGAAAATCGACCTGAAGGCCGTCTAGCTGGTATGACTCCATAAACTCGGAATGGTGCGGCAGCGCGCGTTTCTGGACGGAGGCTTTGACCCTCGCCACCAGCTCCGACGGCGAAAACGGCTTGACGATGTAGTCCACCGCGCCCATTTCGAATGCTCGCACGATATGTTCATCGGAGCCTTGAACGGAGAGGGCAATCGTGGGAATGCCATAATCTGCCGTGACGCGCCGCATGAGCGCGTATCCGCGTGCCCCCGCTGTCGTGAGGTCCAGCAAGAGGGCGTGCGGGTGCTCTGTTTGAATGAGCCGGTCGATGTCTTCCAGTCCAAAAGTCGGAATGGGCGAGTAGCCCGCGCCCGCTAGCGAATTGCGGACGTTTCGAAGTGCCCCGGGGTCATCGACAGCTACGAGGACACGGATGCGGTCATTCGGAGGGAGCGCAGCGGGGATTTCCGGACGAGCCAAGTCGTTCGGAACGGTGCTTGGGGCCTCATCGGCTACTGGAACGGTAAATGTGAAGTTCATGCCGCGGCCGCTGGGTCCAATGCCTGCCCAAATGCGTCCGCCATGGGCCTCGACGATGCCCTTGCACACTGCGAAGTCGAGCCCTTCTCCACTGAGCGCCTTTCCGCCGAAGTCCCGTGCGGATGGTGAGATGCGTCGGAAGAGGTAGGACAGCCCGGACGCGGGAACCCCGAAGCCATTGGTCGAGACGGTCATAGCGACGAATACGTCGTCCCGGGCGGCTGAGATTCGGATTGCGGTTGTGTCGGTTGTATACCGTTCGGTCAGTGTGAGGAGGTTTTGCAGGACTTGCCCCAGCTGTTCTTTGTCTCCCATGACGCAGGGCAACGACGCTGGAACGGACATCTCGATGGTGGCAGTGGATTTCCCATTGCGGTGCCACTCGATAATATCCTTCGCAAGGGTGACAAGGTCCATGCTCGTCACCTGCACCGCCAACATGCCGGACTCTATCCGTGTCAATTCAATGAGGCTGTTGATTTGCGACCGCATGAGGTCGGCCTGCTGATCGATGATGCTCAGGAATTGCTCGAACTCCATGGGACTGAGTGAGGTTGATGGGTTCAGCAGCGTCGCCACTGAGCCCTTGATCGTGCTCAATGGGGCCCGGAGTTCGTTCCTGACGGTGCTCAGGAATTCGGCGCGCAACCTGTCCTGGTCTTCAATGTGCGTCGTGTCCTGCACCGTCACGACCAGGGAGGATACCTCGCCTGAGTCACCGAGGATTGGCGCAGCGTTCACTATGAGGGAGTACTTCTCGCCGTCGGCGAAGGTGAGGATCATCTCTTCGGCACGGATTGATTCGCCGCGCTTGAGGAGCTCCGTCAGCCGCTGTCCATCCAGCGAGAACTCGCTTTCGCCCGGTCTTCGGACAGACGCTTGGCGAAGCACGTCCAGTAGGTCTTCGTCGCCACGGTTTGCGGCGGCTTGGATGCGTTTGGCTTCCTCGTTGATCGAAATTAATGCTCCCGAATTGGCGTCAAACACCAGAACCCCTACGGGCGAGATGTTGATGAGCGCTTCCAGGTCGGCCTTGGCGCGCTGTTCCTCCTCGTACCGGTTTGCGCTTGCAATTGCTGTGGCAGTCTGAAGCGCGAAGGTAAGCAGAGTTTCCTCATCCGTTTGGGTAAAGGCCTTTCCTCCTGCCTTCGCGGCGAGGTAGATGCTTCCAACATGGCCCCCTCGATACCGAAGCGGCATCCCAAGGAATGTGCGAGTCTGCAGGATTTCACCCGGAAACCCAAGGGACGTGGCATAGCCGGGGAAATCGTCCAGTCTGAGGGGTGACACGAGGGCATTGAGGTGTTGAAAGAATTCGCGCATCTTGGGCATGCTCCTCCACAACCCGTGTTCCTCGGTGGAGATGCCCACGGTGAATGACTGGTCAACCCTGCCAACCTCATCGAAGGTCACGACCGCTCCGTGTTGGGCCCCGGTCAGCACACAGGCGGCTCGAAGGCAGTTTTCCAGCACGCTCTTGAGGTCAAGGCTCTGAGTCACGTAAAGACTCGCCTCCGTAAACTTTGCGAGTCGCTCACGGAGTTCCTTGTTCTCACGTCTGAGGTTTCGTTCGCCCGCCAACGCACCCAGATAGGAGGCGAAGGACTTGATGTTCCGACTGCGGTCCATGACCCAAATGTATAGCCCAAGTGAGTCTTCTTCACAACCCACCCATGGAAATCGGCGGTTCCTGATCCTACGCGAGGCCAGATATGATTCAGCTATGTTTGAAGGATGAGTCTCTTGCACAGCCAACAATGATGTTCTTCGTCCGATGCACTGTCTGTGCCACCGGAGATCCCGTGAATCGCGCGTTTTCTTCACAAAACATTCATAACATTTCGTCTATCTTCATGTTCATTTCATATCTGGTGTGTATATTGTTACAAACTTTGCAATCCACAACAAGATGATGTGGTGGGGGTGTGGAGCGGAATGGGTGGAAGGGATTCCGAGGTGGGCCTGACCGACCTCGGCGAAGCAGTTGCCGGTCTTGTCAGTGTCGTGTCCAGAGGGACGGCGGAGATGGTCGCCTCCCAGAACCTCGCGCCCATGGAGTTTTCTATATTCCGTAGCTTCATGGCCCAGGACGAGTGGACGATCACCGACATCGCCATAGCCATCGGTGTGAGTCCGTCCCGGGTCAGTCGCGTCGTGTCGAAGCTCGTTGCCCTGGGCATGCTGCGCCGCCGCAGGCTCCGCAGCGACCGCCGGGTCGTCCGCCTGACGCTGACTGCGCAGGGCCGGCAGTTGGCGGACGAGATGAGGGAGCGCACCCAGACGTATGATGCCCAGCTCTACAGGGGCATCAGTGACGCTGAGCGTGCGTGCTTTGTTTCCGCAACGGCGAAGATCGTTGCCAACTTCGCCGCCATTGAGGAGAACAGCTAGGCGCCGAACCCCTGCGGACTGTTCGAGTCCCCACTGTCGGCAGCGGCCCGGTCGACGGGCTGCTTCTTTGTCAGGACTGCCTGTCGTAGACTTCCGGCTCCGCAACCCACGCGTCACAACCTCGAGGGCTTTCTTGACATGCCCTTTCCGCACCCCCTATCATCCGCCCATCGTTTACATCTGTTCACAGCCCGTTCAGGTGCCCGCAAAGGGAGAATAGGGAAGGCGGTGAAAATCCGCCGCGGTAGCGCCACTGTAAGCGGGAACGAGGCCGGCGCCCACTGTCGCCGACGCGATGGGAAGAGCCCGGCGCAATGCCTCACCCGCAAGCCAGGAGACCTGCCCGAACGGGAGGTGACCACTCTCCGCATCAGAGAGGGTCCCTCACCCGCGCCTGCACTGGGCTTACCAGGCGCGAAGCACTGACCTCTGGCGGAGAGCTGCCGGAGGTTTTTTGTTGCGCGTTGCGGGGATTGCCAGACTGCAGGGGTATAGACAGTCGGGGGTGAACACTCGATTGGCCATGGGCGGCGCTGCGCTGGGCATGCTGCTCGTCGCCTGCGCGTTGGTCTCCCTCAGCATGGGCCCCGTCGCCATCCCTGTCGGCCACGTCGCCGCCGTCGTCCTCGGCTACCTGGGCCTCGATGGCGGCGAGTTCACCCGCACCGAGCAGCTCGTGATCGAGCAGATCCGGCTGCCGCGCATCGTCGTGGGCGCCGTCGTGGGCATGGCCCTTGGAGTCGGCGGCGCCACCATGCAGGGGCTTTTCCGCAACCCCATGGCGGATCCCGGCATTATCGGCGTCTCGGCCGGCGGCGCGGTGGGCGCCGTCATCGCCATCGCGACGGGCGCGGCGGCCTGGTACTTCCTCGCGCTGCCGACTTTCGCCTTCCTCGGCGCCCTCTTTGCCACCTTCCTTGTGTACGGCATTGCGGCCGTCGGCGGACACTTCTCCATGGCGACGCTGCTCTTGGCGGGCGTGGCGGTGAACGCCTTCCTCGGCGCGATCGTCTCCGCCATCATCATCCTGCTCCCCGACAACGAGGCGCTGCGCGAGATCCTCTTCTGGCTCGCGGGCGGTCTTGACTCGCGCGCATGGGAACACGTGCGCATCTCCGCCCCGCTCATCATCGGCGGCGTGGCTGTCATAACGCTCATGTCCCGCGACCTGAACCTCCTCATGCTGGGCGACGACGAGGCCCGATCGCTGGGCGTGCGCGTGGGGTTCACACGCACCGTTCTTCTCGCAGCGGCGGCCCTTGCGACCGGCGCAGCCGTGGCGGTGAGCGGGACCATTGCGTTCGTGGGTCTCGTGACGCCCCACATCCTGCGGCTTGTTCTGGGCCCCGACAACCGTGTGCTCATTCCCATGTCCGCCGTTGGTGGAGCGGTCTTCGTTATTCTCGCCGACACCGTGGCCCGCACCGTCATCCAACCGGCGGAGTTCCGCGTCGGCGTGCTGACGGCCTTTGTGGG
>JAPPNT010000224.1:13300-17661 GCA_028873745.1 Chloroflexota bacterium | reverse complement strand
TCATCAAGGGCTCGGCGCAGGCGCTCCCCGTGCCCGCCGGGTCCGCCGCAGAGGAGGCTCGCGACCTGCTGCCCGAGTCATCGGTCGTCGGCGCCTTCCACAACCTCAGCGCCATAGATCTGCTCATCCCCCTCCGCGGCCTCGACTGCGACGTCGTCGTCTGCGGCGACGACCCCGAAGCCAAGGCCAAGGTGATAGAGCTCGCCCAGTGCATCAAGGGCGTGCGCGCGGTCAACGGCGGCGCCCTCGTCAACTCCCGCTACGTCGAGCACTTCACGTCGCTCCTCATCAACATCAACCGCATCTACAAGGCCCACTCCTCCATCCGCATCACCGGCATCTAGCTCTCTCCTCGTCACTGTCGTTCCCGCGAAGGCGGGAACCCGGAAACCCCGCCGCCACGACATTCGCCCGGCCAATGCCGACTCCGCGCCACCCCCATTCGTGCTGGGCCCGTCGCAGGACATGCGCCCTGCTCGCGGTCCAAATTCCCTTGACTTCGGAAATCCGCCGAAAACCCCCTTGGGCATCCGTAACGAAATTCGTTATACTCTTCTGCAACACATTCGCCGCAATGCATTGAAGGAGGGAAAATGCAGTTTGCCCGGTACTACGCCCACGGCGAGGTCGCCTATGGCGTGGTGGAAGACGGTAAGGTGAAGCAGATCACCACGACGCCCTTTGAGGGCTATGAGGTCACGGACCACACCCACACCCTGGACGAGGTCAAGCTGCTGCCCCCCGTGCAACCCGGCAAGGTCATCGCCATCGCGCTGAACTACAGCACGCACCTCGGCGAGCGCCCCGCCCCCAAGCGCGTGGAGGGCTTCTACAAGCCCCACAACTGCATCATCGCCGACGGCGAGGACATCGTCCTGCCCGATGGCGCCGGCCGCGTCGACGAGGAAGGCGAGCTTGTCGCCATCATCAGCAGGACGTGCAGCAAGGTCTCGAAGGAAGAGGCCCTCGACTACGTCCTCGGCTACACCATCGGCAACGACGTGAGCGCCCGCGACTGGCAGAACGGGCCCGAGAAGGACATGCAGTGGTGGCGCGCCAAGGGCGCCGACACCTTCGGCCCCCTCGGCCCCTACATCAGCACTGACATCAACCCCTTCGACTTCACCATCCAGGTCTCCGTCAACGGCGAGAAGACCCACAACCACGCCCACGCCGAGGACCTGATCTTCGACATCCCCACCGTCATCAGCGAGATCAGCCGCTACGTCACCCTCGACCCGGGCGACATCATCTACACCGGCACCCCCGGCCAGACGAGCCAGCTCAACCCCGGCGACGTCGTCGAGGTCGAGATTCCGGGCATCGGGGTGCTCCGAAACCCGGTGGTGAGCGAGTAATCGGCTTTGGGATTGTATAAGCCACATACGGCAATGAACGATACGGCGGAAGGGGCCTGTCCTGCGGACGGGCCTCTTTCGTTTACCCCGTTCCGGCCCCGCGTTCGTTGCCGGTCGAAAAGTCCGCGCAAAGCGTATTCGATGCAAATTGACGGCGAAAAACCCCGTTGCTAAACTCCCCGAAACCATTCGCCGCAGAAAGGAAGTGGCCTATGGGGGCGCCCCGATTCAAGGAGGTACGCCGCAGTTACGGTTTCGACGAAGTAGCTATAGTCCCCGGTCAGGTGACCATCAACCCAGAGCAGGCGGACATGAGCCTCACCATTGGTGAGCACCGCTTCCCCATCCCCGTTCTCGCATCGGCCATGGACGCCGTCGTCTCCCCGGACTTCGCCATCAAGATGGGCAGGCTGGGAGGCCTCGCCGTCCTCAACCTGGAGGGCCTCTGGACCCGCTACCCGGACGCCGCCGAAAAGCTCGCCGAGGTCGCGGAGACCCCCATCGAGGAAGCCACCACGCTCCTCCAGCGCCTCTACCAGCAGCCCGTACAAGACGAACTTGTGGCCCAGCGCGTCCAGGAGATCAAGGCCGGTGATGTGCCCTGCGCCGTCGCCATCACGCCCCAGCGCGCCAAGCGCCTCGCACCCGTGGCCGTCGAGGCCGGCGCGGACATCGTCGTGGTGCAGTCGACGGTGACCACGGCCCGCCACATCTCCAAGAGCTATCGCGGCCTCATCTTCTCGGAGCTCGTCGATCAGATCCGGAGGCCCGTCATCGTCGGCAACTGCGTCGGCTACGACGTGGCGCTCGAGCTCATGGAGAACGGCATCAGCGGCCTGCTCGTTGGCATCGGCCCCGGCGCCGCGTGCACCAGCCGCGAGGTCGTCGGCATCGGCGTCCCGCAGGTCACCGCGACGATGGACTGCGCCGCCGCCCGCGAGGAGTACCTGCACCGCACCGGCCGCTACGTGTCCGTCATCACCGACGGCGGCATCCGCACCGGCGGCGACTTCTGCAAGTCGATGGTCGCCGGCGCCGACGGCGTCATGCTCGGCACCCCCTTCGCTCAGTCCGTCGAGGCCCCCGGGCGCGGCTACAACTGGGGCATGGCGACCCCCGACCCCGCGCTGCCCCGAGGCACGCGCATTCGCGTCGGCACCCGGGGCTCGCTGGAGGAGGTGCTCTTTGGCCCCTCGTCCCGCACAGACGGCACGATGAACCTGACCGGCGCGCTCCGGGCCTGCATGGGCATGGTAGGCGCCTTCAACGTCCGGGAGCTGCAGCAGACGGACCTGGTCTACGCGCCTGACATAAAAATGGAGGGCAAGGCCTTCCAGTTGGCCGGCAGCCTGTAGGAAAGGCACGGCGCCGTCCACAAGCATGGCCGGCGCCCGGTTGTGGAGCGGGCTTGCGGCCCGCCCGGAAGATACACAGGAGCAGGACATGCCAAGGTGGGAATACCGCGTGATTGACCTGGGCGACGAGGTGGATGACGACGCCGACCGTACCGCAGGGTACCAGGATGTGCTGAACGAGATGGGCGAGGACGGCTGGGAGCTCGTCGCCGTCACCGAGACCGAGTACATCGACGAGACGGACCCCGACGAGGCCGGCATCCCCTCCGGCACCACCGTCGCCTACCTCAAGCGGCAGAAGTCCGCCTACTAGCCCGGCGGGTGACCGCTATGCCGACGCCTGACGCGTCCGGGACGCCCACGCCCGCCGGCCACGGCAGTGGCCGCGCCCGCCGTCCGCGCCGGCGGGCGGCGAAGGCGCACCGCATGGGCTTCGTCACCATCCTCGGCCGCCCCAACGCCGGCAAGTCGACGCTGCTGAACGCGCTCCTCAAGGAGAAGCTCGCCATCACCTCGCCTCGGCCGCAGACCACGCGCCAGCAGCTCCTCGGCATCCTTACGCACGACGACTACCAGATCGTCTTCTGGGACACCCCCGGCTACATGCGCCGCACACGCGACGCCCTTGACCGGCGCATGCTTGGCCACGTCCAGGAGGCCATGCTCGCCGCCGATGTCGCCCTGCTCGTCGCGGAGCCCAGGCCGCCCGGCGAGACCGAGAGGTCGCTCCTGAAGGCCCTCGCCGCCGAGGAGACGCCCACGGTCATCGCCGTCAATAAGGTGGACAAGGTCAGCAAGCCGACGCTGCTCCCCGTCATTCAGGCCTACAACGAGCTCGCTCCTGCCGCCGAGATCGTCCCCATCAGCGCCCTCAACGCCGACGGCACCGACCTGCTCGTGCAGCTCCTCGTCGAGCGCCTCCCCCGCCGCGGCCCCGAGTACGCCGCCGACGAGCTCACCGACCGCTCCGAGCGCTTCCTCGCCTCCGAGATGGTCCGCGAGCAGCTCTTCCGCCGCTTCGGCCAGGAGGTCCCCTACGACACCGCCGTCGAGGTCGAGGAGTTCGCGGAGGCCGACGGCGTGGAGCGCACCAAGGACTACCTGCGCGTCATCGTCTACGTCAACCGTGCCTCGCAGCGTCGTATCCTCATCGGCAAGGGCGGCTCCGCCATGAAGGAGGTCGCGACGGCCGCGCGCCTTCAGATGGAAGACCTCTTCGGCCGCCCCCTATTCCTCGAGGTCTGGGTCCAGGTCTGGGGCGAATGGCGCGACGACCCTGCCTTCCTCGAAGACGTCGGGTACTAGCCAGACCCACCCGTTCGTCCTGAGGGAAATCGAAGGGTGAACAGGGAGCCGTCCGCCCTGCGGCCCGTGCCTCCTCGTCCCGCCCTGTCCGCCCCGTTGTCGACGCCTGTAACCGCGACGACGCTGGGTAGACTTCGGTGATGACCGGCCGCCATGCGGGGTCCGTGTTGACGGAAACCGGGGCGGCGTGGAGCGCGAAGACTCGTACATGGACAATGCCAGTTGCCGTGGGGGGGGGGGGGGGAAAAAAAAAAAAAACCGGTTGTGCCCATGGAGGGTTGTGACGGGGGGTTGTTTTTGGTTTTTTGGGTAATTGGGTATGGGGTTTCGGGGACACCGGGGG
>JAPPNT010000224.1:0-13290 GCA_028873745.1 Chloroflexota bacterium | reverse complement strand
CCCCCCCGGGGCGGGGGGGGGGGGGGCCCCCCCTATAATGCCGAATCCCATTCTGCCCCATGCAGGATGTGACAGGAGGATGTGATGTCGATTCTTGGGAAAGTGGGAATGGCTGTCAGGGACTCCCTGGCCGGAACATTGCGGGGCACGGGCGAAATAACGGGAGTAGCCATTGACGTGGTCAGGGACACCACGGTAAGCGCGCTCCAGGGCGCACGAACCATCGGCGGTGAAGCGGGCCACCTGGCGCAGGACGCAATAGTGGGTGTCCTGCAGGCCACCGGAAACATCAGTGGGGAAGCCGTCGCCCTTGTCAGGGACTCGGCTGTCGGCGTCATCGAGGGAACGGGCCAGGTGGCCACCGCCACCACGACGATGCTCCATGATGTGGTGGTGGGCGCAATCCGGGGCTCCAGCGACGCCGGTGCGGAACTGGGGTCGGCGGCGCAGGGCGCAGTTGAAGGCGCTTTGCGCGGCGGCGCTTCCGTCGGTCTCACGGCGGAACAGTCGCTCGTTCAGGTGACCCGAGGCGCCATTGACGGCACCCGAGAGATAGGCGGGGCATTGACCTCCGCCGCGCAGGGGACAGTCGCCGGCGTTATCACGGCTGTAGCGAGCACGGGCGGAGACGTGACAACGGCCGCCCGGGAAACTTCAAGGCAACTCATCAGCAGCGCTGCCGTCGTCGGGGAGGACCTGGCACAGGTTGCCGTCTCAGCCGTGAGCGGCGCGATCAACGCCGCACGGACCGTGGGCGTTGACGCAGAAAAAGCCTCCGCGGCAGTGGCGACGGGAGCAGTCGAGGCCGCCTACGACGTGAGCGACGCCGCCGGCGACGCCGTCAGAGACGCAGTTTCCGGCACCATTCAGGGCGTCAGGGTGGTGGTGGATTCCGCAATCTCAGGTGACAAGGCTGAAGAAAAGGGGTCGGCCTAGCGGCGTCCGGCTCCCCTGAAACTGCAAGTCCATCTGCGGGCGGGCCTGCAAAGGCGGTAGAATGGAAGCAGGCCCGCCACATTTTCTCTTGCGCCTCAGGCGCCGGGGCCGCTCAGCGTGGCCTCCCCAATGAGGGGGAACGACATCTGGGTCGACCTCCTGGAGGGGAAGGGGCTGTTTCGCTCCCGGCTGCTGCCGGAGTTTCCGAATACGGCGCCATGCTCCCAAGCGGCCTGGTGATGCGCTCCCCTTGACTCAACCGCCCCTGCCAACCCGACCGCCGGAGTTGACTGCTCGGACCTCCCAATGAGTGAGAAGTACATGAATGACCCCCATGCCCCCTCGGAACGCGTGGCTGAGGAAGTCAAGTCAGCCCTTGACGGAAGCAAGCGGGCCGGCAACGTGCCCACAAGGAATGTGGTGCGTTCCGCCGCCGTCAGAGCGATGAGGGGCACCCGCCTTCTCGGCCTGGGCGCCACACACCTGACCCGTGAAGCCGTGGAGGGCGCGATCAGGGCGGTTGGTGAGGTTGGCGGAGAAACCCGCGCCTTTGTGCGGGACGCCATCGTTGGTGTCGTGGAGGGCACGGGACAGGTTGTGATGGTGACCACTCCCGCGGTGCGGGAGGTCGTCGTCGGAGCCAACAGGGCCTCACGGCAGGTCTCCGGTGAGAGCAAGGACATTGGCCGTGAAGCTGTTGAGGGAGCCGTAGTCGGCGCCATGTCTGTTGGCATTGCCGGCGCGGACGCTGCGTCCGCCGCCGCGGAGGGCGCCGTCGACGCTGCTGTCGAGGCCGGCGGCGACCTCAGGGACGCGGCTGTCGCCGCCGTTGGGGGAGTCGTCGCAGGCGTGTCTGTCGCTGGCGGCGACATCGCGGAGGCGACCCGGAGCGCGGCCTACAAGTTGGTGACGCATGATGCGGTCGCGGAGCAGGGACTGGCTGAAGTGGAAGGCGTCTCCGGCCAGGCGGTCGACGCCGCGCTTCAGGAGGCCCAGGGCGCAGACGCGCTGGCTGAGGAGGTGGTTGTCGCAGCGGCAACCGGCGTCGTGGAAGCCGCGTATGAAGTCAGCCAGTCGCACGGGGACAGCGTTCGGCGGTTGGTGCTGCGTAAACTGCAGCGCCCGCAGTTGCGCATCTCACCCCGGCTGGAGACGAGCCTGACGGAGGTCGTCGACAGGCTGTCCGTCGAATTGCCGCGCGGACGGGCTGCGTGGCGTGTGGCGGCCATGGTCAGAGCGGCAAGAATCCTCATCCAGGTCGGCGCCATAGACCTTGCGGGTTCCCTTGCCTACTTCACCATCATGTCCTTTCTGCCCTTGGTCGCCCTGGCCATCATGGCCATTGCGGCGTTTGGCGACCCGGTAACGGTCAGCGAGCAGATCACTGAATTGCTCATCCACTACTTCCCCGCATCAAGCGACCTCATTCGCGAGGCCGTGCAAGCCCTCATATCCGGCTCACTGGTGTTTGGTGTATTGGCCGTGCTCGGCATCGTGCTGGGCGCCAACGGCCTTTTCATGGCTGCGGACCGGTCGCTCAGGCGAATCTTCGGGAGTGAAGCCCGGCGGGCCGTCCAGATCACCGCCACAAATGCGGTCATCGCGTTCGCGGTGTCATGCGTGTTCCTGCTGTCCCTTGGGATGACGGCCCTGCTGCAGTTTGCCGTGTCCTTTGGCGCCGGCCTTGGAGTGGCGGGGGAGTTCTCTCGTGTGACGCTGGGCACATTGGGAGCGGTCTCCGCCGTGGTGCCCGTGACGCTGACCGCCGCCATCTTTGTCATCGTGTACCACAAATTGCCGCACGCGCACGTGGAGTGGAAGGACGCGACGTACGGCGCTGTGGTCGCCATCATATTGTTCGAGACGGGGAAGCACCTGTTTTTCTGGTTTACGGGCTTTGCCAGCCAGCGGAACGCCGTATACGGGCCGGCCTCCTCCGTAGTCGTCTTGATGATGTGGGCCTACGTCGCGAGCCTCATCTTCTTGTACGGGGCGGCCCTGACAAGGGCCGCGGGCGAGCTTAGGCCGGGCAGGAGCGCTGAACGTTGACCGCCCAAGGACAATGATTGTCCCCCGGCAGGCGGCTCAGTCGAAACAGGGAGCGTGACTCAGCATGAGTGAAAGCGAACGCAGAGAGACCCCGGACGGCCTCGGTGCCGGCCTCGGCCAACCCCTGGCGATCTCCCTCAGGGAAGCGGACAGGATCGCTGAGGAGGTCAGAGGCCTGATCAAGGCCGGTTACGAGCACCACGCGCTGGCGATGCTGCGCGGGCTGCACCCGGCGGACATGGCGAGCATTCTCGCCGGCCTTCCGCGCACCAGCCGGGATACTCTGCTGCGCGTCATGTCGCCGGACACCGTCGTGTGGATGCTGCAGCAGATGAACCCCGTGGAAGCGGCGCGGTTCAGCGCCCGCCTCGGTTCACGCGTCCTCATGTGGGTCATCGGCCAGATGCGCCCCAGCCAGGCCCTTGCCACCCTTGAGCGCCTCACCCTGTTTCCCTTCCACATCCTGCGCATCAGAAAGGTCGCGGAGTCCCTCGAGCAACCCCTGCCGGAGGCCGAGGTCGAGGAGATCCTCGCACATGCGCCGAACACCGCCGGCGCCCTCATGGACGAGCACGCCCCCGCCGTGATGGTGGACGCCATGGTCGGGGCCGCGAAGGACGTCCTCCGGGACATCGGCGATGTCCGCCGGAAGCTGACGCATCTCTTTGTGACGGGAGACGACGGCGTCGTCATTGGTCAGGTCGGCATGGCGGACCTGGTCATCGCGGACGACGACTCCCCCGTCCGGCCCATCGCGTCGCCCATCGTCGCAACCGTCGCCGTCGACACGCCCGCCGACGAGTGCGCCCGGCTTCAGCGCCACTACAACCTGACCCAGCTTCCCGTCGTTGACGAGGGAAGGCTCATTGGCGTCGTCCTCCCCGAGGCCCTCCTCAGCGCCACCGTCGAGCACGACACCCGGCAGATGCAGCAGGTCGCCAGCGTTGCGGGCGAGACCGTGGGCGCCCCGCTTTCGAGCTCCATCCGGACACGGCTCCCGTGGCTTACCGTGAACCTCGGCACGGCGTTCCTGGCGGCGGGGACCGTCGCGCTCTTCGAGCCGACGCTCGCTCAGGTGGTCGTCCTCGCCGCCTTCCTTCCTGTGGTGGCCGGCCAGGGCGGCATCGGCGGCACGCAGACGCTCACGCTCATCGTGCGCGCCATCGCCCTGGGCGAGCTCGTCGGCGTGGGCGCGGCGCGGCTGCTGGTGCGCGAGGCCGTCCTGGGGCTCCTCCACGGCGTCTGGCTGGGAATCCTCGTCGCGGCCATCGCCATCGTCTGGAAGCAGAACCTCGGGCTTGGGCTTGTGTTGGGCTTGTCGATGCTGGGCAACATGGTCATCGCCGGCACCGTTGGCGCGGCGGTGCCCCTCTTCCTGCGGCGCATCGGCGTCGACCCCGCCGTCGCGTCTGCCGTCATCGTCACCACGTTCACGGACGTGTTTGGCTTCCTGCTCTTCCTCGGCATCGCGACGGCTGCCATCAACCTGATCGTGTAGAAACTGGGGGAGGCTGGAGTCTCGCAATCACTCTGCCCGCGCCATCTGCTCCAGCCGCCGCTGCTCCAGCCAGCCGCCTTCGGCCTCGGCCAGGTCCTCGTCGAAAAAGCCCTGTCCCCGCTTCACCACGCGCATGGCGTCCGTGAACAACAGCCACACAATGTGGCGCACCACCTCGTCGGGCACGCCGTTGTAGTAGTAGGAGCGGGGGTTCATGTCCGGGTCCGCGTTCACGTAGTCCACGGTGTAGAACTTGCCGTCCTTGTCCAGGCAGATCTCACAGCTGAACTTCTTCATCTTCGCCAACCGGGCGATGCCCCGCACAATGCGCCGCAGGTCCTGCAGCTTGTACCGGCGCACTTGGCTCGGCGAGACCAGGTGGTATTCGTGGCTCTTGGGGTCCCACCAGCACGGGATCACCTGCCCGCAGATGTAGTAGAGCCGGAACCACGCCGCGTGGTTGCCCAGCATCTGCGGGTCGACGTACCGCTGCAGCAGGAATGCGTCCGACTTGTACGCCTCCTGCGCTGACTTGTACAGCGCCGCCTTGGAGTACCCGTCCACGACGACGCCCAGGCCCGAGTCTCCCCACGCGGGCTTGACGACGAAGGGGAGGCCCACGCGCCTCACCACCTCGTCATCCACGTCGAAGGTTGCGAAGTCCTCGCGATTGACCACGATGGTCTCCGGCACCGGCACCTTGTTGTCAAGCAGCACCTGGTGGAAGTATCCCTTGTGCACCACCTTCGCCACGTTCTCCGGGTCGTCGATGACGTAGCCCTTCTGCCGCTTGACCTCACGCGCCAGTATCGTGAAGGGGTCGTCATCGTCGGTCTGCGCCGCCGTCATGTCCAGCAGCACGCGCACCTGAAGCTCCTTGTTCTGCAGCTTCTCCAAAAACTCAGTCACCCAGAGCTCATTGACAAAGAAGTACGTGAGCCCCATCTGGCCGCACAGCTCCATCATGCGGTGGGCGAAAAAGTCGTAATTGGAGAAGGGCGTGGAAATGGCGATGTCATACACTTCTTTGACTGCCACTGGGCCGCTCCTTTCCAACCGATTCTCAGGCCGCAAGGCCTCAAAAAGTGTACCCGCTCCTCCCGCGCATGGCAAAAGCGGCCACCGGCCAGCGCAATTGCAAAGCCGATTGCAAAGCCGATTGCCCGGACGTACCATGTTCTTCCCCAGGAAAACGCTGCACGCAGCTTGCAGGAGAGGGCCATGGCATCCCCCCGAATCGCTCCCTACGGCGCGTGGTCATCGCCCGTAACGTTGGACATGGCCGCCGGCGAGACCATCCAGCTCGGGCGTATCGAGCTCGACGGCCCGGACACGTATTGGGTCGAGATTCGCCCTGCCGAGGAGGGCCGCGGCCTTGTGATGAAGCGCGGGCCCGGAGGCAGCGCCGTCGAGGTCACCCCGCCCGGCTTCAGCGTCGGCACCACGCTCCACGAGTACGGCGCACGGGGCTACACGGTCCACGACGGCGTCGTCTTCTTCTCCAACTTCGCAGACCAGCGCGTCTACCGGCACCGCATTGGCGAGGACCCCGTCCCCATCACCCCGGAGGAAGGGGATCTTCGCTTCGGCAGCAAGGTTTTCGACCCCGTGCGCAACCGCATCATCTGCGTCTGCGAGAACCACTTGCGCGGCGGCGAGGAGGTCCTCAACGAGATCGTCGCCATTGACCCGGAGGGCCGCTCGGACCCCGCCGTCCTGGTCACGGACAACGACTTCTACAGCTGGCCGGCCGTCAACGCCGCGTGCGATCGCCTAGCGTGGGTATCCTGGGACCAGCCCAACATGCCCTGGGACGGCACCGAGCTCTGGGTCGCCGGGATCGCCGCCGACGGCTCCCTCGTCGACCCCGTCATGGTCGCCGGCGGCGTCGACGAGACCGTCCTGCAGCCCGAGTGGGGCCCCGACGGCGCCCTCTACTTCATCTCCGACCGCACCGACTGGGCCAACGTCTACCGCTGGCTCGACGGCGAGGTAACCCCCGTCCTGCAGGTGGAGGGCGAGGTCTCAAAGGCCAACTGGTGGGTCGGCATGTCCTCCTACGGCTTCGATTCGGACGAGTCCCTCGTCTGCTGCTACGTGCAGCGCGGCGTCTGGCGGCTGGTGCGCCTCGGCCTGTCAGACCTGCGGGTTACCCCCCTGGACAACCCCTACTGGGTCATGGGCCACGGCGACCTGCAGGCCGCCCCCGGCCGCGTCGTGTTCACCGGCGGTTCCCCCACGCGCCCCATCTCCCTCCTGGAGCTGGACCTGGAGGAGGGCAGCCTCGACGTGCTCCGGGTCGAGACCGAGACCGAGATCCCGCCCGAGTGCCTCTCCGTGCCCATTGCCGTCGAGTTCCCCACGGAAAACGGGCTGACGGCCCACGCCTTCTACTATGCGCCCAAGAACGACGCCTTCGCCGCGCCCGAGGGCGAGCGGCCGCCCATGCTCGTCACCTGCCACGGCGGCCCCCACGAGGCCACCACGCCCGAGTTCAGCCTCTCCATCCAGTACTGGACCAGCCGCGGCTTTGCCCTCCTGGACGTCAACTACGGCGGCAGCGCGGGCTTCGGCCGTGACTACCGCGAGCGCCTCATCGGCGAGTGGGGCGTCGTGGACGTGAACGACTGCGTCAACGCCGCCCTCTTCCTCATCGAGCGCGGCGAGGTCGACGGGCAGCGGATCGCCATCAGCGGCGGCAGCGCCGGCGGCTACACCGCCCTCTCCGCCATGGCCTTCCGCGACGTCTTCAGCGCCGGCGCCAGCTACTTCGGCGTCAGTGACCTCGAGGCATTGCTCAACAGCATCCACAAGTTCGACGCCACCAGCCTTGTCGGCCTCGTCGGCCCCTACCCCCTCTACCGCAAGCGGTACAGCGAGCGCTCTCCCATCAACGCCGCCGACTGGGTCTCCTGCCCCGTCATCTTCTTCCAGGGCCTCGACGACACCATCGTGCCGCCGGAGCAGTCGGAGGCCATGTTCGACGCGCTGAAGTCGCAGGGTGTGCCGACCACCTACATCACCTTCCCCGGCGAGGGCCACGGCTTCCGGCAAGCGCAGACCATCAGGCGCACCTTGGAGGCCGAGTTCTACTTCTACTCCCGCCTCTTCGGCTTCACCTCGGCCGACGACCTAACGCCCGTCCGCATCGAGAACCTGGACGGCTAACCTCCCGCCCGCGCTCCCCCTCCTTGTCTTACCGGCGAAAGCCGGTATCCAGAATCCCCCTGTCGCCCCATTGACACTTGGGAATGAATGTTCTATTCTAAGCACAAGTGTTCTGGCGGGCTATCGCCAACGACGGAAACGTGGAGAGGCGCAGGCGCCCCCATGGAGGGGATGGGGGCGCCCGCGATTGGCCTTTCTCGAAAGGGCCTGATCGACTTCAACACATCGGTGGCGGGGGAGGGGCCGCACGCGCAACGGCACGCCGGCCCCTTCAATTTGCCCACCACGTGCTTCCGGCGGGTATACTACGCGAGGCCCATCATCTCTGACCTGAAGGGAGCGCTATGACCCAGGCGCCCAACGGCAACGTCACCGGCATCCTCGCCGACTACATGGCCGCAGCCCGCGACCGCGCCCTGCCCGCCGATGTCGACCGGGAGGCCAAGCACCGCCTCCTCGACAGCCTTGCCGCCGTCATCTCCGGCAGCACTCTCCTCCCCGGCCAAATGGCGGAGAAGTACGTCCGCACCCTCGGTGGCGTGCCGGAGGCGGTCGTCATGACCACGGACGTCGTCACCTCCGCCGCCAACGCCGCCCTCGCCAACGGCATGATGGGCCACGCCGACGAGACCGACGACTTCGACCCGTCCTCCAAGGCGCACCCCGGCTGCAGCGTCGTCCCCGCCGCGTGGGCGATGGCCGAGCGCGAGGGCGCGTCCGGCGCCGAGCTCCTCCGCGCCGTCGCCCTCGGCTACGACGTCGCCTGCCGCATCCTGCTTGCGGTCGACGGCGACAAGCTCCGCGCCGCCCACCACAGCGCCGAGGGCTTCGGCGCGACCTTTGGCGCCACGGGCGGCGCAGCCTCCATTGCCAGGCTGAACCCTACGCAGATGCGCTACGTCCTCTCCTACGCCGCGCAGCAGGCCTCCGGCCTCTGGGCGTGGGTCGGCGACGAGGAGCACGTCGAGAAGGCGTTTGACTTCGCCGGCATGGGCGCGCGCAACGGCGTCACCGCCGCGACGATGGTGCAGATGGGTTTCTCCGGCGTCCCCAACGTGCTGGATGGTGAACATAATCTGCTGCAGGCATTCTCCCAGGACCCGGACCCAACCCGCATAACCGATGGCCTCGGCGAGACCTTTATGGTCACCGGCACGGCCATCAAGCCCTACGCCGTCGGCTACCCGATCCAGTCGGCCCTCGACGCCCTGTTCACTATCACCTCGGCGCACGGTGTCACCGGCGCGGACGTGGCGGGCGTCGTCGCCAGGCTCCCGACCGACGGCGCGGACGTCGTCAACAACCGCGCCATGCCGGACGTCAACATCCAGCACTGCATCGCCCTCGCCCTCGTCGACGGCGCCGTCTCCTTCGCCTCCACCCACTCCTACGAGCGCATGGGCGACGCCGAGGTCCTCGCCATGAAGGAGCGCGTGACGCTGCAGCCGGAGCCCAGCCTCGTCATGCCGGAGGCCCCGCGCCAGGCCATCATCGAGGTCACCACCACCGACGGCCGCGTCCTGTCGCACCACACCAGGTACGCACCCGGCACGGCCCAGAACCCCCTTGACACCGCCCGCGTCTGCGAGAAGGCCCGCGATCTCATCACCCCCGTCCTCGGCCACGACGCGACGGAGCAGCTCATCGACCGCGTGCTCCACATCGAGGACGTCGCCAACATCCGCGACCTCCGCCCGCTGCTCGCGCGGGGGTAAACGGATACTCGTCATGGCACAATGCAAGAGGGGCCGCTCAGCGGCCCCTCTCCGTTCACCCAATGACTGGCCTTGCTCCGGCTACGACCCCGATAGCGTATCAAACCACTCGCGCCAGTCGTTGGCGCCCTGACCCCCGTAGCCCTTGCGCAGTCGGATCACCCCAGAGGTGTCGATTCCCACCGCGCTGGACTGCGCCGAAACGCGGTAGGAGTCCACCGTGATGCTCCTGTCGTTGGCTGCCATTGGGAACGTGATTCCCCGGCTTCGGGCATGGCTCTGAATGCGCGACACCGAGTCGCCCGGGTCCGTACTGATCCCTATGACCAGCACGTCGTCGCTGTAAGCTGAGTAGAGACCCTGCAGATGCGGCAACTCCGCATTGCAGATCGGTCACCACGTCGCGAAGAAGTAGACCAGCACCGCCTTGCCGTCGGCCGTGACCTCCGACAGCGTGTACGTGCTGCCGTCGACGGCCGTCACGGTGAAGTCCGGCGCGCGCTGCCCCACGTTGTGCCCGACGGGGATGTTCGGTGTGGCAGTCGGCCGGGGCGTGGGCGTCGCCGTCGGTCGAGGCGTGGCCGTGGGCGCCGGCCGAGGCGTCGCCGTCGGCGGAGGAGCGGCCGTTGGCACGGGTGCAACCGTCGGCACGGGCGCAACGACGGGCGCGGGCGCCGTGGTGGGCGCGGGGACTGCCGTCGGCGGGACCACGGGTGGCGTGGTCGGGGCCGGCGCCGCCGTTGGTACAGCCTGTACGGGCTCCGGTGCCGCTATGACGCCGCTCGTTACCGTCGTGTCCGAGAGCGAGGCGGTCGTCGACGCAGCCGAGGGCTCCGCCACCGCCGTCGAAGTTGCGGCGAGGGCGTCCAGCCACTCGCGCCACTTGCCCTCGTTCTGCAGCCCGCCGTTTTTGCGCAGGATGATCTCACCCGAGGGGTCAATCCCCACCGCCGCCGACTGCTGCGATACGCGGTACTCCTTGACGGGGTCTGCGCTCACCGTAGCAAGGGGCCAGAAGAAACCGTTCCGCTCGGCCCAGGTGCTGATCCTGTCCTCAGACTCGCCCGGGTCGAAACCCACGCCGATGAGGGCGACGCTGTCCTGGTAGTCGGGGTAGAGCGCTCGCAGATGCCGAAACTCGGCATTGCATGTCGGTCACCATGTCGTGAAGAAGTACAGGAGCACCGGCGATCCCGCTGTCGTGACCTCCGACAGCGCGAACGACTCGCCCGCGATCGTGTCTACCGTGAAGTCCGGCGCCAGGTCGCCAATCGAGTGGCCGACGGCGGGGCCAGGCTCCGGCGCGGGGTCCGTCGTTGTTGCAGCGTCGCCGCCCGCCGATGTCTGCGCGGCGTCGGTTGTCTCCGTCGTTGCGGCGCTGCCTGCATCTGTTGACTCGTCGCCTTCATTGCCGCACGCAACGGCTGCCAGCAGCGCAAGGGCCGCCGCTAGCGCGAGCAGCGCGGACCACCGGCCCGTGCTCAGTGACCAGGGCCTGCGTCGCATCATCGTCACCTCCATTCGCGTGCTCCTCCCCTCATTATAGGGCAACGCAAGCCGGGCTTGGGCGTTGGCCGGCGGCCCGTTGGGCTGCCGTTCCGGGCCGTTTTCGTGCCGCGGCTGCGCGAATTCGCTGGGAATGCCGCTCCCCAGTCCTACGGAAACTGAGAACGGGTATCAACCCTGCTTACCGGATGACCTCCTCGTTGTATCAACGATCCCTGGCGCCGCTCAGCGAGCGACTCACCCGCGCTCGCCCTTGGCAGATGCGGTCATTGCGCGGCCATTCTTGCCGTCAAAGAAGGGCAGTTTTTCGGAATTGTTGATACATGGTTGGCGTCGAATTTAGACCATGTATCACTATTTTGTAGCGGGTTGACAACGATTGTATCAGTTCGGTACGTTTTAGGTGTCTCAATACACCGCAAGCGAGAAAGACGGAAAGGGAGGAGAGAATGACCACGCACGACCACAGTCACGAGCACGACGACCATTGTCACGAGCATGCCGGCGAGCACTGCCACAACCATGATGGCGTCCACTGCCACGAGCACGGCGCCGGCCACTGCCACGTCCACGGCGACGTGGCCTGCCAGGCCATCATGGGCCCGGAGGACATGGACGAGCACGGCCACATCCACTGCCACGAGCATGGCGGCGAGCACTGCGCCGCTGAGGATGACCCTCACCACGTCGCCCACGCTGCATAGAGGACACACGTAACCCGAACGAAACGCGATTCGGATGTCCGGTTGAGCTGCGGCTTGCCGGGCATCCGGTGTTGCACGAAGGGGATCCGTTGTGACGACTGAGCACCGGCACGATCACGAGCATGACCATGCCCACGACCACGCCCACGACCACGAAGGGCATGACCACGCCCACGACCACGAGCATGACCACGCTCACGACCACGAGCATGATCAGGAAGAGCACGACCACGAAGGGCACGACCACGCCCACGACGGCCACGGCCACGACCATGGGCACGGCGGGCACGGCCATCACCACCACGGGCACGGCGGCCATGACCACGCCCATGACCTGCGGGGCGCCAGCAAGAAGAGCCTGATTTTCGCCCTCGCCCTGATTGGCGGCTTCATGTTCGTGGAGGTCGTCGGTGGCATCCTGTCCGGGAGCCTCGCCCTGCTCGCCGACGCGGCGCACATGCTGACCGACGCCGCATCCATTGCGCTGGCGCTGTTCGCCATGTGGATCGCCAACCGCCCCGCCGCGGCCGGCTCGACTTTCGGCTTCTACCGGACGGAGATACTCGCCGCGCTGGCCAACACCGTGAGCCTCTGGCTCATCGCCGGCTGGATCTTCTTCGAGGCGTACCACCGTTTCTTCGACACGCCCGAGGTGGAGGGTCCCCTGATGCTGAGCGTCGGCGTCGTTGGCCTGCTGGTCAACATAGCCGCCGCCTGGGTGCTCCACCGCGCCGCGGGTGAGAGTCTCAACGTGGAGGGCGCCTTCCAGCACGTTCTTGCGGACATGATGGGCTCCTTTGGCGTCATCATTTCAGGCGTCCTGATCCTCGCCTTTGCCGATCAGAATGAGGTGTGGTACATCGCCGACCCCATCATGAGCGTCCTCATCGGCCTGCTCATCCTGAAGGTCTCCTGGGGCCTCTTCATGCGCGTCTTCAAGGTGCTGCTGGAGGGCACGCCGGAGTCCGTGGACATCTACAACATCTGCAGCGAGATGGAGGACGTCGACGGCGTGACCCTCGTCCACGACGTCCATGCCTGGACCATCACCTCCGGCTATGACGCCTTCACGGCCCACGTCTTCGTGAGCCCCACGCAGGCCGGCCGGCAGGAGGAGATCCTGAAGCAGCTCAGAAGGATCGTGTACAACCACGGGCTCAATCACGTAACGATCCAGGTCGAGCTCTCCGTCGTCGAATGCACGGAGGAGCGCCACCACGTCGAGCACCTGCAGGCCCGCTTCGCGACGCAGGAATAGGGCAGCGCGAGCCATCGCAACCGACGGCGCGACACCAACAGGCGAAATGAAAGGGCCCGGCGGGAAACCCCGCCGGGCCCTTACATCATCCGTAATTACCCCGAAAGCGGGAATCCAGGCAACAGCTCCCCGTTCGCCCTGAGCCCCCTTGACCGTTCGCCCTGAGCCTGTCGAAGGGCTACACCGCCGGCACGCCGCCGATGACGGCGCGGTCCAGCTCCGGGTGGTCGACCCACCCTGCCCGGAAGTTCTTCGTCTCCTCGTACCAGTCGCAGCCGATGGGCAGCATCGCGCCGCCCGACCGCACCGCGTACACCTCCGGGTTGTCGACGCCGGGCGGGGTCTCCCCCTCCTGCAGCGACCGCGCGGCCCGCAGCAGGCGGCGCCGCGTCCGGATGATCATCTGGTCGCTGGTGCCCAGCCGTTCCTTCTCCCGGTCGACGATCGGGTCCATGC
>JAPPNT010000081.1 GCA_028873745.1 Chloroflexota bacterium | reverse complement strand
ATGGTGGAGATAGTGGCGGCCTTGACGCCGGGCTGGTTGGCCGCGCGGATCTTCTCCAGCTCGGCGTTCGTCAGAATAGGTTCCTGGATACGGAGCTGCCGGCAATGCAGCGGCGTCTCCTCGAAGAGGTTCTGCTCGGAGCCGACGAACGTCACGACCGACGTGACCAACTCCTCGCGGATCGCGTCGAGCGGCGGGTTGGTCACCTGCGCGAAGAGCTGCTTGAAGTAGTTGAACAAGGGCTGCGGCCGGTCCGACAGGATGGCGAGCGCGGCGTCGTTGCCCATGGAGCCCACGGGCTCCTGCCCCGTCTCGCCCATCGGCTGCATCAGTATCCGGATCTCCTCCGTCGTGTAGCCGAAGGCCCGCTGCCGCTCCGTCAGCGTGTCGAGCTCGTCGCCGTTCACGTGCCGGGGCTCCGGCAGCGACTCCAAGTCGACAACGCTCTCCCGCAGCCATTCGCCGTAGGGCTGCCGCGTCGCCAACGTGTGCTTGATCTCGGCATCCTCGATGATGCGGCCCTGATCGAAGTCGACGTAGAACATGTTCCCGGGCTGCAGCCGCGACTTGAAGCGCACCGACTCCGCAGGCACGTCCAGGACACCCGTCTCTGAGGCCATGACCAGCAAATCGTCGTTCGTGACCAAGTAGCGCATCGGACGCAGACCGTTCCTGTCGAGGATGGCGCCGATGCTGTGGCCATCGGTAAAGGCCACCATCGCGGGGCCGTCCCACGGTTCCATCAGGCAGGCGTGGTACTCGTAGAAGTCGCGCTTTTCCTGGAGCATGGGAATGTGGTCGCCCCAGGCCTCCGGGATGAGCATAAGAATGGCGTGGGGGAGCCAGCGACCAGTGCTGCACAGCAGCTCCAGCGCGTTGTCCAGACTGGCCGTGTCGCTCTGCCCGTCGCCGATGATAGGCTTGAGCTTCTCCATGTCGTCGCCGAAGAGCGGCGACTGGAACAGCGCAGAGCGGGCATGCATGAAGTTGATGTTGCCCCGCAGCGTATTGATCTCGCCGTTGTGGCAGATCATCCGGTACGGGTGCGCCAGCGGCCAGGCCCCCAGCGTGTTCGTGCTGAAACGCGAGTGCACCATCGCGAAGGCGCTCTCGACTTCCGGCTCCGTCATGTCCTGGTAGAACTGCGACATCTGCGAGGCCTTCATCAGCCCCTTGTAGACAATGCGGTTGCAAGACAGGCTGCACACGTAGAAATTCTCGCCATCGCCCAGCTTGCGATCGAAGCACTTCTGCTCAATGACCCGGCGGATCACGTAAAGCTTGCGCTCGAACGCGGCGGAGTCCGAGATCCCCGAGGCACTCCCAACGAAGAACTGCCGGATGACCGGCTGCCGCGTGCGGGCCAGCCAGCCGATCTGCGTGTCGTCCACCGGCACGTCACGCCACCCTAGGAAGCGCTGCCCCTCCGCCTCGACGGTCTCGCGGATGACGTTCTCGCACTCCGTCCGCATCCGCAGGTCCTGCGGCAGGAAGACCATCCCGACGCCGTACTCGCCCTCCTTCGGCAGCGCGATGCCCAGTGAGTGGGCGTGCTTACGGAAGAAGGTGTCCGGAATCTGGAACTGGATGCCTGAGCCGTCGCCGGTGTCAGGGTCGCAGCACTCAGCGCCGCGGTGCTCAAGGTTGATGAGCACCTCGATGCCCTGCTCGATGATCCTGTGGGTGCGGTTGCCGCGAATGTTGGCCACCATGCCGACGCCGCAGCTGTCGTGCTCATGGGCAGGGGAGTACAGCCCGCGCTCCGCGGCATCTCGCTGCGCAGCCTCAAGCTGCTGCAGGTAGATCTTCCGGCGGCTGCCTATGACCTGGTCCCCTGCCATGTGGCCCCTTTCAGAAAAACGGAAAGACCGATGTTCAGTTCGTGAGTGAATCGTCTCTCGGTGAACGGAAACGTCGCCGCATCCGTCTCAGATCCCCGAATACCCGTATCTATCCGTAGAAGCTGCGATTCTACACGCCCCTGCAACGCGCGGTCAACGCCTCGCGAGCGCGCGACGCGCTAGAGGCTCATTATTCGTGAAAAAAGGCGCGAATGCAAGTGTTCCACATAATTTCCCTGCAAACCTCGGCTTGGAGAGCCTCTGTTCCGGCGGAGCTCGAGCGGAAACGCAAGGCCTCCTGCGCGGCGCCCATCCGGCAACCATTTTCCATCTCGACAATTCCAATACGCGACGGACCCGGAGTTCAAGCCTCAACCTCGTTGACAACGTCCGCTACCGCTTGTTGCCGCCCCACGTGAGCCAATGCGCCTCGCGGCCACAAATGCTGTACCATGCCCCCGCCATGCTGGAGCAAAGCGAGCCCAAAGCCCGCGCCGGACGGAAATTTTTCTACGGATGGGTGTTGGTCGCCGTCGCCGTCGTTACCGGCGGCTTCAACACCGGGGTCGGCACGTGGGCGCTCACCGTCTTCGCGAAACCGATGACCGAGGAGCTCGAGTGGTCGCGGACGCTCTTCTTCCTCGCGCTGACCATCTACACCGCGGTTGCCAGCTTCCTGTCCCCCATCGTCGGCCCTTGGCGTGACACCACCCGTGGCCCTCGGGTCCTCATGTTAGGCGGCGCCATTCTCATCGGCCTGTCGCTCATCACGCTCAAGTGGGTGGACAGCCTCTGGGAGTACTACCTGTTCTACGGAGTACTGGCGGCCATCGGCAGCTTGGGCATCGGCGAGGCGCTCACGCAGGCCATCCTGCCGAAATGGTTCATCCGCAAGCGCGGCAGAGCGATGGGCATCGCCGTCATGGGCGGCGGACTCGGGCCGCTCTTCGCGCCGCTGACGCTTCACACCATCATGAGTTTCGTCGGATGGCGGGACACCTGGCTGATCATGGGCATCGCTGTCATCGTCGTCCTCGTGCCGCTTTCCTTCCTCGTCCGAACGAGGCCCGAGGACATTGGCCTTCTGCCCGACGGCGAGACCAGGCCGCCCAATGAGCCTGCGCGCGCCGCCGAGCAACAGCCCCGGCCTCGACCCCCTGACGAGTACAGCCTCACGCGCTCCGAGGCAGTGCGCAGTCCCGCGTTCTGGCTCATCATCCTCGCTTACGGCCTCGGCGGGCTCGGCATGCGGGGCTTTCAGGTCAACTGGATCCCGTACCTGCAGGACATGGGCTTCGCGACGGCTATTGGCGCCCTTGCCATCACGGCCTACGGCGTCTGCACCGTCACCGTGCGGCCGCTCTGGGGGCTGCTCGGCGACCGCTTCCCCGTACGGTCGTTGACGTTCGTCCAGTCGACGTTGACAGCCTCCAGCATCCTGCTGCTTATCTACGTCGTCGGCACGCCGATGCTGTTCGCCTTCATGATCCTCTTCGGCGTGACGATGGGCGGCTCCTTCATCCTCCGGCCGCTGCTCGTCGCCAATTACTTCGGCCGGAATCACCTCGGGGCCATCACCGGCATGATGCGTCCCTTCAACGGATTTACGGGCGCCATCGGCCCGGTCTTCGTCGCTGCCATTTACGACCTGCACGGCTCGTACTTCTGGAGCTTCGTCATGGTCATGATCGGATTCGCCATGACCGGCGCCGTCATCCTGCTCGCCAAGCCACCGAGGCCTCGCGGGACATAGACCGGCGGTACGCTTTATCGGGGCAGCCGGGGTGGCCGAGCCATCAGGAACATCATGCCGGCCGCCAGCCACATCACCATGACAAATATGAAGGCAAGCTCGTACGAGCCCCTGAGGTCGTAGATCCCGGCGATGACCAGCGGCCCCGCGGCCGAGGCCGTCGTGATGGCCGGCCGCATCGCACCCCTGATGGCTCCCAAATGCGCACGGCCGTAGTAGATGGGGTAAATGAGCCGCTGGAGCGGGACGTACCCGCCATACGCCAACCCCATGAGCACGGCGAACGCCATCAGCAGCGTGTAGTTGCCGATGTTCAGAAGCAGCAGCACCAGCAGCCCCGTCAGGATGTGCTGCACCATGAGCAGATGCCGAACAGAGAAGAAGTCCGCCAGCGACCCCCAGAAGAACCGCGCCGGCAGCACCGCGATCCCGAAGACCGTCAGCGCCAGTGCGCCGGTGTTCGCGGAGAACCCGATGTCCTGGAAATACGGCAGCCAGTTCGAAATGAACCCCTGCACCCCCAGCGACGTGAGGCTGAACGTGGCGATCAGGATCCAGAAGGTGCTTGTCCGCATGGCCTGACTCCGCGTGTGGTCCGCCTCCGGGGAGAGATTGCGGGTCTGGCTCGTCGACGGCTGGGCCGAGGCCTCGGTATCGCCGTCCGGGAGCTGGCCCACGTCCTCTGGCCGGGTCCGCACCAGGAACGCCAGCGGCAGGAGCACGACCACCGACACGAGCCCCATCACCACCCAAGCTTCGCGCCAGCCATAGGCCGAGATCACCCACTGGATGGCCAGGGGAAAGACCGGGCCCAGCACTCCCCCCATGCTGGCTGCTGCGACGGCCCTGCCCCGCTTGCGTATGAACCACTTGGGGACAACGGCCTCGATCAGCACGATCCCGCTGGTCACGTTGGCGAGCGCCCCAACGCCGCCGAAGAGGATGTAGTACTGCCAGACCTCGTCCACCCATCGAAGCCCGACGAGCGACATGCCCAGTATCACCGCGGAGGCGATTGTGAGGCGCCTGGGGCCGTTTCGGGTGTCGAAGACCGGGCCGATGAAGGGGGCGATGGCGCCCGCGGCGAGGGCGCGGATCGTCAAGCCGGCGAAGAGCGTTGTGCGGTTCCACCCCAGCTCTTCCTCCATGGGAATGACGAAGGCCCCCAAGCTCCAGAGGCCGGTGCCAAGGGTGAACACGCCGCCCGTGGCGGCTATGAGCACGATGACCCAGCCGTAGAAGATCCTCGGGCGTCTCAGTGGAGTGCTCCTTGCGGCGGGCGAGGGAAGCTCCGGATGCTTCTACCGCCAGGTGCCCGCTGGCATTATACGCACCATGAACTGATCGAACATCGGCACGGTAAACGCTGTGTCGCCATGCCCCGGACTCCATATCATGCCTTTATTGATTAGTTGATTGCGTGTCGGGGCGAGGGACTGTACTGACCGACCTAATTCTTGTGCAATGTCGCCTGAACGATGCGGCCCCTCCCCCATCTCAGCCATAGCACGAAGGTACCGTCTCTCAACCGGCGTCAACCTATCAAACCTAACTCTGAAGAAGCTCTCGTCTAGGGCTGCTTCAGCCTGCTGGGAGGCCTCCTGCACATCGCCCACTGTTATAGGTGATGAGTTGGCAACTTCCCATGTGTGCTTTCCCCACTCCTGGAGGAAATATGGGTAGCCGCGCGTCTGTGCGACAATTAGATCCAGTGCATCATCCTCTATAGCAATGCCTTCGTCCCTAGCGGGTTTGTCGATCGCCAATCTAGCGTCTTGGGAAGAAAGCTCACCTATTTGAGGGAAGTCAAAGAGTCTCTCTGCATAGGACTTCGCCTTTCCAGTGCGGGCTCGTAGTTGTGGCAGGCCAGCACCAATCATGATGACTGGAAGTGATTCCTGTTCCAGCTGGTGCAGGGCCGTTATCAGTGCCGCCAGCTCGGCTTCCCTTACGTATTGAAGTTCATCCACGAAGATCGCAAGAACGCTACCATCGGCTCTTGCGGCTTCTCCGGCGACGCGAAGCAGATCGTGTAAGTCGGTCTCCAATTCACCATTGTCCGCCAGTCCCGGTTCTGGCTCTAAGTCCAGGCTCAACTCAATGTCGCCGTACCTAAGCTTGAACGCTCTCACGAAACCCGCCACCCCGCGCAAAGCACGCTGGGCCAATTCCTTAGCCTTTTCCTTACCAGACAGCTTCAACAGAGCCATGCGGAGCTGTGGTAGTAGAATTGAAGGAAGGGAGCGATTCTCTGGTGCCTCAATACGCAGAGTGCATGCCCCGTTGACTTCCGCATCCATCCTTATGCGTTCCAGCAACACAGTCTTGCCAACGCCGCGCAAGCCCACCATAAGTACGCTCTTGCTGGAGCGTCCAAGTCGCTTGCGCTCAATGGCGATGCGGACGCTCTCCAACACCTCTTCTCTCCCCACCAACTCTGGGGGCGGTGTTCCGGCTCCAGGAGCGTACGGGTTACGAATTGGATCCATGATGACAGTTTATATCTAAGTTAGCGAAGTTATCAAATTTCAGTAACTTTGCTAACTTCCCTATAATTCCCTTCGCCGCCCTGCTAGTCCACCACCCGGTCCGAGTCCGGGACGTAGCCAGGGCTGTTCATGACGACGTACGTCATGTGTCCTTCGAAGACGTAGGGCACGCCCCTGGGGATGTAGACGACATCGCCGCCCGTAACGCTTCCCAGCTCGCCGCCCACGTCGAAGTCCGCCTCGCCGTCGATGATGTAGTAGACGCGGTCGCTGATGTCGTTGACCACCTTCTCGTGCCGCCCGTAGAGCGAGACCCACGTCAGGCTGATGCTCGGCGTGACGCTTTGATTGACGATGCGCTTGAGCACCAGCGGGCGCTGGCCCTGCGTGTCCGTTTGCGTGTCGCTGAACTTGATGATCATGGCCCGTCCTTGCAGAAGTGTTGGGCGCCGGTTCCCCTTGCAGGCTACAGGCCGTACGTCTCCAGCACACCCTTCATCGCCATGTAGTAGCCGTAGATGCCGAAGCCGTAGACCGAGCTCTTGCACACCGGCAGCACGACCGAGTTCCCTCCGCGAGCCGTCGGGTTCGTCATGTGCACCTCGACGGCGGGCAGGCGCACCTGCCGCATCGCCGACACTAAGATGTTGGCGTCACGCGTCCACCCCGCCGGGTTGATGAGGATGGCGCCGGTGCCGTCGCCGTGGGCCTCGTAGATAGCGTTGGCCACCTCGCCCTCGATGTTCGAATGGAAGCAGCGCACCGCCACCTCGAGCTCCCTCGCATACTCGGCGATCTGGGCGTCGTACTCGGGCAGCGTCATGGGCCCGAACGTCTCCACGTCCACCTTGCCCCGCATGTTCATGCCCGCACCATGGATGACCAGCAGCTTGGCCATAGCTTCCTCCTCGATTGTCTCCCCAGAGCATACAAAGCCCCCCTCCGTTGTGGAAGGGGGGCATGTCAGGAACGGGTGGATTGCGGAGGACCCGCCGGGTGACCGTCCGAGGCTAGACTGGCTGGTCCGAGACGTGCGTCGAGTTCACGGTGATGCGGTTGCCGCCCGGCTCCGTCAGCGTGAACGAGTCATGGATCCGGCCGCGGCTTATCTCCGAGACATTCAGGCCCTTGGCCGCGTACTCGGCGTGGGTGGCGTCGACGTCCTCCACCATGAAGTCGAACTCGGTGTGGATGGGCTCCGCGCCGTCGTCCTGCCGCAGCACGATGTGCGTGCCGCCGCGCAGCTCCAGCACGGCGAAGTCGTCCCGCTGCACGATGGACCGCATGCCGATCGAGAGCATGGCCGCGGTAGACTCGCCGACAGCTTTGGTGTTCATGGAGATGTGCCCCACCCAGACGGGCGGACGCGGGTCAGTGTTCTGTGAACTCATGACGCCTCCTTTGCCTCCCGGGACAGGAAGGTCTAGCTAATCGAAGCGGTTAGGGGTTGCCCCGATTATCCGCCAGAGCCGTGGTGAGCGCTAGATGTCCACTCGGCCCAGCAGGGACATCACGTCGTCCGAGCCGTTGGAGTGCGCCGTGATCGGCTCACCGAAGTTCATGGCGTAGAGGGCCGCGTAAAGGCCGCCCTTCTCCAGCAACTCGCGGTGGTTGCCCATCTCGATGACGTGACCGTGGTCGAGGACGACAATGACGTCGGCGCTCGTGATGGTCGACAGCCGGTGCGCGATGACGACCGACGTGCGTCCGCGCAGCACTACTTTCAGGCTGTCCTGAATGATCTTCTCCGTCCGCGAGTCGATGTTGGCTGTTGCCTCGTCCAGCACGATGATGCGCGGGTCCGCCACGATTGCCCTCGCGAAGCTGATGAGCTGTCGCTGGCCCATGCTCAGGTTGTTGCCCCGCTGTTGAAGCATCGTGTCGTAGCCGTGGTCCAGCTCCATGATGAACTCATGCGCGCCGACGGCAATTGCCGCCGCCTCCACCTGCTCGTCCGTGGCCTCCTTGTGGGCGTAGCGAATGTTATCGCGGATGCTCATGGAGTAGAGGTACGGCTCCTGCAGCACCATGCTCATCTGGCCCGCAAGGCTCTCCCGGGTGACGTCACGCACATCGTGGCCATCGACACGGATGGAGCCACTAGTGACGTCATAGAAGCGGTGCATCAGCGCGACCAAGCTGGTCTTGCCCGCGCCGGTCAAACCCACCAGCGCCACGTTCTGCCCCGGCTGGATAGTCAGGTCGATGTTGTGGAGCACCTGCTCCTCCGTCGTGTATCCGAAGCACACGTCTTCAAAGACCACCTCACCCTTGATGGGCGGCAGCGTGATTGCGTCCGGCTTGTCTTTCATTTCCGGTGAGATGTCCAGCAACTCGAAGATGCGGGCGCCGGAGGCCATCGCGCGCTGGAACATCGTGTACTGCAGCGTCAGCGTCCGGATCGGCTCGAAGAAACGCTGCACGTAGATGAGGAAGGCGACGAGAAATCCGATCTCCAACACACCGTCGAAGACCCGGATGCCGCCGACCACCACCACCAGTCCCATCGACACCACCGTCAGCGTCTCCACCACCGGCATCAGCGACGCCGAGAGGAAGGAGGCGCGCACTGTGCGGTCAAGGTGCGTCTGGTTGAGCGTGTTGAAGTTGCTGAGGTTCACGTCCTGGCGGTTCGTGCTCTGCGTCACCCGTACGCCCGACACGTTCTCCTGCAGGTTGCCGTTCACCGCCGAGATCGCGATCCGCACGCCGAGGAACGTCGGTCGCGATTTCTTCTGCCAGTAGATGAGGATGGCTCCCAGGACCGGGATGACCGACAGCGTCACGATGCCAAGCAGCGGGTCCAGGTAGATCATGGTGCCCGCGATGAACAGCAGCATCATGATGTCGCCGATGGTCGTGATGCCGACGTCCATGAACTCCTGCAGCTGGAAGACGTCGTTCTGGATGCGCGACATGATTCGGCCGACCTCGTTCCGGTCGTAGAACGAGGTTGCCTGGTCCTGCAGGTGCCGGAACATCGACGTCCGCAGGTCGTGCAGCACATTCACGGTCACGCGGGCCAGGGAGACGAGCTGTATAAAGTTGAACAACATGTTGAGCAACACGTTGACCATGAAGATCACCGCAGCGAGCCACAGGCTGCCAAAGGCGTCGCCGTTCCCGGTGATGCCAACGACAAATTCGTTGATGCCCCACGCGATGATGATGGGCTGCATTACCATCGTGATGATGTGCCCGCCCATGCCGAAGAAAGATGCCGCCACCCAGAACTTGTAGGGCAGCGCATACTTCGCCAGCCGCATGACCACGCCGTGGTCGTACAGGTTGCCCATCAGGACGTCGTCGAGAGCCGAGCGCCCCAAGTGACCGTAGCCGCTAACCCTCGTCGTCAATCCGAGACCTCCATGTCGCCGGCCAACCGGACCTCTTGCAGCGCAGCCTCTTCCATCGGCTTGAGCTGCGACTCATACAGGCTTGTGTACTCGCCTCCCTTGGCCAATAGCTCCTCGTGCGTGCCCCGCTGCACGATGCTGCCGTCACGGAACACGAGGATGACGTCGGCGTTGCGGATGGCGCTGAGCCGGTTGGTCACCACGATGGTGGTGCGACCGCTCATCACCTCTTCCAGCCCCTCCTGCACCAGGTGCTCCGTGTGCGCGTCCACGCTGGACGTCGAGTCGTCGAGGATGAGGATGGGCGGGTTCATCAGGATGGTGCGGGCGATGGACAGCCGCTGCTTCTGGCCGCCGGACAGTCCGCCGCCCCGCTCGCCGACGATGGTCTCGTACTGGTCAGGCAGGCCGGCGATGAACTCGTGGAGCTGCGCGATGGACGCCACCTCGCGGATGTCCTCGTCGGAGGCGTCGCCTTTGCCGTACGCGATGTTCTCGGCGATGGTGGCCGTGTGGATGAATACGTCCTGCTGCACGATGCCGACGTTGCGCCGCAGCGACTCCAGCGTCGCCTCCCGGATGTCCACGCCGTCGATGGTGATCTCCCCGCCTGTCGGGTCGTAGAACCGGGGGAGCAGGTGCGCGAAGGTGGTCTTGCCGCTGCCCGGCCGGCCCACCAGCGCCACGACCTCGCCGGGAGTGATTGACACATTGATGTCCTGCAGGGCGTGTGCGTCGCCGTCGTAGGAGAGGGACACGTTCCTGAACTCGACCGCGCCCTTGACCCGCCCGAGCTCCGTGGCATCGGGCTTCTCGTACACCGGGGATTCCCAATCGAGGATCTGGAAGAGCCGCTGGCCGGAGGAGACGGCGCGGGAGAAGCTGTTGACCATCCACCCCATCATGCGGACGGGCATGGTCAGCAGTCCCATGTAGAAAAGGAAGGCCGTCAGGTCGCCCGGCGTGAGACCGGTGTAAATGACCTGCCCGGTGCCGGTCACTACACGCCCGTCGATCACCTGGTTGCCGCCGACGTACAGGATGGCGGCCAGCGCGCCCAGGAAGAAGAAGTTCATCACGCTGTAGTTCCGGGCCCAGATGCGCTGCGCCTCGTACGTGGCCTCTCGGACGCGCTCTGCTCGCCCCTCGAACTTCGCCTGCTCGTAGTTCTCGGCGGAGAAGGCCTTGACCACGCGCATCCCGGAGAGGTTCTCCTGCATGGTGGTGACCATCTCGCCGGTCAGCCGCTGGACCTCCATCCACTTCCGCCGCAACCCGCGGCTCGTGTCGACGGCGCGCCAGCCGAGCAGCGGCACAAATGCCAGGCTCACCAGCGCCAGCGTCACATCGGTCAGGAACATCGCGACGGCAATACCGGCGATCATCGCCACGACGAAGCCGAACCGGACGGCACCCATGTTCACGAACATCCGCACTCCCTCGACGTCGGCCGTCGCGCGTGACATCAGGTCGCCGGTGTTCTGCTTGTCGTGGAAGGCGAAGCTCAGGTGCTGCAGCTTGTTGTAGAAGTTGTTGCGGATGTCGTACGCCACCTTCTGCGACGTGGACTCCGCGAAGTAGGTCTGCCCGAAGGCGAAGATGCCCCTTGACGCGCCGGCAAGAAGCAACGCAAACGCAAGTAGCCAGAGGGCCTCAACGTCGCGTTCGCCGGAATCGAGGACCCTGTTGACGCTGTTGCCGAGAATGTAGGGCACCGCCAGCGCCACGAGGGCTGCGCCGATCATGGAGATGTAGCCCATGGCGAGCCGGCGCTTGTATTTCTTGAGCACCAGGCCAACGATGCGAATGATAGTAGGCATAACAGTATCTAAATTTAATGCTGTTCCGTACTATATGTCAAATAGGGATTCCGTAAGAAAAGCGCATTCTCTGCGCTGACCCTCCGTGCAACGGCGCCAACTCGCCGCCTCCGTCACCGCGCCTTGTCGGCCACCACGATCATCCTCCGCGACTCGATGTCGTACGGCTCAAGCTCGTAGCCGCCGTACACTGTGCGGTAGGCCAGCCCCGCCGCATTGAGCATCCGCACCAGCTCCGTCAACGAGTAGAGCCGGATGGTGAGGCCGTCTGTGTGGTGCGTCGTCCCGTCCGGGGTTGTCACCCAGAAGCTGTTGTTGATGCGACTGTGCAGCAGGTCTATCTCGCGCCGCTCCTGGTACACGGTGCCATTGGGGACTACCTTGCGCTCGTCACGAACGTAGTTGGAGACGACCCACTCGCGGTTGATCAAGTCGATGAGGAACTGGCCTCCGGGTTTGAGCGCCCTGGCCACCTGGTGCAGCACCTTCATGTCCTCCGAGTCCGAGTTCAGGTAGCCGAAGGAAGTGAAGATGTTGATCACCGCGTCGAAGCGCCCCTCGAAGGGGATCTCCCGCATGTCGCTGCGCACCAACGGCAGGTTGACGCCGGCCTCCGCCGCGATGGCCGCCGCGCGCTCCAGGTACGCGTCGCTCAGGTCGAGGCCCGTCACCCGCAGCCCAGTCAGGGCGAGGATGACCGCATGGCGGCCGTGGCCGCAGCAGAGGTCGAGCACCTCGGCGTCGCGCGGCAATTGCAGGACGCGGTGTACGAAGGCCGACTCCACCACGGCGTTCTCCGGAGAAATCGTCTCCCGGTACGCGCCGAGGTAATCGTCGTTGAAGAACTCCATGTAGGACGGGACGGGGAGGTTAGTCATCTGCGCTCCTGTCGTGCAGCCTGCAACCTTATGTAACGGGGGAGGGCATACCGCAAGTTCCCCCTATGCTACAATGCGCCCGTCACACTACTACTTTCTGCTCTGCTTGGAGCACACCCAATGACCAGCCAAGCGGGGAAAGGCAGGCCGCCATGGCAACAGTAGACCGAACAGGTCGCGCTGTCAGATTGCCTCTGGTGCTGGAGGTCGCAGGGTCGTGAGTCAGCAGTCCCCATTCCCGCAGCCAGAACCGTACTACGACGAAGAAGGGCGCCGCGTCTGGCCCGCGCCTCTCCCCGGCAATGTCATGCTGGGCATCTACCTTGAGGACAACGGCCTCACCTGGGATGAGTTGGAACCGGAGACACAGGCAGAGCTGCTCGCGGCCGCCGACGCCGTGAATCGCGCTGCAGCCGAGTAGCGCTCCGTCTTCCCCGGTTTCCGTCTCTCAACGCCCTCCCAACGACGGGCGGGGAGCATTCTGTGCTCCTCGGTATGCTACAATCTAGCAGACACACCACTCCTGTGCCTCGTGGCTTGGAGCATGCCCATCATGATTACCCTGCAAGGCAAAGGCGCGCTCATCGTGGGCGCCCGGCGCGTCGGCGCCGTCCTTGCGCGGCGCATGGCGCAGGAAGGCATCAACCTTGCCATCGGCTACCGCAGCTCCGCCTCAGAGGCCGAGGCCCTGCGCGACTCCGTCGCCGCCACCGGCGCCACCGTTTGCACCATCCAGGGTGACCTGAGCCACGAGGCCGACGTGCAGTCGATGGTGGAGCAGGCCGTCGCCGAATTGGGCGACCTCAGCTTTGTCGTCAACCTCGCCTCGGACTTTCCCCGCGCGCCGCTGCCCCTGCTGGACTCGGTCGCGTGGGACCGCGCCATGAGCACGGCCAAGGGGAGCTACCTCCTCGCCCTGCACGCGGCCCGCGCCATGCTGCTCAACTCCGGCCCCACGCGGGGGCACATCGTACTGTTCGGCGACTGGGCCGCCGGTGAGACCCCGTACCGCGAGTACCTCCCCTACCTCACCGCCAAGGCCGCCGTGCAGTTCATGACTCGCGCCTTCGCCGCGGAGCTGGCTTCCCACGGCATCCTCGTGAACGTCCTCGCGCCGGGGCCGACCATGCGCCCGGCCGATATCACGGAAGCCGAGTGGCACGACGACATTCTTGCGCAGGCCCCCCTGCGGCGGGAGTCCTCTGCGGACGAACTGGCCGAGTTCCTCATCACCCTGCTGAAGAGCGAGACCATCACCGGCGAGACCATCCGCGTCGACGCCGGCCGGCACCTCGCCGGGCCCGGCACCCAGGGATAGGAGGCGCCATGGCGCGGCACAGGATCACCAAGACCATCGACTTTTGCTACGGCCACCGGCTGCTGGATTACGACGGCAAGTGCAAGCAGCTCCACGGCCACAACGGCCTCTTGGAGGTCGACTTGGAGTCGGACACCCTCGACCGCCTCGGTATGGTGCGCGACTTCACGGAGGTCCGCGACATCGTCAAGAGTTGGGTCGACGAGAACCTTGACCACAAGATGCTGCTCCGCCGCGACGACCCCGTCATCCCCGCGCTGTCGGAGCTCGGCGAGCCCCTCTACCTGCTGGACGTCAACCCGACGGCGGAGAACATCGCGAAGCACATTTTCGAGCAGGCGCGCGAGAACGGCCTGGCGCTCACCGAGGTCCGCCTCTGGGAGACCCCGTCGAGCTACGCGGTCTACCGGGAGGCATAGATGCCGGACGAAGTGGCAGCCCTCGCCAGCGGCGGCCTCGATAGCTGCATCCTTGTGGCTGACATGGCGGAGGACGCCATCGTCACCCCCATCTACGTGCGCAAGGGCCTCGCATGGGAGGACGCCGAGCACGCCGCCCTCGTCGCCTTCGTACGGGCCCTCGGCAGCCCCAACGTGCGCCCCGTGACGACGCTCTCCGTCCCCGTGCGGCAGGTCTACGGCCGCCACTGGAGCGTCACCGGCGAGAACGTTCCCGGCTACCACGCCCCCGATGAGGCCGTCTTCATCCCGGGGCGGAACGTCCTCTTGTTGGGCCTCACCGCCGTGTGGTGCAGCACCCACGGTGTCTCACGCATCGCCATCGGGACGCTGGGCGGCAACCCCTTCCCCGACGCGACGCCGTCGTTCTTCGAGAGCTACGCCTCGGTGCTGTCGCAGGGGCTCGGGCACCGGGTCATCGTAGAGGCCCCATACCGCGGCGGCAGCAAAGCCCAGCTCATTCGCACCCACAGCCACCTGCCGCTGGAGCTCAGCCTCACCTGCGTCGCCCCGTCCGAGGGCCAGCACTGCGGCGACTGCAACAAGTGCCGCGAGCGCCAGGAGGCCTTCGTCGAGGCCGGTGTCCCCGACAAGACTCCCTATGCAAAGGAATGACATCCCCATGGACCGACAGGAACGCATCGAATGTCTGAAGCCGCTGCTCCGCCAGGTGCTCGAGATCCTCGGCGAGGACCCCGACCGCGAGGGTCTGCGCCGCACTCCCGAGCGCTGGGCCGAGGCGCTGCTCACCTACACGCAGGGCAGTGAGGAGGCCCCGGAGGACCACCTGAGCGTCATCTTCCAGCTCGACGAGGACGACTTTCCCCAGGGCTCCGACGACATGATCATCCAGGACAACATCCAGTTCACGTCGACGTGCGAGCACCACATCGCCCCAATCCGCGGGGTGGTGCACATGGCCTACATCCCCAACGGACGGAGCCGCGTCATCACCGGCCTTTCCAAACTCTCCCGCGTCGTCGAGGTCTTTGCGCGGCGGCTGCAGGTGCAGGAGCGGATGACGCAGCAGATCGCTCGGGCCATCGACACGAGCCTCGACCCGCTGGGCGTCATCGTCGTCGTGGAGGCCGTCCACTACTGCATGATCTCGCGGGGCGTCCAGCAGCGCTCCAGCACGACGATAACCACGGCCCGCCGGGGCGCCTTCCAGTCCAACCCCGCCCTGGAGAACAAGTTCCAGGAGTACCTGCGCCTGCGGAGGTCGGAGCCGATCACGTAGCTCGACACCCCACTCAGCCCCCATCGCTGCCCGGAACAAAGGCGGCTCCATAGCTGATTGTTTCCTTTGTTTGAAAACAATCCGTAGCTAGCCAGGCGAATTGTTTGCAAACAATTCGTAGCTGGCCGGTCTTTTGTTTTCAATCAATCCCATAGCTGAGAGCCAGATCTCCAGATACAAATTGAATTGATTCACTTTTCGCAGCCGCCCTCCCCAACTCCATCGGGTGCTCAAACGACCTACCGGAGTCGAGGGTAGCCAAGCACCGCGCGAGCGCGCGATACGCCGGTGTCAGGGCGGCAACGGCAAATCTGCTACACTCGCGACCAGAAACAACCTACGCCGCAACAGGGGGACCATGACCACGCCAGCAGCCACAACCGCTCCGCGCCTGTTCTTCGGATGGTGGCAGGTGGTGGTGGCCGCAGTACAGGGCTTCTACGCTGTTGGCGGGGCCTCCTTCGCGGCCGGCGTCTTCCTCATTCCCATGCGGGATGATCTCGGCTGGAGCGCCTCCCTCATCTTCGGCGCGCTGTCACTTCGCATGTTCGCGGGAGGAATCATCGGGGCCATGCTCGGCCCCCTCGCCGAGCACCGCTGGGCGCCCCGCGTCATCATGCCGCTCGGCGCCGTGCTCATGTCGCTGTCCTTCGTCATGGTGAAGTGGGCGCAGACCCCCTTCGACTTCGTCCTCTGGTACGGCATCGTCGGCGCTGCCGGCACGGCCCTCGCGAGCCCCGTCGTCCTCGAGGCCATCGCGGTCAAGTGGTTCGTCCGCCGCCGCGCCGCCGCGATGACGTGGTTCCAGGTCGGCCCGCCCCTCGGCGTGCTGGCGTTCCCCGTCGTGCTGACGGCGCTCATCGCGTGGGTCGGCTGGCGCGACGCGTGGCTCTGGTCCGGCCTGAGCATCCTGGTGACGATGCTGCCGCTGACGTTTCTCGTCCGCTCGCGGCCCGAGGACGTCGGCATGCTGCCCGACGGGGACGCCGCTCCGCCGCCGTCACGGGGTCCGGCCGCTCCAGCCAACTACGACACCGGCCTCACGGCGAGGCAGGCGCTGCGGACGCAGGCCTTCTGGCTGCTGACGATAGCCGCCTTCGTTGGCATGTTCGGCTTCCCCGGCTACCAATCGCACTGGGTGCCCTACTTCCGGGAGGTGGGGTTTGACGCGGCGACGGCAGCCTTCGGCGTCTTCGTGTTCGGCATTTTCTCCGTCAGCTCGCGCTTCGTGTGGGGCTACTTCGCCTCGAGGTATGAGGTGCGGCCCGTTTTCACCATCCAGATGCTGCTCTCGGCCGTCGGCGTCGTCATCATCCTGTTCGCGCGCAACGAGGCGATGCTGGTGGTGTGGGCTGTGGCGCAGGGCCTGACCATGGGCTCCTTCTTCCAGCTCCAGGCCATCCTTGCCCCACAGTACTTCGGCCGGCAGAACATCGGCGCGATCCGGGGCATGATGTGGATGCCGATGAACTTCGCGGCGGGCATCGCGCCGCTGGCGCTCGAACGACTGCACGCATGGCGCGGCGACTACAACGCCGCGTTCCTGATGGTGCTGGCCTTCTGGCTGGTGACGGCGGCGTTGGTGTACGTGAGCCGCGCGCCTCGCGGGGTGGGGCGGGGGTAGGGGGTTGCACCAACTGGGCCCACTAATAGACATAGTTGGCTCCGGAGTTAGGGCTCAAGGAAACTTCGCAGCTCGATAGGGAACATCTCGACAAATACCTTCGCTTTGTTGTAGAGCTCCACAACTTCTGGCACGGTCTTAGTCAAGGCGTAGCTCGCCAAGTCGTCGTGCGCAAGAGCATTGCGTAAGTTGCCCAATTCCAAGAAAGCGACAACACAATCCGTTAGTCCATCGGTTTTGCCGACGGTCTCCTGCATATGGGCTTGAAAGTCAGGGCCGAAAGAACCAAAAAACCCATTGGCATTCCTACCACTCCAGTTAAACCAAGTGTGGTAGCGCCTATTGATGGCCATGTTCCACACGAAACTTGCTAGTGTACTACTGCCTTCTTGAGCGTTAAGGAACACTTCGTAGACTGCTTTGGTAAGTCTATATTCGAAAGAGCTGCCCGCCGCAATCAACAAAGTCTTTGCAAACAGTGACTCAGTATCGCTACGCAGCGAAACCTCTTCGATAGATATGCACTCCATCACTTGCCGATGGCTCTTAATGAGTCTCTCAATGCTGTCGGGCGTACCGCTACTGACCATCGCCTACACCATCGCCAAAAGCTCGCGTGCCCTGCCGATTCGCAGTTGCACTTGGTCGGTCGCAGTCGTGCGAATTTGAGAGGCAGCTACAAAGTCTGCATCAGTGCGAAGACTGACTACCGAAGAAGGTTCTATCTTGCCTATGACCGAATCGCCAATCCCGTATTGCCTTTCGCACACAGCTACAAACACTGCTTCGAATACCATTGGGCTGAACCTTCCGTTAACTTGGAACATCTCTCTATTAAGCTCTGAGCTACTTGCCAAGAATGATTGAAGTAGTGTCTCCAACGTTACCAACAACCCCTGATCAAAGGATTTGGCTTCCTGCGAGAAGCCATTGAGGAACTTGACCATCGAGGGGCTGTACGCGTTTCCCCTTAGCAGCATGGCTACGCCGCGCAAGAGGATTTCCACATCCTTCATG
>JAPPNT010000207.1:13633-17822 GCA_028873745.1 Chloroflexota bacterium | reverse complement strand
CCCGGCGACGGTCACCGTCTTGCCCCCTGCGTCGAACGAGACCGCGATCTCCTTGCTCACCGTGTCCGTCGTCATGATGGACCGGGCGAAGTCGTGGCCGCCGTCCCGCGTCAGCTCGATCTTGCCGACGGCGTTGCGCAGCAGCCCCATCGGCAGCTCGACGCCGATGATGCCCGTGCTGCTGACGGCCATGTCCTCGGCCGACGCGCCCGTGGCCCCGGCGGCCAGCGCCGCCATCTCCTCGGCGTCCTTCAACCCCTGCTCGCCGACGGAGCAGTTGGCGCACCCGCTGTTGACAATGACCCCGCGGGACACCCCGCGGTCAGCGATGCGCTTGCTCACGGTCACGCACGCCGAGACGACCTTGTTCTTCGTGAACGTCCCCGCGGCGGCGGCCGGGCTCTCGGAGTAGAGCAGGCCCAGGTCCACCTTGCCGGGGGCGTAGGTGCGGATGCCGGCGTAGGTTGCGCCGGCGACGTATCCCAGCGGGCTCGTGACCGACCCGTCCGGGACGATAGTAATTTCGTGCGACATTGGTCTCTCCTGCGGTTGGTTGTTCATGCCCCGCACAACGACAAGGGCTGATTAGGTGGAAATTCCGTTGTGGAGGTGTACGGCAAACAACCCTGTGGAGTATAGCACAAGCCCTATGTGGCTTCACCCTCCGCGGCCGCCTGCCCCGCCTCCGCGGACTCACGTCGGAGAGGCCCGTCTTCAGGCGAGGACTCATCCTCGACAGACCGGAGGTCGTCCGGGGGTGCGCTCGGCTCGATGACGCCGTCGGCGACAAGGGTGCTGTTCATCGCAGCGACGGCCACCTCGATCTGCGAGCGGTCGGGCCAGCGCGTCGTCAGCTTCTGCAGCATGAGGCCAGGGGCGGCGAGCACCTGCGCCCAGGCCCGGTCGCTGTGCGCGCCGCTGAACCGCAGGAACTCGTAGCTCACCGCCGCGATCACCGGCAGCAGCGCAATGCGCGAGGCAATGGCCCACTCCAGGTCCGGGCGCCCCACCATCGTGAACACCAGCACGGAAACCAGCACCACCGTCAGCAGGAAGGCGGTGCCGCAGCGTGGATGGGCCGTCGGGAACTGCTCGATCTCCTCCGGCTCCAGCGGCCTGCCGTGCTCGTAGGCGTGGATGGTCATGTGCTCCGCGCCGTGGTAGGCGAAGACGCGCTTCACGTCCCGCAGATTGCCGATGAGCCAGATGTAGCCCACCAGCAGCCCCAGCCGGATGATGCCCTCCAGCACGTTGCTCACGATCGACGACTCGACGTACTCGTCCAGGGAGCGCGCGCCCAGCAGAGGCAGCAGGAAGAAGACGCCAATGCCGATGACCAGCGCGACGGCCATCGTGAGCGCCATGCTGATGCGCTCGCCCCTGCCCACCTTCGGCGCTTCGCCGTCGGGCACGGGCGGCTCGTCCGGGTCCGCCATCGCGATCTCGGCCGAGCGGTTCAGCCCGCGCATGCCCATCAGCAGCGCCTCGGCCAGCACCAGCACGCCGCGCACCAGCGGCACGCGCCGCAGCCGGCCGCTCGTCAGCGGGTTCAGCGGGAGCGGGCCGGTCCAGATGCCGCCGTCGGGACGGCGCACGGCCATGCGCACGTTGCGCTGCCCCCTGATGAGGACACCCTCTATCAGGGCCTGACCGCCGTAGTAGAACGGCTGCGGCATCCGCCTGACCTCCTTCAAGAACCCGTCATTCCCGCGGAGGCGGGAATCCAGAGGGCGCTCGTTCTGAGCCCTCGCCCGTCACCTGTCAATCATTGAACCTTGCGACCCTTACCCGCGCCGGAAAAGAAATCGGGGTGGTTTGCACCACCCCGAGGCCCGGTCTCGCGCTACTTGAGGTTGTACCTCCGCTTGATGCGCTCCACCCGGCCCTCGGTGTCCACAATTCGCTGCTCGCCCGTGAAGTACGGGTGGCATCGGTTGCAGATCTCCACGCGCAGCTCCGCCTTCGTGGAGCCGGTGGTGAAGGTATTGCCGCACACGCAGTGCACAGTCGCCTCCGCGTGCCACTGTGGATGGATCGCCGTCTTCATTGCCTGTCTCTCCTGGCCCCCTCGGACCTACGCGCTTCCATTGGCGGGGTAGACACAGGCCATCTTCCGGTTCTTGATGGCCCACTCGTACTTGACCTCGCCGTCCGCCAGCGCGAACAACGTGAAGTCGCGGCCGACGCCGACGTTCTTGCCCGGGATGATGCGGGTGCCCCGCTGCCTGACGAGGACCGCGCCCGTCCGGACCTGCTGCCCCGCGTACACCTTGACGCCGAGGCGCTGCCCCTTGCTGTCTCTGCCGTTGCGACTGGACCCGCCGCCCTTCTTGTGGGCCATTGCTCTGCTCCCTCGCTCCCGCGCCGCTACGGCGCGCAGCGGTTACTCCTTCTTCTCCTCACCGTCCGAGGACTCCTCGGCAGCAGCATCCTCTGCTGTCTCTTCCGCTGGAGTCTCCTCCGCGCCCGCATCTGCGACTGCCTCAGCCTCGGCGGCCTCTGGTTCGGGTGCGGCCTCAGCCTCCTCGGTGGACGCGACCGGCTCGTCCGATGCCGCGGCTTCCGCCGCCGGGGCCTCGGACGCCTCGGCAGCCGCCGCTGCCCTCGTCGAGCGGCGCCTCCGCCTCGGTGCGGGCGCCGGCGCCTCCTCGACCACCTCTTCCACAACCTCTGCCGGCTCGTCCGCGCCGTCCGTCAGGATGTGGCGGATGCGGAGCCGCGTGTAGCTCTGGCGGTGGCCGTTCTTGCGGCGGTAGTGCGTCTTCGCCTTGTACTTGTAGACGATGATCTTGGGGCCGCGGAACTGGTCGGCGACCTCGGCGGTCACCCGGGCGCCGTCGACGGTGGGCGTCCCCACGGACACCGCGCCGTCCGCGTCGACGAGCAGCACATCGGGGAAGTCGACGCGCGCGCCAACCTCCTGGTCGAGCTTCTCGACGTCGATGACGTCGCCGGGCTGCACGCGGTACTGCTTGCCGCCGGTCTGTATCACTGCATAGCTGGACACGTTGGTCAGGCCTCTCACTCGAATGTGCGACAAATCACTATTGTAGGGAGCGCCAAAGGGAGTGTCAATGCGAGGGCGGGGATAGTGTTGACCCCCGGGCAAGGAGGCCGTACCATAGAAGTGTACTTTCCACTGCCGTCATGGGCTTGACATTGTCATGCTTGGCTTACACAATCCGCCCAGTGGATAGCGGATTCCCGCTATCGGCGCCTGTTCTCCCTGAGGGCAGGCGCTTTTAGTGTCTTTTATTCCCCATTGGCCCCATGCGCCAGCCGATGGGCCAAGATCGCTTCCCTAATGTCCGCGTCAGGAAATACCTTCACGCCAAACTTCCCCATGGCCCCGTTGTCGCGGCAATAGATCTTCTTGCTGAACAATGGCCACCGGCCTTGCTCCCTCAAACAACCGTCTCGTACCCATTCATAGATTTCCATGGATACCATGTCTGCTAACTCGATTGGGTGGGAGTTACTCTTGGGCATAAACCTAAGGCCTGTCTCTAGCCAGTTGCGAAAAGCGGAATCGGGTATCCACTGAGAACCCTCCAGCAGGAGCCGCGCATAGTCCATTTGGTGTTGGGCATCCTCCTTTGGGCCAATGCTCTCAAGGGTAACACGGCCCAGACTTTTCGGAGTCAATTGCGCAAGATAATCGATATATCTTTCCATAAGCATCAGAATTGCTAGGGAGTAAACGTCCGTAGGCAAATGTGGGTCAATACCCGCATCAATGAAGTTGGTAGCGTATGCGCTCTTGCGTACGCCCACGCCAAATACAACAAAGTCTGAAGACTCAATCAACTCCTTCAGGCCAAGATCGAATTCCCCTTGTTTCCCCGCGTCGCCCAGAAAGTAATAGGGCCCGTCATGCCTCCTCATGTATGGTTCATGGAAGGTCATCGCGGTCGTTCCAAAGAACTGCTGTTTCAATGCGTTTGCACGTTGGATGTACTCTTGCATGGCTTCTTCGTTGGCGAATGCCACGGCCCCTAAAGCGAAAACTTGAGGGAGGCTTGGAGGTTCGGGGACCGACTTCCCACTCTCGTCAAGAAAAACGTGATTAATCTGTCGTTGGTCTTGCAGTGGATGCGAGCTGTGACCCTTGAATCTGCTTCTAGATTCGATACGTCCATGACCCCTGAGTAATGCAGACTGTTCGGCAGCGGTGATTTGCTTCAGCAAT
>JAPPNT010000207.1:10883-13623 GCA_028873745.1 Chloroflexota bacterium | reverse complement strand
CAATTCATGGCATGACTGCGGGTCGAGGGACGCCTCCTGCAAAAGAACCAAGAGCGCTTGGGCAAGCCGGTTAGCCTGTCCGAGAGTGTTTGCCTTGGAGCGTGCTACTCTCCGGCCGTGTGGATCGCTCGATTGAGTCATAGTGGGTTTAGTCTACAGGGCAAGGGCGCAGACGATTCCAGCTATGGCAGACCCATGTTTCGGCAATTTCCGCCTTGACTCGCCTCACCCGCACACCGCGTCCAGCAGCTCCCCGACGCTCCCCAACCCCTCCACGCCCCACGCCGTCTCGATCGCCGCCGGAATCGCCGACGCCGCCAGCACTCCCGCCGCACAGTCGGTGAACTTCTCCGCCAGGTCCTCGCGGGTCATCGGCCACTCCGGCGTGCCGCGCGACACCGCCGCCTCGCGCTCCAGCACCGCGCCGTCGTCGAGCTCCACCTCGACGCGGCTGCGGATGCGCTCGAACCCGCGCGCCTCGATCTCCCCGTCCAGGTACGGCTTCACGCGCGCCATCATCGCCCGCACCTCCGGGTCCCGCACCACCTCGTCGCGGAACTCTGCGATGCCCGCTCGCCGCCGAAGCGCCAGCACGCCGAGCATGAACTGGATGCTGAACTTGCCCTGCAGCGCGTTCTCCGGCTCTGCGTAGCGCAGCGCGTTCAGCACGTTGGACGCCGTGCCCAGCCGCACCTCGCGGATGCGCGCCGGGTCGACGTCGTGCTCGATGAGCAGGCCCCGCAGCGCGTCCATGGCCGGGTGCAGCAGCGATCCGCAGGGGTACGGCTTGACCGACACCCCCGGGTCCAGCAGCGCCCACGGCCTGCCGAGCCTGCCCAGCACGTACTCCTCGTCAACGCCGCCGCCCGCCACGGCGAAGAAGCCCCACGGGCCGTCCAGCCCCGACGGGTCCGCACTGTACCCCAGCGACGCCAGCTTCGCCGCCACGACGCCGTTCTGCGCCGCCGCGCCCGAGTGGTACGGCTTGGTCATGGTGCCGAAGTTGACCCGCAGCCCCGCGCTCTTGGAACCGGCGATGCTCAGCGCCGTCCGCGTGGTCTGGTGGTCGAGTCCCAGCAGCGACGCCGTGGCCGCCGCTGATGCAAATACGCCGAACGTGCCCGTGCTGTGGAACCCCCGCTGGTAGTGCTGTGGGTTCACCGCCTCCGCCAGCTTGCACTCCACCTCCAGCCCGACGCTGAACGCCCGCACCAGGTCCTTCCCCGTCGCGCCCGTCTCCTGCCCGACGGCCAGCGCCGCCGAGAGCGCCGGCACCGTCGGATGCGTCAGCAGCCCGTATACCCGGTCGGGCGTCGAGGCGAGCTGCGTGTCGTCGAAGTCGTGGGCGTGGCCGCTCACGCCCGACGCCAGCGCCGCGAACTCCGCCGGGTACGAGACCGCGAAGCCCGGTGCCCGCGCCGCCCCCGACACGCCCAGCGAGCCCACGTACCGGTGGACGATCTGCGTGCACTCCTCCGGCGCCCCCGCCAGCATCACGCCCAGCCCGTCGACGATGCACCGCAGCGACTCCGCGCGAAGCTCCGCCGGCAGATCGTCGTGCGTCGTCTCGACGATGAAACGGGCGGTCTCCTGTGTGACGGCGCCGGTGAGGGTGGTCATCGGTTGGTGTGCCTCCTGCGGTGGTGTACCATACGGGCGTCGCGGGACGGTGAAGTATAGCACACGCCCCGTGCGCGCCAGGGGTGACGATGTTCACGGACTTCGAGAGCTGCCCGAGGTGCCAGGGCTCGGTGACCATCCGCACGGTCGACGGCCAGTGGCGCCCCTACTGCCCCCAGTGCCGGCTCATCATCCAGCTCGGCCCCAAGCTCGTCGCGACGGTGCTCATCGGCGACCCGTCCAGCCTGCTCATGGTGCAGCGCAGCTACGGCGTCGAGAAGGGCCTCTGGGCCCTCCCCGGCGGCTACGTCGAGCAGGGCGAGGTCGTCGAGGAGGCCGCCGCCCGCGAGGCCCTGGAGGAGACCGGCATAGAGGTCACCATCACCGGCCTCGTCGGCCTCTTCTCCGCCGCGGGCCGCCCCATCGTCGTCGCGGCCTACGGCGCGAAGGCCGTCGGCGGCGCCCTCACGACGGAATCGTGGGAGATCGACGGCGCCGGCTACTACTCCGTCGACAACCTCCCGCCGCTAGCCTTCCCCCAGGACCACCGCATCATAGCGCGGTGGGTGGAGATGCAGGAGCGGCGGGGGTAACGGGCATCGCGCCCGCCGCCGGCCGATACGTCCAAACTGCAGGCAACACTTGCAATTTGGACATTGACAACGTATAATTAGGCGATGATAGACCGGGACATGACCCCGCGGGTGCAGGCTCTATTCCGCCAATATCCATTCGTCACCGTCACCGGACCGCGGCAGTCGGGAAAGACCACCCTATGTCGCGCTGCTTTCCCACACCTCGCCTACGCCAACTTGGAAAGCCCCGACGAGCGCGAGTTCGCTGAGTCCGATCCACGCGGCTTTCTCGCCCGGTTTCCAGATGGCGCTGTCATCGACGAGATCCAGCATGTCCCCGCCCTCCTCTCCTACCTCCAGGTCATCGCCGACGAACGGCGGAGCAATGGGCTCTTTGTACTGACCGGCAGCGAGCAGTTCAAACTGTCTAACGCCCTCAGTCAGTCCCTAGCCGGCAGGTCCGCCTTGCTCCACTTGCTGCCTTTCTCCCTGACGGAGCGGCGGCGGACAGGCGCTGCCGGCGCCATCGACGACATCCTTTACAC
>JAPPNT010000207.1:0-10873 GCA_028873745.1 Chloroflexota bacterium | reverse complement strand
CCTTTACACAGGGTTCTATCCTCGCGTTCTGGATCAGGGGCTCGATCCCTCTCAGGCGTTGGCCGACTACTTCGAGACCTACGTTGAGCGCGACGTGCGGCGGATGGGTGAAATCCGCAATCTCTCCGGCTTCCGCAGGTTCGCGCGTCTCTGCGCCGGAAGGACCGGCCAGATGCTGAACCTCAGTTCCCTCGGCTCTGATGCCGGGGTGTCCCACACCACCGCCCGCGAGTGGCTGAGCGTCCTAGAGCGGAGTTACGTCGTCTTCCTGATGCCGCCCTTTTTCGCGAACATCAGCAAGCGGCTCGTCAAGTCTCCTAAGATCTACTTCTACGATGTGGGACTGGCTGCCTTCCTCATTGGCATCAAGAGCGCCGGCCAGGTGGCTGCCCATCCTCTGCGCGGCCCTTTGTTTGAGAACGCCGTCGTCATGGAGGCCCTCAAGCATCGCGCCAACATCGGCCTTCCCGCAGACCTCTATTTCTACCGGGACAAGGCAGGCTTGGAGTGTGACCTTCTGTACGAGACTGGCCACGGCATGTTGGCTTTGGATGCCAAGGCCGGCGCTACCATAGCGTCCGACTATTTCCGCGGCGTCAATCGAGTCGCCGAGTTGGTCCCGGCCGTTTCCGCCAGAGCCGTGGTGTATGGAGGCGTTCAGCGCCAGCTTCGCGACGGCTGTGAGGTTCTGCCCCTCTCCGGCCTCCCCGAGACGCTCCGGCAGTTCGACGGTGACACGGCCCCGCAGGAGGCGCGGTGAGTCGCCCGGAGAGATATTGACTCAGTGGCAAGATTGCCGTAGCATTACAGATACGGCGGGCTGAGAAGAATGGGCGTTTAGACCGGGCTTCTCAAAGCCTGCCGGAGTTTTTTTCACCCTGCCATCCTGTTCAAGGTGACCCCCATCCCCGTTGACACCTCCGCCCCATGCGCTATCATTGTCACGTCGCCAACCTGGCAAGGTGGCGAACGGGTTCCGGCAGCCCCAATCCTTTGCCGCGGGGATCGGCATGACCGCGACGGCGCCTCCAAGACTCGCGTTCTCCCACGACGCCAGCCTCGTGCGCCCTGTGTCGTGCCATGCCCGTCCCGCTGCGCTTGCGCCGGGACGGGCGACATGACCGCCGCACCGCTCTTCGGCGATGTAGGCTTCATCGGCGCGGGCGCGCTCGCATCGGCGCTCGCCGTCGCCATGCACCGCCGCGGCTACGCCGTCCGCGCCGTCGCCAGCCGCACCCCCGCCTCCGCCGAGCGCCTCGCCGCTGAGGTCCCCGGCTGTGTACCCCTCTCGCCGCAGGCCGTCGCCGACCGCTGTTCCGCCGTCTTCCTCACCGTCCCCGACGACGCCATCGCTGAGGTAGCCGCGTCGCTGCGGTGGCGCAAGGGCCAGATCGTCATGCACTGCTCCGGCGCCGTTTCCCTCGACGCCCTGTCCTCCGCCGCCGATGCGGGCGCCATCACCGGCGCCATGCACCCGCTCCAGACCTTCACCGACGGCGTCGACGCCGAGGCCGTCCTGCGCGGCATCGCCTGCGCCGTCGAGGCCCCGTCGTCCCTGCGCGAAGCCCTCGAGCGGCTCGTCGACGACCTCGGCGGGTGGCTGCTGTCGCTGAACGCTGCGGACCGCGCCCTCTACCACGCCAGCGCCATCGCCGCCTGCGGGCTCGTCGCGACGCTGCTGAAGCAGGCCGCCGACCTCTGGCGCGCCATCCCCGGCCTCGAGGACGAGGGCATGCGCGCACTCCTGCCCCTGACCCGCAGCACCCTCGACAACATCGAGCGGCAGGGCCTGCCCGCCGCCCTCACCGGCCCCGCCGCCCGCGGGGACGTCGGCGTCGTGCGGATGCACCTCGACGCCCTCGCCGAGCGCGCGCCGGGGTTTCTGCCGCTCTACGCCTCCCTGTCCCTCGCCCTGCTGCCCATCGCCCGCGACAAGGGCACCCTCGCCGCCCCGCAGGAGGCGCAGCTCCGACAGCTGCTCACCGCATCCCTTGCAGAGGAGGGAGTGCCATGCGCGTGACCACCCGAGACGTCCAGCGGTTTAAGGCGCAAGGGGAGCGCTTCCCCATGCTGACCGCCTACGACTTCCCCACCGCCCGCCTCGTCGAGGAGGCGGGGGTGCCCGTCATCCTCGTCGGCGACAGCCTCGGCATGGTCGTGCTCGGCCACGCGTCGACGATCCCCGTCACGATGGAGGTGATGCTCCACCACACGACCGCCGTCGTCCGGGGCACCGAGCGCGCGATGGTCGTTGCGGACATGCCCTTCCTCTCTTACAACCTCAGCGGCGAGCAGGCCCTTGGGAACGCCGGCCGCTTCCTGCAGGAGGCCGGCGCCCAGGCCGTGAAGCTCGAGGGTGGCGTCCGCGTCGCCGAGACCGTCCGGCGCGTCACCGAGGCCGGCGTGCCCGTCATGGGCCACATCGGCCTCACGCCGCAGGCCGTCAACCAGTTCGGCGGCTACCGCGTGCAGGGCAAGACCGAGGCCGAGGCCCTGGCGCTCATGGATGATGCCGTCGCCCTCCAGCAGGCCGGCGCCTTCTGCGTCGTCCTCGAGCTCGTGCCCGACAACCTCGCGAAGTCCGTCACCGAGCGCCTCGCCGTGCCCACCGTCGGCATCGGCGCCGGGCCCCACTGCGACGGCCAGGTGCAGGTCATCCACGACCTCCTCGGCTTCGGCGCCAGCTACATCCCCAAGCACGCCCGCCGCTACGCCGACGTGGCCGAGGTCGTCCGCGGCGCCGTCTCGCGCTACGCCGGCGAGGTCCGCGAGGGCCGCTTCCCGGACGAGGTCTAGCCGCCGTGCCGGTCTGCGTCACCATCGACGAGGTCCGCGACGCGCTGCGTGACGCCGAGCGGCCCCTCGGCGCCGTCCTGACCATGGGCGCCCTCCACGGCGGCCACCTCGCCCTCGTGCGCCGCGCCCGGGCCGAGTGCAAGACCGTCGCCGCCACCATCTACGTCAACCCCACCCAGTTCGGCGACGCCCGCGACCTCGACACCTACCCGCGCCCCATGCAGGACGACCTCCGCGTCCTCCGCCGCGAGGGCGTCGACGTCGTCCTCGTCCCCTCCGACGCCGAGATCTACCCGGAGGGCTTCGCCTCTTGGGTGGAGCCGGGCCGGGTCGCCGAGCGCCTCGAGGGCGAGCACCGCCCCGGCCACTTCCGCGGCGTCTGCACGGTGGTGCTCAAGCTCTTCAACATCCTGGGGCCGGACGTCAGCTACTTCGGCCAGAAAGACGCCCAGCAGCTCCTCGTCATCCGCAAGATGGCCGCCGACCTCGCCCTCCCCGTCGACATCGTCGCCGTGCCGACGGTCCGCGAGCGCGACGGCCTCGCCATGTCCAGCCGCAACGGCAACCTCGGCAACGACGAGCGCCGCGCCGCCCGCGTCCTCCACCGCGCCCTCACCCGCGCCAGCGACCTCGCCGCCGACGGCGTCCACGACGCCGACGCCCTCCGCAACGCCGTCCACGCCACCCTCGCCGAGGAGCCCCTCGCCCAAGTCGACTACGTCAGCATCGCCCACCCCGAAACCCTGGAGGAACTACACACCCTCGACGGCCCCGCCCTAGCCAGCCTCGCCGTCCGCATAGGCCAAACCCGCCTAATAGACAACGTCACGCTGCTTGCCTAACCCCGTTTTACCGGCGAAAGCCGGTATCCAGAAACCCTGTCGCCAACTGCAACTGCTACGCCCATCTCCCTCCGCACCGTCGTTCCCGCGCAGGCGGGAACCCATCCCCCGCTCGCCCCCCAACCCAACCCTTAGCCCAGAGCCCCCTCGAAGGGGTAAAATTGGGCACTCAAATAGGCCCCAATTAAAGCGCCCCCGACCACTCGTCGTTCCCGCGCAGGCGGGAACCCATCCCCCGCTCGCCCTGATCCCCGTCGAAGGAGCCTGTCGAGGGGCTACCACCTATCTCCCCGTTTTACCGGCGCAGGCCGGTATCCAGGACCTCCGCGCCCAACCGCAACCGCTACGCCCGACTCCCCCCGCATCCCAGCACCGGGCAACCGAGGCGCCTAGCCCTCGCTGGGCTCCCACAGCTCGATGGGGGTCCCCTCCGGATCGTGAATGCGAGCGAAGCGACCAATACCCTCCATCTCGCTCTCGTGGGTGACCTCGATGCCGGCGGACCGCAGCCGAGCGATCAAGCCGCTCAAGTCGGCCACACGAAAATTGAGCATGAAAGCCTTGTCCGCCGCGAAATAGTCTGTATCTGCATCGAAGGGCGAGAAGACCGTGACGCCGGCCTCGGTCACCCAGGGCTCCATCTCCATATCCGTCGGAGCGGGATTGATGCCAAGATGCTCCTCATACCACCTGGTCAGCCCTTCCGGGTCCTTCGCGCGAAAGAAAAACCCGCCAAACCCCTGAACTCCCGTCATGCCATGCCTCCTAGAACGCTTCGCGGACAGCCCGCGTGAATCGGCAGCCGTGCACAAACCGAACACCCGCTAAGCCAACCGTTAGGGGAATCATGCGCTTGAGTTCCCGTTTGACCGGACAGGCTTACGAGGTTCTCTTACCGAGGGTATGTCGGTCCAGGACTAAGGCAGTTTCGCCCTGCGAAACTCGACATGCCGAACGCCCCGGCCCTCGCCAGCCTGACCGTCCGCATCGGCGCGACGCGGTTGATAGACAACGTCACATTGGTGGGGTGGGGGTCGCTATTCGCACCCAAAACGCTACTATCATCCCGGCGGAAGCCGGGATCCAAGGCGGGGGCTTTGCTAGGAAAGTCCCATCATGGCGTAGGCCCGCGTTCTCTAGTGTTCAGCGCATCGCGCCACTTGGCGAAGTCATACCAGCCACACCCCTCGCACCCGCTCGCATCAGTCTTTGAGGCAGGCGCCCATCGTCGGCTGCCAGAGTAGTAGAAATCAATGCCGAAAGGCTGCCCGCGCTGCCCTGACTGGTAACATCGCTCGCATGCCCGGCTCTTGAGCAGGTTGTGACTGACGCTCCCGTTGGACTTTTTGAGTAACTGGAACGTGGCGCGAATGTCGTCATCCGTCATGGATGCGTAGTCAGTCTGCCGCTTGGCCTCGTCATCATCCCAGCGCAGCATCGGCAGCTTGTGGTCAATGGTTAACTCGTGCCTTGTCCGCTCGACATTCTCCACAATGTCCCGGTTACCGAGAAGCGCCATCACCCGGCGGGCAAACGCTGGCGGCATTGACCGCCCTTGCACCGCTGACCGAAGCCCGCCTTGCCAGCGGTCATGCCGTGTTTGCTTTTTGCATCGCACGCAGAAGTGATTGGCGCTCTCAATCACCATTCCAGCACGTGTCTGTGTGCCACGCTGGAGGCCCTGAATGCCCGCGCCACCGGCGATCTGCGTCGTGCCTGTATGAGTGTACTCATGCTCCCTGCAATGCCACTGCTGATCCTTCAGCACGAGATAGACCATGTAATTGATGCGCGCCTTGTCGAACGTCGCCTCAAACTCGTCCATCGTCATGCCAGCGCCTCCGCAATTCGGGCGCACGCAGCGCGATAGACTCCTCGGTCATTCTCGAACGCCAGCACTTTGCGCCCCATCCGCGCACCCGCAATTACCGTTGTGCCGCTTCCAGCGAACGGGTCTAAGATGGTGTCCCCCGGACTGCTGAACAGCTCGGTCAGCCGCTCTATCAACGGCAAAGGCTTCTGCGTCGTATGGATGCGCTGTTGCGGCGAGGGTGACTTGTAGCGGAGAACGTTGTGCACGGACTTGCCGTTAAACCGGGTTCCGGGCCGCTTTCCCACCACAATGGCCTCCCATGCGTTGATGGGCTTAAAGCGGTGATTAAAGGGCACGGGGTTGGTCTTTTGCCAGACCACCGTTCCCACGGCTACAAACTTGTGGGCTTTGAGCAGTGCGCAGTAATCGCCAATTTGCGCCTGCGCGCAGAACGTCACCGCCCACCCGCGCACTTTGGGCAACATGACCGGCAGCCAAGCCTCTGGAGCGAGGCCATCATCCCACGCACCAAAGTCACCGCGAGGCATGATGAAGTCCCTGCCGTCCTTGCGCAGCCTCCGGGGCACCTGCCCCTCAGCGGTATAGGGTGTGCTGATGCCGTAGGGTGGATCTGTCAACAGCAGGTCGATAGAACTGTCCGCGAGATCGCCCGCCGCCGCGATGCCGTCCCCAAAGATGAAGTCGTACCCCGGGCCTGCAAGCCGGTCCACATCTATATGAGCTTGCGGGCCTTTCGCAAGGATGTCCCGTATCTGTGTGGTGATGCTTTCGGGGTCCTGGCCGTTTACGTGCCCGTCCTCGTCGTTCACCAGCACGCGGCCCACTTGGATTGTCTTGCCTTCCGTGTCTTTAGTCGCGAGTGTCACCACCCACGCGCTTTCTGCAGGGCTGTATTCTGGGGCAGTGTGCATCAGGAAGCGCCTAAGCTCAGGGAACGTCTCGGAAATCCAGCCGTTGACCGCCGCCCGAATCTTGATGAGTTGTTCTTGCTGGGCAACCACCATCTTGGTTGTTGTCACCATCCCCCTCCTTCACACAACAAAGCCTCAGTTGCCGACAAGCGCATAGCTCGACCGCCCCTGGGACCCTTGTCGTTCCGGGCGTGATCAATGAATCACTCTGTTCACATGGAGCAACGGTGTGTTGCCGTCGCTGCTTCATGCCTCCTTGCGGCACCTGTGCCCGCAAAGTAGTTAGCGACCTTGGTGTTGTCAAGCTGCACTCGAGTCAGTTTACTTGGCTTCTCCCATCCGCCGGAACCAGCAGGGCCTGTCTCAGTTGGCGTTCTTGCGCTAGGGGGCAAACGCGCAGGCGCCCTTCTACGAGATCGACATCACTGTCACCTTTACACCCGACCGACAATTGGCAAAAGGCCTCCGTGGAGTCGGAGGTTTTGTGTCAAAGCGGGGGCCGGTCGGGAAGAGAACCCCCCTGCCACCACCCCCGCGCGCATCCCCCGCCCGCCCCGCTACCCTGCCCCCATGCCGCGGACCCCGCCCCAAGCGCCATCAGCGGCTCCTCGCCGAGCCGTTTCAGTCGTTATCTGAAGTCGACTCCGTATCTGGACGAGTCGTTTCCAGCTACGGATTTCCCGGGGAGTCGAATTTTTTTCGCGCCGGAACGACTCCATGGCACGTATCTGGAGGCACACAAAATCGTAGCTGAAAGGAAGCGACGCAGAAGATGGCAGTTAGCTTGCAGAATGGGGGCCGAAAGGCACAGAACGGCCCGTTCGCCCCGCTCCCTCTCGCGGCTCGTCATGCCCGCGAAGACGGGAATCCGGCAACCCCGCTCCTACGCCCCCTGCGAAGGCGGCTCGCCCGCCTCCGCGTCCGGCGGCGCGTCGAAGTCCCCACGCGCCTTGCGACGGAAGTGCTGCACCACCGGCGACAGCACCGGCACGCCCACCCGGTACTTGCCCACCACCTGGAAGTACAGGTACTGCACCAGCCCCTGCAGCCCGCCCGTCTTGGGGATGAACGTCACCGTCCACCGCGTGCCCCCGCGCACCGTCTCGAAGGCGTCCTCGCGGTCCGCCCACGTCGACTCGATGGCCCGCATCGCGCGTTGAGTGGGGAAGTCGAAGGTGCACCGCCAGAACACTTCGTCCTCGTCGTCCGGGTCGTGCGTGATCACGGCGCCGTCCGGCTCGGTCTCGATGGGCTCACCGTACTTCTGCGCGAACAGCGCCCGATCGACGGGCCCCTCCGGCCCCACGGCGGTGACGTGCTCGTACACCTCCTCGATGGGCGCGGGCACCGTCGTGTGGAAGCTCAGCCTCACCGTGCGCCCCCGGCTACGCGTCCGGGAACCGCGCCTGCACGCCGGCGAGCGCCTCCAGCGCCTTCACGTACGCCTGCGTGCCCTCGTCGCCGTGCCCCTGCCCCTCGACGGCCCGGTACAGGTGGTGCACCAGCGGCGTCGTGAACAGCGGCAGGTTCATGGCCGTCGCCGACTCCATGATCAGCCGCAGGTCCTTCTGCTGCAGCCGCACCATGAACCCCGGCGCAAAGTCGTCCTTCAGCAGCCGCGCGCCCAGGTTCTCCAGCTGCCACGAGTTCGCCGCGCCGCCCGTGACCGCCGAGAACACGGCCTGCAGGTCCGCGCCCGCCTTCGCGCCGAACACCAGCCCCTCGCACACCGCCGCCATCGTCCCCGCGACGATGACCTGGTTGACCAGCTTGGTCACCTGCCCCATGCCCAGCGCGCCGCAGTAGGTGATGCGCGTGCCCATCGCCTCCAGCACAGGCCGCGCGGCCTCGACGGCGTCCGGGTCGCCGCCCAGCATGATCGACAGCGCCGCGTTCTGCGCGCCCAGCACGCCGCCGCTCACCGGCCCGTCCAGCATCGGCACGCCCCGCTCCGCCAGCGCCGCCCCCACCGAGCGCGTCACCTCCGGTGAGATCGTGCTCATGTCGACGACCACCGTCCCCGCCGCCGCGCCCTCGATGACGCCCCCCTCGCCGAGGATGACGGCCTGCACGTCCGGCGAGTCCGTCACCATCGTGATGACGACCTCCGCCCCAGCCGCCGCGTCCGCCGGCGACGCCGCAGCCTCGCCGCCGTCCGCCACAAACGCGTCCACCTTCGAGGCCGTCCGGTTCCACGCCCGAACGCTGTGCCCGGCCTTCAACAAATTCCGGCTCATGGGCGCGCCCATCAACCCAAGCCCAACAAATCCAACCTTCATGCTGCGTCTCCTACGTCTCTACCCCTTCCCCCTCCCAGGGGGAAGGTTGGGATGGGGGTCCGCCGCCCCCCACCATCGCCATTCCCGCACTACCTCTCCGTCATTCCCGCACTATCTCTTCGTCATTCCCGCGCAGGCGGGAATCCAGGGGCGGGGCCGAGCGAATGGCAAATCGGGAACGGTACCCCAACCCCGTTCGCCCTGAGCCCGTCGAAGGGCGCGCCCCCCACACCATCGTCATTCCCGCTCTATCTCGCCGTCATTCCCGCGCAGGCGGGAATCCAGGGGCGGGGGGTGGCCGCTCTCTCTGAGCCCGTCGAAGCCCCCTACCCCCCGGCCTTCTCCCGCTCCCGGCAGCTGTTGATGTAATTCCGCGCCCCCGCCGCCAGGAACGCCGGCGTGCCCGTCGCCAGGTACTGGTAGCCCACGTTGCGCCAGTGCTCGTACGCGTCGGCGTCGCGGGCGATGGTGCCCGCCCACTTGCCCGCCGCGACGGCCGCCTTCCCCACCTGCTCGATCGCCTCCATCACCGCCGGGTGCTCCGGTTGCCCCGGGTACCCCATCGAGATCGACAGGTCCGTCGGCCCGACGAACACCAGGTCGACGCCCTCCGTCGCCACGATGTCCGCCGCCGCCTCCACGGCCCGCGTCGTCTCGATCTGCACGCACAGGATGAGCTCCTCGTTCGCGAGCTTCACGTACTCGCCCAGCGGCATGCCCACGCCGTAGCCCGCGGCCCGCACGCCGGCCAGCCCGCGCAGGCCGACGGGCGGGTAGCGCACCGCGTCCACCGTCGCCCGCGCCTCGGCCGCCGAGTTCACCTGCGGGATCTGCGCGCCCATGACGCCCGTGTCCAGGTAGCGCAGGATGTTCTGCGGCGAGTTCAGCGCGATGCGGCACATGGTCGAGATGCCGACCGCCTCCGCCGCCCGCACCTGGTGCTCGCACGACTCCAGGTCGCTCACGCCGTGCTCCGCGTCGATGATGACGAAGTCCATGCCCAGGAAGCCCAGGATCTCGACGGCGTCGGCGGACGGGATCGAGTTGAACGCGCCGATGACGCCCTCGCCCTTCCGCAGCTTCGCCTTCAGCGTGTTGGTCCCAATCATCCGTTTCCTCCGGTTCAGAGTGGAGTTGGCGCACACCGACGCAAGTCAAACGCGGGCCGGTGACACTGTAGCCGAGGGGGTGTGCCGGGGCAAGGGTTGGGGGGTGTCGAGCGAGCCTACGCCGCCCGCGCGCCGAGCTTGGCGCGCAGCGCCGCGACGTCGCGCTGCAGCGTCGCGTCCGACGGGAGGCGCTGCGCCAGCCTGCCGATGGCCTGGTAGACCGTGCTGTGGTCGCGGCCGCCCAGCGCCCGGCCGATCTCCGTCAGCGCCAGCCCCATGTCCTCGCGCATGACGTACATCGCCAGGTGCCGCGCGTGCGAGACGGTGCGCTCGCGCTTGGGGCCCTTCACCAGCGCCGCCGTCGTGCCGAACAGCCGCGCCGCCTGCTCGATGACGCCGTCCGCCGTGTGCACGACGGGCTCCCGCGGCTCCTCCAGCCCGCCCAGCGCCCGCTCGACGACCTCCAGCGTGATGGGGCGGCCCGTCAGGTCGGCGTACGCCGAGAGGCGGTTCAGGCTGCCCTCCAGCTCGCGGACGCTGCGCCGCTCGTACCGCGCCAGCGCCTCCAGCACGTCCGCCGGCACGTTCGCGCCCAACGACGCCGCCTTCGAGCGCAGGATGGCCATGCGCGTCTCCAGGTCCGGCGGCTGGATGTCGGCGATCAGCCCCCACTCGAAGCGTGATCGCAGCCGGTCGTCCAGCGGCTTCAGCGCCCGGGGCGGGCGGTCGCTGGCCAGCACCACCTGCCGGCCCGAGTGATGCAGCTCGTTGAAGATGTGGAACAGCCCCTCCTGTGTCTGCTCCTTGCCGCTGAGGAACTGCACGTCGTCCATGAGGAGCACGTCGGGGCGGCGGTAGCGCTCGCGGAACTCGCCCGCCCGGCCCTCGCGGATGCTCGTCACGAACTCGGTGACGAACCGGTCGCTGCTGACGTAGAGGACGCGCAGCCCGCGCTCCAGCGCCCGGTGGCCGGCGGCATGCAGCAGGTGCGTCTTGCCGAGGCCCGGCGGCGAGTGCAGGAAGACGGGGTTGTACTTCTCGCCGGGGAACTCCGCCGCCGCCCGCGCCGCCGCCGCCGCGAGCTCGTTCGACGTCCCGACGG
>JAPPNT010000174.1:18001-18737 GCA_028873745.1 Chloroflexota bacterium | reverse complement strand
CGCCCGCGCCGCCCGCGACGGCAACGCCGACGCCGGAGCCGGAGGAGCCGGGGACGTGCCAGCAAGGCTCGCGGCCGGACGCGTACGCGCTCATCGCGGGGCTCGGGCTGCTGGGGCTCGTGTGGATGCGGCGGCGGAATCGCGGGGAGTAGCCCGCGACTGGCCCCGTTCGCCCTGAGGGAAATCGAAGGGTGAACGGCGCTCGGACGCGCGGGAGCTTGCGCGCGTCGGGGCGGGGGCGTCGCGAGAGACAGCGCGGGGGCGCGCGGGGGGCGGCAAAATGGGTCGGCAGAAAAATGAAAACTGGCCACAAGATTCCTTGACACAGCTATATTGCTATAGTAGTCTTGCAAACGGAAAAACTCCTTAAGGAAGGTACGCTCGCCATGAGGGTAGTCGATACGAAACACCTGAAGTCCTCGCGCGTCTGGCGGCGCAATCTCTGGATCCCCCTCCTGCTCCTGATGGGACTGCTGTTGCTCCCAAGCTGCATGGGAGACCAGGGCCCCATAGGGCCGCAGGGACCGGCGGGCCCACAGGGCGCGACGGGACCGGCGGGGCCGGCAGGAGAGGCTGGCACAGACGGAGCACCGGGGCCGATCGGCCCGCCTGGGCTTCGCGGTCCGGCAGGCCCGCAGGGGCCGCAGGGCCCGCAGGGTGAGACGGGCGCTCGGGGCCAGCAGGGCCCGCAGGGCGCGACAGGCCCGCAGGGCGCCACAGGCGCTCGGGGCCCGGA
>JAPPNT010000174.1:13906-17991 GCA_028873745.1 Chloroflexota bacterium | reverse complement strand
CGAAGCGCCCGCGTGGGACAGAGGCTCCGGAAGGCCCGCAGGGCGATCAGGCCCCGCAGCGCGATCAGGGTGAGCCCGGAACGCCGGGTGGCCCGCCTGGGCCGCAGGGCGCCCAGGGCCCCACCGGACCGCAGGGCCCCATCGGCGCGCGCGGCCCGCAGGGCGACGTCGGCCCGCAGGGCGTCCAGGGAATCCAGGGCGTCCAGGGCGAGCAGGGCGAGCAGGGCCCGCCCGGCCAGCGCGGCCTCCAGGGTGAGACCGGTCCCCAGGGCGCGCAGGGTGAGCCCGGCACGCCCGGCGCACAGGGCGCCACCGGCCCCCAGGGCATCAAGGGCGACGAGGGCCCGATGGGCCCGGCAGGCCCCGAGGGCCCGCAGGGTCCCGCAGGCCCCGCCGGCCCCCAGGGCGTGGCCGGTGACCGCGGCGCGCCCGGACTCGAGGGCGCCGAGGGCCCGCACGGCCCGCAGGGCATCCAGGGCAAGCCCGGCATCAGCAACCTGACCCTGGTGCGCGTCAGCAGCACCAACACCAGTGAGGACAAGTCCAACGTCTCCGCGATGTGCTCGGACGCGGGCGAGAACCTCTTCGCCATCGCGGGCGGCGCGTCGCTCTCCGGCGCCACTGAGGGCGTCGCCCTGACGGCCAACGCCCCCTCGGGCGTGCCCGGCGACAAGCCGCTCGGCTGGACGGCCAGCGCGGCGGAAGTCTCGCCGCAGAGCGGCAGCTGGACGCTGGACGTGTACGTCATCTGCGCGACGGTTGAGGGCTAGCGCAGACACGCAGACCCGGTAGAACGACGAGGGGGGCGGCGAGAGTCGCCCCCCTCGTCGTTTGTGCGGCGTCAGAGGTGCAAAATCGCCTTGACACCGCGCGCCGGGCGATGCTAGGTTTTTGTATCTGGAATCGCAGCGCCGCGTGGGTGAATGCCATGCAGGAACGCCTTTCGTCCCGGCAGGAAACCATCCTCAAGATCATCCTCTCGCAGTACGTGGGGACGGCTGTGCCCGTGCCCTCGGACGTCGTGACGCGGCACTCGGGGCTGGACGTGAGCCCGGCGACGGTGCGGCACGAGATGGCGGTGCTGGAGGAAGAGGGCTACATCAGCCGCCCTCACCACTCGGCGGGCGGCGTGCCGACGGACCGGGGCTACCGCTACTACGTCGAGGCGCTGGCGGGCACGCCGGAGTTGCCGGGCGGGGTCAAGCGCAACCTGCGGGCGCAGTTCGCGGGCGCGGGCCGGGACGTCGACGCGTGGGCGCGGCTGTCGGCGCGGCTGCTGGCGCAGCTCGCGAACAACATGGCGCTGGTCAGCATGCCACGGACGGTGCAGACGCGCGTCCGCAACCTGCAGCTTGTGTACCTGGACGAGCTGCTGGTGATGCAGGTGCTCGTGCTGCAGGAGGCGCGGCTTCGGAAGGAGCTGGTCCCGCTGTCGGAGCCCGTGTCCGAGGAACAGCTGACGTCGCTGGCCAACCGGCTGAACAGCCGGGTGCGCGGGCTCTCGTACGGCGAGGTGCGCGGCTGGGACATCGCGGACTCGGCGTTGGAGCGCGAGGTGCTGGACACCACGCTGCGCATCCTCGAGGAAGAGGACGGCGCGGCCTTCGCGGACTACATCGTCGAGGGGCTGCGGCAACTGATCGAGCAGCCGGAGTTCAACGGGGGATCGCAGGTGCGCGGGCTCATCGACGCGCTGGAGAGCCGGCGGCTGGCGCAGGCGGTGCTGACGGAGCGGCCGGGCGTCGGCGAGATGCGCATCGTCATCGGCGGCGAGAACCGGGAGGACGCCCTCAAGCCGATGAGCCTGGTCATCACGCGCTACGGCGTCGAGGGGCAGATGTTCGGCACCGTGAGCATCGTGGGGCCCATGCGCATGCACTACGAGCGGACGATCGCCGGGGTGCACTACGTGTCGTCGCTGATGAGCGGCATGCTGGAAGAGGCGGGGATCGCGCCCTAGGAGCGGCATGGAACAGCAGGAACGCGAACAAGGGGCCACGGGCGACGCACCGGAGGCCCCAAACAATTCTGCGGACGAGGCGCAGGCCGGCGAGCCCGACGTTGCGGAGCTCTCGGCGCGGGTGCAGGAGCTCGAGGAGCGGGCGCAGCGCTACATGGCCAACTGGCAGCGCGCGCAGGCCGACTTGCAGAACTTCCGGCGGCAGGTGGAGCGCGACCAGGAGGAGATGGCGCAGTGGGCGTCGGCGGCGCTGATGCAGCAGACGCTCTCCGTGCTGGACGACCTGGAGCGCGCCTTCGGCAGCGTGCCGCAGAACCTGCTGTCGCTCACCTGGGTCGAGGGCATCTGGTTCGTCTACAAGAAGCTGGAGGCGATGCTGGTCGCCCGTGGCCTCGAGGCGATGGACGTGCAGCCGGGGCAGACCTTTGACCCGAACCTGCACCAGGCCGTGACTGAGGTGGACGGCGTCTTCGGCGCCGTGGTGGACGTCGTACAGCGAGGCTACACGGTGAGCGGCCGTTTGCTTCGCCCGGCGTTGGTGACGGTCGGCAACGGGAACGTTGCCGCGGAGCCTTCGGAGGAAGCGGCCGAGAACGGTGACGCGGACATCGGGAACGGCGACGCTGACTCAACTACGGAATCCACGGCGTCTTAGGGGCCGCCTGAGGCGTCTGTGGGCCTCGGCTGCGTGTTACAATGAATCCGCATGCGCCCACTTGCCCCGGACATTGAAGACGGGAAGCCGCACGACCAATGGCAACGCAGAAGGACTACTACAATCTCCTGGGTGTGTCGCGGGACGCGACGGAGGAAGACATCCGCCGTGCGTTTCGCGGGCTTGCCATGGAGTGGCACCCGGACCGCAACAAGGCCAAGGACGCCGCCGAGCGCTTCAAGGAGATCAACGAGGCGTACCAGGTCCTCATCGACCCGGAGAAGCGGCGGATGTACGACCGGTTCGGGCGGGCGGACATCGACCCGAACGGCGGTTGGCCGGGGCGCGGGTTCGACGGATTCGACTTCCCGGGCGGCGTCGGGGACATCTTCGACGCCTTCTTCGGCGGCTTCCGGGGCAACGCCAACGCATCGGCGAAGGGCCGCGACCTGCAGTACTCGATGACTATCGGCTTCGAGGAAGCAGCGATGGGCATTGAGCGCGAGGTGCAGATATCCCGGCAGGAGATTTGCACCCGGTGCAACGGGGAGCTGGCGGAGCCGGGTACGGATAAGGAACATTGCTCGAACTGCGGCGGCTCCGGGCAGGTGCGCAGGACGCAGAGCAGCGTATTTGGGCAGTTTGTGCAGGTGGTGGCCTGCTCCTCGTGCCGGGGGCTTGGGAAGGTGATCCTGACTCCGTGCGCGACGTGCAAGGCATCGGGACGGGAGCGGTCGACGCGGAAGGTGATGGTCAACGTGCCCGCGGGCGTCGAGGACGGCATGCGCGTCCGGCTCTCCGGCGAGGGCGACGCGGGCGTCAACGGCGGCCGGCCCGGCGACGTCTTCGTGAGCCTGACGGTGAAACCGCACCCGTTCTTCCGCCGCGACAAGGAGCACCTGGTCTTCGACCTGCCGCTCAACGTGGCCAATGCGGCGCTTGGCACGACCATCGAGATCCCGATGCTGGACGGCGAGTTGGAGACCTTTGAGGTGCCCGCCGGTGTGCACTCGGGCGCGGTCCTGCGCAAGCGGGGCAAGGGCGTGCCGAACCTGCACAACGGGCGGTACGGCGATCTCATCGGCCTCGTCTCCGTGATGACGCCGCAGAAGATGAGCCCGCGCACACGTGAGCTGTTCGAGGAGCTGTCGGAGTCGCTGGAGCAGGACGAAGAGGCGTACGCGGCCAACGGCGTGAAGTCGTGGTTCCGGAAGCTGAAGGACGTCCTGACCGGCGAGAGCAGCTAGGCCGCGTGACCGTCAGCTTCATCCCGGAGTTCCTTCACGTGACACCGGCAGTTCACTTCCCATCAACATCCTCCTTCATGGAGTGTGCCTATTGGACTGGCTAGAGCTGTCCGTCGAGGCGTCACCGGAGCTGGTTGAGCCACTGGTGGAGCTGTTCCAGCGGTACGGGCGCCGGCAGGTCGTCGTCGAGGAGGCGGGCGGGTTCAACCCGGATGAGGGCGAG
>JAPPNT010000174.1:0-13896 GCA_028873745.1 Chloroflexota bacterium | reverse complement strand
TCGTCGTGCGGGCGTACGTGCCGCAGGACCGGCGCTCTGCCGACCGGGTCGCGCGCATTCAGGCGGGGGTGCAGCTCATGGGGCTGATCAAGCCGCTCTCACCGCTGGAGGTGCGGACGGTCTCACTGTGGGAGTGGGAGGAGGCGTGGAAGGCGCACTTCCGGCCCCTGCGCATCGGGGCGCGGCTGGTGGTCGTCCCGACGTGGCACGAGCACGAGGCCGAGGAGGGCGACATCGTGCTGACGCTGGACCCGGGGCTGGCCTTCGGAACGGGGCACCACCCGACGACGCGCATGTGCCTGGAGCAGCTGGAACGGCGCATCGAGCCGGGGATGCGCATTCTCGACCTCGGCACGGGGAGCGGGCTGCTGGCGCAGGCGGCGCTGCTGCTGGGGGCCGAGTGGGCGCTGGCGCTGGACACGGCGGCGGACGCCATTCGATCGTCGCGGCGGAACCTGAAGGCGGCCGGGCTTTCGCGCAGGGTGCGCATCGCACGCGGGACGCTGCCCCATCCGCAGGCTGAGGGGCTGGACCTGACCGTCGCGAACATCTCGGCGAAGGTGCTCGTCGAGCTAGCGGGGGAGATTGCCGCGACGCTGCGGATGGGCGGGACGCTGATCGCTTCGGGCGTGCTCGATGAGCGCGGGGACGAGGTGCGGGAGGCGATGCTGGCGGCGGGATTCGAGGAGCTGGAGACGCAGCAGACGGAGGACTGGCTGGCGCTGGCGTTTCGCCGGACTCGGTGAGGCCGGGCGGCTAGGCGAGGGCGGACGGCCACTCCTGACCGGGGGTGCGGTTCAGCAGCCGCACAGTTGCCTCTCGCGGGTCCACGCCCTCGAAGAGGATGCGCGAGGTCATCTCCGTGATCGGCATCTCTATGCCGTACCTCTCCGCGAGGTGCAGGGCGGCCCGAATGGTGTCCACCCCCTCCGCGACGTGCACCATACCGCCCAACACTTCCGTCAACGGCCTGCCCTGCCCCACCTGCTCTCCCACGTAGCGGTTGCGGCTGAGGTCGCTGAAGCTGGACGCGGCCATGTCGCCAAGGCCGGAGAGGCCGGAGAGGGTGAGGGGCTTCGCGCCGCACGCGACGCCCAGGCGGGTGACCTCGGCAAGCCCCCGCGTTATGAGGGCGGCCTTCGCGTTTGCGCCGTAGCCGAGGCCATCGCTGATGCCGGCGGCGATGGTGATGGCGTTTTTCAGCGCGCCTCCGAGCTCCACGCCGATGACGTCGTCGCTGGTGTAGACCCGGAAGGTGGGCGTGTTGTAGAGCTCCTGCACCCACCCGGCGACGGAGGCGTCCGAGCAGGCGATGACGGCAGAGGAGGGCTTGTCTTCGACGACTTCCTGGGAGAGGTTGGGACCGGAGAGGACGCACACGCGGCCATCGGCAGCTTCGGGGAGCTCGGCCCGGAGGACCTGGGTCATGGGGAGGCCGGTGTCGCGCTCGAGACCCTTGATGGCGCTCAGGAAGACGGTCTCGGGCCGGACGTGGGGCTTCAGGTTGGACACGTTCTCGCGGAGGCGCTGGGCGGGCGTGGCGAGGACGACGAGGTCCGCGCCGTCGAGAGCGATGTCGACGTCCGCCGATGGCAGAAGGGCGTGCGGGAAGGCGACGCCGGGCAGCAGGCGGCGGTTCTCGCCGTCGCGGGCGAGGGCGTCGGCCTCGCCCGCGGTGCGCGCGAGGAGGGTGACGGGGACGCCGCGGCGGGCGAGGAGGATGCCGAGGGTCGTGCCCCAGCTCGTCGTGCCCACAACCGTCACCTGGGTCATCATCACCCCTCGAGCTGCGGCTGCGGCGGGGCCGCGGAGTCGCCGAGGCGGGCCTCGGTGCCGGAGATCAGGCGGCGGATGTTGCCGTGGTGGCGGCCGACAATGATGGCCCAGCCGACGACGCCGTGGAGCGCGTAGGCCCAGTGGAAGTCGCCACGGAGCCAGAAGAGGACCAGCGAGCCGGCGCCGATGGTGACGCCGATGATGCTGCCGAGCGAGATGTAGCGCGTCAGGCGCATGAGAATGAGGGCGGAGACGAGGGCGACGAGGCCGCCCAACGGGTACAGGACGAAGAGGCCGCCGACGCCCGTCGCGACGCCCTTGCCGCCGCTGAACTTCAGGTAGACGGGCCAGCTGTGGCCAGCGAGGGCGGACAGCGCGGCGGCGGCTTGCAGGCCAGCGCCCTGGGCGCTCGTCATGCCGGCGGCGTCGGCGACGGCGCGGGCGGCGAGGACGGGGACGGCGCCCTTCGCGACGTCGAGGAGGAGGGCGGCGACGGCGGCCTTCGCGCCAGCAGTGCGGAGCACGTTGCTGCTGCCGATGTTGCCGCTGCCCGTCTCGCGGATGTCGACGCCGCGGGTCCAGCGGCCGATGAGCAGGCCCCACGGGACGGCGCCGAGCAGGTAGGACGCCGCGATCACCAGCACGTAGACGGCGACTTCGTTCATGCCCCGCGCCTCCTCGCGCCCTTGCGCAGCTCGAGGCGGATGGGGACGCGGCGGATGGAGAAGGCGTTGCGGATCGTGTTGAGCAGGTAACGGCGGTAGGAGAAGTGCACGATCTCCGGGTTGTTGACGTAGAGCGTGAATCCGAGGGGGTGCACCTGGCTCTGCTCGCCGCGGTAGAGGCGGAGCTGGCGGCGGCCCAGCGAGCGGGGTGGGTGCTTGGCCATTGCCTCGACGATAGTGGTGTTGAGCTCGGCGGCGCCGACCTCGGTGGCCTGCTCGTTGTAGAGCTCCTGGGCGGTGGTCAGCAGGCTGTCGAGGCCCTCGCCGGTGAGGGCGGAGACGAAGTGGATGGGCACGTAGGGGGCCCAGTGGAGCTTCTTGCGGATTTCCTGGATGACCTCGGTCTCGTGCATGCCCTTCTCACGGGCGAGGTCCCACTTGTTCACGGCGACGAGCATGGCGTGGTAGGTCTCGAGGACGTAGCCGGCGACATGGACGTCCTGGGACGTGGCGAGTTCCGTAGCGTCCATGACGAGAACGGCGACGTTGCAGCGCTCGATAGCCTGGAGGGAGCGGAGGACGCTGAACTTCTCCGGCCCCGGCACGATGTGGCCGCGGCGGCGCATGCCGGCGGTGTCGATGAGCAGAAGTGGGTTGCCGTCGTAGCTGACCCAGGCGTCGAGGGAGTCGCGGGTGGTGCCGGGGGTCTCGTCGACGATGGCGCGCTCCTCGCCGGTGATGGCGTTCATCAGGCTGGACTTGCCGACGTTGGGGCGGCCGACGATGGCAAGGCGCAGGAAGCCCTCGTCGAGCTCCGCGTCGCCGCCGGGCGGCAGCTCGTCCTCGATGGCGTCGAGGAGGTCGGCCATGCCCTCGCCCTTGATGGCGCTGATGGGGATGGGGTCGCCAAGGCCGAGGCTGTAGAACTCCGAGACGTTGAAGCGGCGGCGCGTGCCCTCCGTCTTGTTGACGGCGGTGACGATGGGGGCGTTCAGGCGCCGGAGGCTGTCGGCGATCTCCGCGTCGGCGGGCTGCAGGCCGTCGACGGCGTCAGTCAGGAAGACGATGACGTCGGCATCCTCGAGGGCGGCGCGGACCTGCCGGTAGACCTTGCCGCCGATGGGGCCGCCGGCGCCAAGGTCGATGCCGCCGGTGTCGACGAGGAAGAAGTTGCGGTTGGGGCCCTCCATGGGGGTGATGACGCGGTCGCGGGTGGTGCCGGCCTCATCGGCGACGACGGCGCGCCGCTGGCCAGTGAGGCGGTTGAAAAGGGTGGACTTGCCGACGTTGGGGCGGCCGACGATGGCGACCACGGGCATCACGCCCGCGTCCTGCCCCGTATACGTTTCCTCGGTGGACGCCGCCCTAGCCAAAGATTGCCTCCAGGAGCGCCTGCTGCGCGTGCAGGCGGTTCTCCGCCTGGTCGAAGACGACGGACTGGGGGCCGTCCAGGAAGCCGTGGGGGACCTCCTCGCCGTAGTGGGCGGGCAGGTCGTGCATGAAGACGGCGTCCGGCGCCGCATGGGCCATGAGATCCGGGTTGACCTGGTACTCCATGAAGACCTCACGCCGGACGGCGGCCTCTTCCTCCTGGCCCATGCTGGCCCACACGTCGGTGTAGACGACGTTGGCGCCGTCGACGGCCTCGCGGGGGTCGCGCACGAAGGTTGCGCTTCCGCCGTTGGCGGCGGCGATGGCCTCGATGGCGCGCTGGTCGTCGGCGGTGAGGCCGTAGCCGTCGGGCGAGGCGATGCGGTAGTGGATGCCGACGGACGCGCAGCCGATGCCGAGGCTGCGGGCGACGTTGTTGCCGTCGCCGACGTAGGCAAGAGTAGTGCCGGGGAGCGAGCCGCGCTGCTCCAGCACCGTCGTGAGGTCGGCGAGGGTCTGGCAGGGGTGCTCGTCCTCGGAGAGGGCGTTGATGACGGGCACGGAGGCGTACTGGGCGAGCTCCACGAGGGTGGCGTGGGCGAAGCAGCGGTAGACGATGCAGTTGACGTAGCGCGAGAGCACCTGAGCGACGTCGCTGACGGCCTCGCGGCCGCCGATGCCGACCTCGGCCGGGCTGAGATAGATGCAGTTGCCGCCGAGGTTGGCGACGCCGATCTCAAAGCTGACGCGCGTGCGTAGGGACGGCTTCTCGAACAGGAGGGCGACGGTCTTGCCCTGCATCGGCTTCGCGGAGCCGGGCGCCCGCTTGATGTCGCGGGCGCGCTCGACGAGGGCGCAGACCTCGGCCGGGGTGAGGTCGGCCATCGACAGCAGGTGTTTCGTTTGCAAGCCAACATTTGCCATAGTCCGCACAGTATAGCACGGGGCAACGGGCGCGCCACGATGTCCAGCTAGGCAGGGTCCTCCTCGGGCCAGCCGCCGGGGCCGATGAGGGGGACGAAGCGGCACTCGCCGCAGAAGCGGGTGGTGTGGCCTTCCGGGGTGCGGGTGAGCAGGAGCAGCCGCTGCTCCTTGCGGGAGCCGACGGGGACGAGCAGGCGGCCGCCGGGCGTAAGCTGGTCGAGCAGGGCCCTGGGCGGCGACGGCGCGGCGGCGGAGACGATGATGGCGTCGAAGGGAGCCTCCTCCGGGCAGCCGAGGATGCCGCCGGCCTCCCGGACGGTGACGCGGTCCGCGTAGCCGAGGGCGTCCAGCTGCCGGGCGGCGAGCTGCGCCAGCTCCGGGACGCGCTCGACCGTCACGACGTGGGCGGCGAGCCGCGCGAGCACGGCAGCCTGGTAGCCGCTGCCGGCGCCGACCTCCAGGACGCGCTCCCACGGTTGCGGGTCGATCGCCTCGGTCATGATGGCGACCATGGTGGGTTGGGAGATGGTCTGGCCGTGCCCGATGCGCAGGGGGCCGTCGCGGTAGGCGAGGTCCCGGTACTCGGGCGGGACCATGTCCTCGCGCGGGGTCTGCGCGATGGCGTCGACGACTCGGGCGGGGAAGCGGCCCGCGAGCCGCCTCAGGAGACGCGCGCGGTCCTGTTGCATGCTGCGCCCGGGCAGCTTGAGCAGCGTCCTCCACCAGAACGGGCCCTGCACGTCGGCCTCCCACACCCTCGGCCGGGGACAAACCGGGCGGGGCACACATCCGCGTATGGGGGTGATGCTGCGCATTGTACTACTCTTGCAGGATGCTGGCCTCTCCCGGCGCCAATCCGATGCATACACGTTACATTGAAATTACGCGTTCCAGACAGAGTGAAAGTGACTGCCAGAGGAGTGACGTCAGGGCGAGTAGTTACCCCTTTTTCCGAAAGGATTTTGTCAATATTTTTGTTAGAATGCGCGTTAAGTCTCCGGTTGTCTGTGTGAAGCATGGGTGCCCTGTCCCATCGGGCGCAAGTCGTATAGCTCCGGCGCGGCCCATGGAGGCTTGCGAGGGCAGGAAGGATGGGAAGCGATGGAGAAGGTATGGACAACCCTTGCAACCCTTGCCGTCATTGGCGTGTTGCTGGCGCTGGACCCCGGCGGGGCTATCGCCGAGACCGGCTTCCCGGACTACCGCGATATGGGCTGGCAGCACCTGATCGCCTGGGGCTTCCGGGTCATAGGCGTCGCCGTCGCGCTGCTGATCATAGTGGTGATGTGGCTCAAGTACCGGCCCTCGCGGAGGACCGAGTACAGGGATTCAGCGGAGCTGGTGGAGCGGGAGCTCACGGTGTTGCCGGCGGCGGCGGTGTCCGTGCTGGAAGACCGGGAGGTCAACGGCCGGACGCTGCTGGCGGCGATTGTCGAGATGGCCCAGCGCGGCACGCTGCAGCTGGACTGCGTCAGAGGGGCGGACGGCTACAGATACCGGCTGTCGCAGCAGGGCTCCGCGCCGTTTGATTGGGAACGGTTGATATGCGACAGATTGCCGTCCGGCCCCACATCGGTCAAGGCGCTGCGCGACGGGATGTACGAGCACAAGGATGCCATCGGCGACGATCTGGGGGAGTTCCTCCAGTCCCAGGGCCTTTTCCATGACAACCCGCTGCGGGTAAAGAGGGAGAAGTTCGGAGAGGGAGAGGAGTGGGCAATACTGGCCGGGGTCTTGATGGGCGTTGGCGGCGGGCTTTGGCTGGCCCTCTGGCTGTCCACGTGGTGGGTGAACGCCATCCTGGGCGCGGTCATTGGCTTCGTATATTTGTTGATTGCGTCGCCAATCCACGGGGGCATGCTGCAGCCAACGAAAGCCGGGGAAGACGCGATTGGCCAGTGGCTTGGTTTCCGGGAGCTCCTGTCTGGGCCCGATCCGGCGGACGGCGGGGACGATTCCATGTTGACCTATGCCATCGCCCTGGATGCGGCCCGGCCCTGGCTGGCGGCCCCCACTCCACGATGGTTCGGCTCCGGCGAGCCGGGCCCTGTCAGGGATAGCGACCTGAACGCGGCCTGGCGCAACTTTTTGTCCTCTCCGTTCTGGGACCTGACCTGGAGGACCGAGGGCGCGCCGGAGGCCGCGCCGGAACGTCCGGCCAGGGCAGAGCCGGAACGGGCCCAATCGCGGACGCCGCGCACCGAGCGGGCTGAAGAGACGGCGGCCCCGGAAACCGCCCCCGAAGGCCAGCCCGCCGCAGGACAGGCGGCGGCTCCGGCGCCGGAGGAGACGCTCTACCAGGAGAGAGGGGTGCTGCTTACGCGGCGGAGCCTGAAGCTCCCGGAAAGGGCGATTGCCCTCGAGAGGATCTCGTCCGTTTGGGCTGACCGGCAGACCGTGAAAACGGGCGGGTCAAACTGGTTCCTGAAAGCGCCCGGCGGTCTGTTCATGGGGACCGGGAGCATTACAGCCATTGGCGCTTCCGGTTTCTTTCTGCTCGCACTGGGGACACACGTCCTGAATTGGTTGGGCGTCTCCATCGAGTCTTGTTCCGGAGGACCTGCTGGCGGCACGTTGAACTGCGAACCCTTCGATCCTAGATCGGGGATTGAGTGGGGACTTCACATCGGGGTTATCGTGATGGCGTTCATGGCGTTTGGTGTGGGGCAATGGTTGGGTGACAGGGGCACGAAAACGCAGAACATGCACTGCGCCGCGATAACGGTGGACTTCAAAGACGAGGCCGTGTACTTCGGCCACAGCGAAGAGCGGGAGTCGGTGGAGAGGCTGGTGGAGGAGGTCCGCAAGGCCCACGAGGCCACACGCAGCCCAGACGACGCCACTGATGGGCGGTGACGCCGTCGGCCGGAGCGATCGAGGCCGCGAGCCGCCGGGAAATGGCGCCCGGATGTATGCCCGCATATAATCCAGTCCACCCTGAGGCATACCTCGACTAGGGAGCGTCCACCATGTCCGACCAGGCGCTATCGAGCATCCTGATGACCGTCGGCTGGAGCGCGGGGCTGTCCGCCGGTGTGGAGTTCAGCGGAGGGGCCGACCCCATCCTGCCGACGCCGTTCCGCATCGGCGAGACCTCGGCGGCGGCGGTGGGGGCCGTGGGATTGGCGGTGTCCGCGCTGTGGGAGCTGCGCACGGGGCAGCGGCAGTCGGTGGCCGTCGATGCGCGGCGGGCGACGGCGTCACTGCGGAGCAGCCGGTACATGAGGCTGGACGGCGCGCGGGTGCCGGGCGAGCGGGCGCCCGTATCCGGGGTGTACCCGACGGCCGACGGGCGGTGGAGCTACCTGCACTGCAACTTCGTCAACCACCGGGACGCGGCGCTCGGCGTGCTGGGCGTCGAGGAGGACCGGGCGGCGGTGACGAAGGCTGTCGCCAAGTGGAGGGGGCTGGAACTGGAGGAGGCAATCATCGCGGCCAAGGGCGCGGGCGGCATGGTGCGCTCGATGGCCGAGTGGGCCGAGCACCCGCAGTCGGCGGCGGTGGCGACGTTGCCGCTGATCGAGATCGACAGAATCGGGGACAGTCCGCCGGAGCCGCTGCCGGAGGGCGCGAGGCCGCTCTCGGGCGTTCGGGCGCTCGACCTGACGCGCGTCTTGGCGGGGCCGAGCTGTGCGCGGACGCTGGCCGAGCATGGGGCCGACGTGCTGCGCATCACGGGCGCGCACCTGCCCAGCCACCCGGGGCAGGAGATGGACACGGGCCACGGAAAGCTCTCGGCGCAGCTCGACCTTCGGGAGGCGGCGGACCGGGAGACGCTGCTGGGGCTGGTGCGTGACGCGGACGTGTTCTCGCAGGGGTACCGGCCGGGGACGCTGGCGGAGCGAGGGCTCTCGCCGGAGGATCTGGCGGCGTTGCGGCCGGGGCTCGTGTACGTGTCGCTGTCGGCGTTCGGGCGCGTGGGGCCGTGGGCGGGCCGGCGCGGGTTCGACACGGTGATCCAGACGGTGAGCGGCATCACGGACCGGCAGGGTGAGCTGTTCCCGGGCGAGGCGCCGGGGCCGCAGTTCTACCCGGTCTCGGCGATCGACTACCTGACGGGATACCTGATGGCCTTCGGGACGATGGTGGCGCTGCACCGCCGGGCGACGGAGGGCGGGAGCTGGCTGGTGCGGGCGTCGCTGGCGCAGACGGGGCGGTGGCTGGTGAACCGGGGGCAGGTCGCAGAGTCGGCGCTGGCGGGCGTGCCGGAGGACTTTTCCGGCGACGAGGTCGAGCGGTGGTCGACGACGAGCGAGACGCCGCTGGGGTCGCTGCGGCACCTGGCGCCGGTGGTGGAGCTCTCGGAGACGGCGGCGCGGTGGGAGCGCCCGACTGTGCCGCTCGGGCACCACGAGGCGGCGTGGCCGGCGCGGGGCGCGTAGGGGCGAAGCACTTCCTTCGTGACCTTCCCCCGCAAGGGGGAAGCGAATTCGCAGATTGTGTTGACGTTCACTACCGTACATGATACCTTTGTATAGTTTTGCCAAAACCCAAGAATCCTTAGATTTTCCTAGATTTTTTGCGGGTCGGGATGCAGCAGACGGAGAGACGGCAATCGAGCGGGCGGTGGGTGTCGCTGGGCGACGCCTGCCGGATGCTGGGCGTGAACGAGTCAACGCTGCGGAACTGGGCGGACCAGGGCGTCATCCGCGCGTTCCGGACGCCGGGCGGCCACCGCCGGTTCCTTCGCGAGGACCTGGTGGCGGCGATGCAGCGCGCGGCGGAGTCGCCGTCGGGGCGCGTGATGCCGTCGCAGACGATCACGACGGTGACGACGCGGCGGATCCGGCGGCTCATCCACGGCGACCGGCTGGTGAGCTTCCCGTGGTACGAGGAGATGGACGAGGCCACGCGTGGGCGGCTGCGGCTCTTCGGGCGGCGGCTGCTGGACGTGACGGAGAGCCTGCTGGAGCGGAAGCGGCCCTCGGCGCAGGCCCTCGACGAAGTGCGGGTCATCGGCGAGGAGTACGGCGAGGCGCTGACGCAGCGAGGGCTGACCCTGCGGGAGCTGATGGAGGCGTTCGTGTTCTTCCGGACGCCGCTGACGGAATCGGTGCGCTCGATGGCGCGGCGCGGGACGTCGGACGCCGACACGCTGGCGCAGGCGTGGCACCAGGTGGAGACGATAGCCGACGTGATCATGATCGCCATGGTGGACGCGTACGAAAGGAGCCGAAATGGCAACAAGGCAGGCGCCTAGCGCTGCGCCGGCGGAGGACACCCGCTCGGCGGAGATGGACCTGCACGACCGGCAGGTGCTGAACGTCATCCAGACTGCGTTTCCGATGGACGAGCAGCCGTACATGGCCATCGCGCGGGAGCTGGGGCTGGAGGAGGACGACGTCATCGAGCGGATCCGGCGCATGCGGCGGGAGAACGTAGTGCGGCAGATCAGCGGCATCTTCGACACGCGGCGGCTGGGCTACAAGACGTCGCTCATCGCGTTCCGGTACCCGGACGAGCTGCTGCACAAGGGCGCGCTGGCCATCAACAAGCACCCGGGCGTCAGCCACAACTACGCGCGGGTGGGGCACGAGTACAACCTGTGGTTCACGCTCGCGGTGCCACCGTACGAGAGCCTGGAGGAGACGGCGGCGCGGATGGCGGAGGAGACGCACGTCGAGTCGTGGCGGCTGCTGCCGACGCTGCGGTTCTTCAAGATCGGCGTGAACTTCGACATGGTGAACGAGGAGGGAAACGCCGCCGACTACCGCCCGGACAACGCGCGGTGGAACCAGGTGGAACCCCTGACGGAGTACGAGATCGAGGTGGTGCGCGAGGTGCAGGAGGACCTGTCGCTGGACGTGCGGCCGTTCGACAAGATGTCGGCGCGGCTGGGGCTGACGCCGGCGGGGCTGTTCGACATCATGCGCGACTTCGAGGCGCGGGGCGTGATGCGGCGGTACAGCGCGGTGCTGCACCACCGGAAGGCGGGCTTCCGCTCGAACGCGATGAGCGTGTGGCGGGTGCCCGAGGAGCGGAAGCTGGAGGTGGGGCAGGCGCTGGCGAACTCGCGGTGGGTGAGCCACTGCTACGAGCGCCCGGTGTTCGAGGACTGGCCGTACAGCCACTTCGCGATGATCCACGCGACCAGCCGCGCGCGGTGCGAGACCGTCGCGAAGGAGTTGAGCGAGCTGACGGGCGTCGACGACTACATCCTGCTGTACAGCACGCGCGAGTACAAGAAGACGCGCGTCCGCTATTTCGTGTAGCGACGAGGGCAACGGAGAACACATGGCGCAGCGGACGGCCACCCACAAGCACTACCCGGTGTTCCTCACGGTCGAGGGACGGCGGTGCGTCGTCATCGGCGGAGGGACGATCGCGGAGCGCAAGGTGGAGGGGCTGCTCGACGCCGGCGCCGAGGTGATCGTCGTGACGCCGGAGTGCACGGCGGGCGTGCGCGCGCTGGCGGACGCCGGCGAGGTGACGCTGGTCGAGCGGGCTTACGAGCCGGGCGACCTGGCGGGGGCGTTCATCGCCATCGCGGCGACGGACGATTCGGACGTGAACGAGGCGGTGTCGCGGGAGGCGACGGAGCGGAACGTGCCGCTGAACGTCGTCGACGTGACGCACCTGTGCACGTTCATCGCGCCGAGCATCGTGCGGCGGGGGCCGGTGACGCTGGCGATGTCGACGGGCGGGCTGGCGCCGGCGCTGGCGCGCAAGCTGCGGGAGTCGCTGGAGGCGAACGACGCGCTGGCCTTCGCGGACCTCGCCGAGATGACGGCGCGCGTGCGGGCGGACCTGCGGGGGCGGTCGGTGACCGTCGACCCGGAGGGCTGGCAAGCGTCGCTGAACGCGGAGGTGCTGGATCTGTTTCAGAACGGCGAAACAGAGCGGGCGGAGGCCCGGCTGACGGAGCTGCTGGAGTCGTGGCCGCACTGGGTGAAGGCGGTGGCGCCGTGAAGCTGGCCGTCGTGGGAGTGAACCACCGCACGGCGCCGCTGGAGGCGCTGGAGCAGCTCGCCGTCGTGGGCGGGGACCTGGCGGGCGCGAACCGGAGGCTGGCGGACGTGTCCGGGCACTCGGTCGTGCTGCACACGTGCAACCGGACGGAGTTCTACACGCTGGCGGAGGACGTGGAGGACGCGCGCGAGGCGGCGGCGAGGACGCTGGCGGCGTACGGCATCGGGTACGACGGCGTGGCGCCGTACGTGTACGCGTACCACCACGACGCGGCGGCGCGGCACCTGTTCCGGGTGACGTGCAGCCTGGACTCCATGATCCTCGGCGAGTCCGAGGTGCTGGGACAGGTGCGGGAGGCCTTCGGGGCGGCGGTTGCGGCCAAGACGGCGCACTCGCCGCTGACGCACGCCTTCCATCAGGCCCTGCGCGTCGGCAAGCGCGCGCGGCACGACACGGACATCGGGCGGAACGCGCAGTCGGTCAGCTACGCGTTCGTGGAGCTGGCTCGGCGGACGCTGGGCCGGCTGGACGGGGCGCACGGGCTCGTCGTCGGCGCGGGCGAGGCGGGCAGGCTGGCGGCGCTGGCGCTGCAGAACGCGGGCATCGGCCAGCTGACGGTGATGAACCGGACGCCGCATCGAGCGGCGGAACTGGCGGTCGACCTCGGCGGGGCCGAGGTGCTGCCGCTGGACGAGCTGCAGACGGCGCTGGCGACGCACGACGTCGTCATCTCGGCCACAGGGTCGCTGGACTACGTGGTGACGCGCGGGGACGTGGCGGGCGCGGCGCGGAACGGCAGGCCGCTGCTGCTGCTGGACGCGGCGCTGCCCCGGGACGTCGACCCGGCGGTGCGGGACGTCGCGGGGGTGACGCTGGCGGACATGAGCGACCTCGACAGGGTGGCCGAGGTCAACCGGCAGCGGCGCCAGCAGGAGGCCGCGCGGGTGGAGGCCATCGTCGAGGACGAGGTGACGCGGTTCCACGAGTGGTGGGACTCGCTGAGGGTGGTGCCGACGCTGGTGGACCTGCGGGAGCAGGCGGAGTCGCTGCGGGAGCGGGAGCTGGAGCGGGCGCTCCGGCGGCTGTCGCACTTGACGGACGCCGACCAGGAGACGGTGTCGGCGCTGAGCCGCGCGCTGGTGAACAAGCTGCTGCACAACCCCGTGACGCGGGTGAAGGCAGAGGGCCGCCCGGAGGACATCCAGACGCTGCGGTGGCTCTTCCGGCTGGACGATGCGCAGCCGGACGGCGAGCCGGCCGACGGCGAGGAAGACCCGAGCGGTACCTCCGCCGAGCGGGTGTAGCCATGAGCGGACTGCGCAGCCGCATCGTCGTGGGGACGCGCGGCAGCCCCCTCGCGCTGGCGCAGGGGCAGCGGGCCGTCGACGCGCTGCAGGCCACATACCCTGACATCACCGTCGACGTGCAGGTCGTGACCACCACCGGAGACGCTTCCCAGGAGACGCCGTTGTCGGAGCTTGGGCTCGGCGTGTTCACCAAGGAGCTGGAGGCCGCGCTGCTGGACGGGCGCATCGACATGGCGGCGCACAGCCTGAAGGACATGTCCGCGACGGGGCCGGAGGGGCTGACGATAGCGGCCGTGCTGGAGCGCGAAGACCCGTGCGACGTGCTCGTGAGCCGGTCCGGCGCGACGCTGGCCGAGCTGCCAGCCGGCGCCGTCGTCGGGACGGGGAGCCCACGCCGGGCGGCGCTGGTGCGCTCGCTGCGGCCGGACCTCGCGGTTGAGGGCGTCCGGGGCAACGTGGGCACGCGGATTCGAAAGATGCACGAGGGGCAATACGACGCACTGGTGCTCGCTGCGGCCGGACTGGTGCGGCTGGGGCGCGAGGACGAGGCGACGGAGCGGCTGGACCCGATGACGTTCATCCCCGCCGTCGGGCAAGGGGCGATCGCGCTGCAAGCGCGGTCGGATGACGGGGAGCTGCTGGGGATGCTGTCGGCCGTCGAGCACGCGGCGACGCGGTGGGAGGTCACAGCGGAGCGGGCCTTCCTGCGGGCGATGGGCGGCGGGTGCCGCACGCCGATGGCGTGCTTCGGGAGCGTGATGAACGACTACATCCGCGTCGTGGGCATGGTGGCAAGCGTGGACGGGATGCACTCCTACCGGGACTTCGTGGCGGGCGAGGCGCGGGAGGCCGAGGCACTCGGCGGGAAGCTGGCGCAGACGCTGCTGGAACAGGGGGCGTCGGAGCTGCTCGAGGAGGCCGGGGCATGAGCGGGCCGGGGATGG
>JAPPNT010000115.1 GCA_028873745.1 Chloroflexota bacterium | reverse complement strand
CTGCGTTCGTGGCGGGGAAGACGGCGTATACGGCGTCAGTGTCCAACACGGTCTCGCAGACGACGGTGACGGCGTCGGCAACACACTCGGAGGCCAGCATCGCGATCACGCCAGTGGACGCCGACAGCGAGGCCACCGGGCACCAGGTGGACTTGGCAGTGGGAGAGACGACGGTCAGCGTGGCGGTAACGGCAGAGGACGGGGGGACGATGCAGACGTACGTGGTGACGGTCACGCGGGCCGGATCGAGGAACGCCAGCTTGAGCGCGCTGGCGCTGACCGGGGTGGCGCTATCGCCGACGTTCGAGTCCGGGAAGACAGCGTACACGGCATCGGTGGCGAACGATGTCTCACAGGCGACAGTGACGGCGGCAGCGTCGCATGCGGGGGCGTCCTTCGTGGTGAAGTTAGACGGCGTGGCGGATACGGACGGTATAGTGCCGCTGGCGGTAGGAGACACGGCAATCGTGGTGGAGGTGACGGCGGAGGATGGGCAGACGACCTCGACATATACGGTGACTGTGACGCGTGCCGGGTCGGCTGAGGCGGGGCTGAGCTCGCTGACGCTGAGTGGCGTGACGCTGTCGCCAGAGTTCGCGGCGGAGACGACGGTGTACACGGCGTCGGTGTCCAACGACGTAGCGGAGACCACAGTGACGGCGACCCTCGCCGACTCTAAGGCGTCGTATGCCGTGAAGGTGGGCGGCGTGGTGGACTCGGACGGCATCGTGCCACTGGCGGTGGGGGAAACGGCGATAGTGGTGGAGGTGACAGCTGAGGATGGTGTGGCGAAGCAAACATACCAGGTGACGGTGACGCGAGCGGGCTCCGCGGAGGTGGGACTAACCTCACTCACGCTGAGCGGGGTGACGCTGTCGCCCGCATTCGCGGCGGAGACGACGACGTACGCGGCGACGGTGGCTAACGACGTGGCGGAGACCACGGTGACGGCGACCCTCGCTGACTCCGAGGCCTCGTATGACGTGAAGGTGGGCGGCGTGGTGGACACGGACGGCGTTGTTCCGCTGGTGGTTGGTGACACGACGATCGTGGTGGAGGTGACGGCCGAGGACGGTGTGGCGAAGCAAACGTACCAGGTCACGGTGACGCGAACAGGCTCCGCAGAAGCGGGGCTGAGTTCGCTATCGCTGAGCGGGGTAACCTTGGCGTCCGCATTCGAGGTGGGGACGACGGCGTATACCGCATCGGTGGGGAACGATGTCTCGGAGACGACGGTGACGGCAGTCGCTTCAGACCAGCAGGCTACCGTTGTGGTGACTCCTTCCGACGCCGATTCCCAGTTGCCGGGGCATCAGGTGCAGCTTGTCGTGGGCGTGACCACGATCGAGGTCGAGGTGACGGCGCAGGACACGGTCACAAAGGCCCGCTACACCCTCAGACTCACTCGGCAGCCGAAGGTTAGCTCGCTGCTGACGGACCTCGGAATCAGCCGGGCCACGCTGTCGCCCACGTTCAGCCCGACGACGCTGTACTACAAGGTCGATGTTCCGCATGACGTGCAGATTGTAAACGTCAGCGCGACGCCAGAGGACGCGAGGGCTGTCGTCACGGTGCTGTTGGACGGGGTGGCGGACCGGGACGGGGTGCTGGCACTGGCCGAGGGGGCGTCGGTCGTGCAGGTTGAGGTTGTCGCGGGGGACGGGGAGTCCAAGACGGTGTACACCATCGCGGTGTCGCGGGCGAGGGAGGAGCTCGTGGTCTTGCCAACGCCCGTCCGGCCTCTCGACACGGGTTCGAGGCAGTCGTCGAGCGCCACTCCTACACCCACGGCTACGCCCACCCCCACGCCTGTTCCGAGCGGCATCGGCCTCTCCGACACGGTGGTGGTGCTGGAGTCGTCAGGTACGGGCGAAGATGCTCCCGAGGCGACGCTGGAGGTGTGGAACACGGGGACGGCGCCAATGGTGCTCAACGTCTCGGACGACGCGCCGTGGTTGGAGGCATCGCCGGCGTTTGTGGTCAGCGCGGGGCCGGATGAAAGGCGGACCGTCAAGCTGTCGGTCCAGTCGTGGTTTCTGGGGCCGGGCGCCTACATTGGGACGGTCATCTTGAGCGTCAACGGGCTGCCCGAAGCGACCATGAAGGTGTTGGTGGCGCTGACGATTCCGCCTCGCCCGACACCGACGCCCTCGCCCACACCGACACCTACGGCGACGCCGACTGCGACCCCCGTCGTCGCGCCAACGGCCGCGCCAACGCCGACACCGTCGCCTACGGCTGTTGCCCTGCCGATTGACCCGCCTCCGCAGGCAGTGTCTACGGAGACGGCTCCGCCTTCGCCGAAGGCGGAAGATCCTCCGTTGGAGCCAACCCCTGTAGCCTTGCCGACACCTGTGCCCATTGCCGCGCATTCGATACTGGTCGGGATTCAATCGCAGCCCGTACACGTAACGATTCACTCACCGACACGAGAGGTGGAATTCGCTGAGGATCTGGCCGACTCGCCGGATCAGACACTTCAGCAGAGTGTCGAACTCACACTTCCCAATGGTCAGACAGCAAGGTTGGCGGTGTTGTACTACTCAAAGGTCTCGAGCAACAGGAATTGGTCGGCATTGATAATTTTGGGCACCTTCTCCTCTGGCTGCATCGGAATTTCGTTCAGGCGCAGGAGAGGGATCGAAGCTGGCTGGCGGCGGTGACCTCAAGGCGTGGGCACCAGAGATCCGGGTCGAAGCGGGGCGCCCGCCCGGAGGGATTCGAACCCCCGACACCTGGGTCCGAAGCCCAGTGCTCTGTCCCCTGAGCTACGGGCGGAATGGAGCGGGACACTTCTAGTATCCGCCCACCGGCGGGGCGGGTCAACGGCTCGGTGACGGCTACACGGGGCGCTGGCGTGGGTCAAGGACGTCGCGGAGGGCGTCGCCAAAGAGGTTGAATCCGTAGACGGCGAGGGAGATTGCGAGACCGGGCCAGAGCGCCATCCACGGCGCCTCGCTGAAGTAGTCGCGGCCCGGGCCGGCGAGCATGCCGCCCCACGACGGCGCGGGCGCCGGCACGCCGAGACCGAGGAAGCTGAGGGACGCCTCCAGCACGATGGCGGCCCCGAGCGCGCTGGTGGAAATGACCAGGAAGGGCGCCACGCAGTGCGGCAGGACGTGGCGCAGCACGACACGTGGGCCGCCCGCGCCGATGATCCTCGCGGCGGCCACGAACTCAGCGTTGGCAACCGCCAGCGCCTGGCTGCGCACGACGCGGGCGGCCCGGGGCGCCTGCACCAGGGCGATGGCGATTATGACGTTGACGGTGGAGACGCCCAGGACTGCCATGATGCCGAGGGCCAGCACGAGGGTGGGGAAGGCGAGCAGGGCGTCGGCGGTCTGCTGCAGCAGGGCGTCGGCCAGGCGGCCGTAGTAGCCCCCGACAACGCCCGCGAGCGCGCCGACGGAGGAGCCGAGCAGGACGGACAGGAAACCGACGCTCAGGGAGACCCTCGCGCCGAAGGCGATGCGGCTCCAGATGTCCCTGCCGAGGTTGTCGGCGCCCAGCCAGTGCTCGGCGCCCGGCGGGTGAAGGACGCGCTCAGCGTCCTGCGCGACGGGATCGAAAGGGGAGAGCGCGGGGGCAAACAGGGCTATCGCGATGAGCAGGAGCACTACCCCGCCGCCAAACGCTCCGAGGGGGTGCGCTCGGAGCAGCCGGAGCGCCCGGCGGGCGGCGTCGTTCGGCTGAGGCGCGGCCTCAGAAAGCGGGGCGGCGGCGGGCGCGGGGGTTGCGTCAGGCATAGCGCACCTGGGGGTTCAGCCAGGTGTAGAGCATGTCCACTGCGAGGTTGACGACGACCACCCACGCGGCGAAAAAGACGATGACCGGCTGCACGACGGCGTAGTCGCGGAGCTTGACGGCGTCCAGCAGGTAGAGCCCGGTGCCGGGGAGGGTGAAGACCTGCTCCAGGACGACGGAGCCGCTGATGAGCGTCGCGAAGGCGATGCCCGCGACGGTGATCACGGGCAGCAGGGCGTTGCGAAGGATGTGACGGCTGACGACGCCTCCCGGGTAGAGCCCTTTGGCGTGGGCCGTTCGGACGTACTCCTGCCGCATGACCTCCAGCACGGCGTAGCGGGTCATGCGGGTGAGGAGTCCCGCGCCCGAGTATCCCAGCACCAGCGCCGGCCAGATGAACTGCACCAAGTTGGTGCCCGGCTCGTCCACGAACGGCTGGTAGCCGGGCGGCGGGCTCCAGGTGAAGTAGCGAACGCCGGCGAGCAATACCAGCGTCGCGAGCCAGAAGTGGGGCAGGGAGACGCCCCCGAGGGCGAAGACGCGCACGGCGTAGTCGACCCAGGTGTCCTGCCGGAGGGCGGCCGCGACGCCGAGGGGAACGCCCAGTCCGACAGCCACGGCGATGCCCATGATGCTGAGCTGCAGGGTCACGGGAAGTCGGCGGAGGAACTCAGCCCAGACGCTGCGGCCGGAGACGAAGGACTCTCCCCAGTCGAGGGTGACCATGTCCGAAAGCCAAGTGGCGTACTGCCGCCAGAGGGGGCGGTCGAGGCCGAGGTCTGCGCGGATGGCGGCCCGTTCGCTCTCCGATCCGGCGAGGGCAGTCTCGGCGCCGCCGGCTGCGATAAGGTCGGCGGCGTCGCCGGGAGCGGCGCGCACGGCGGCGAAGATGGCGATGGAGACGAGCAGCAGCGTGAGGGCGCCCTGCAGAAGACGGCGCAGCACGTAGACGCGCATGTTCATGGGGAGAGGGTACTTTCGGCGCAGGGTGGGCGCAATGATGGCAGTTATGGGGCCGGAAAGAAGAGGGCGGGAGGTCCAGGCCTCCCGCCCTCATTTACGCTCGGGGATTGCACACGCCTAATGCAGCGTCGAGCACGGCGCCGGCAGCATGTGGCGGACGAGCTGGTGCTGCGGGCGGGCGTCGGAGTGCGGGGGCCAGACGCCGGACGAGAGGTAGGACTTGCGGACCTCGTCACGGTGGTCCCAGTCCTTGTAGGGGAAGAGCTGGTACAGGCGGTTCAGGTTGCCGAGCTGGGACGTGAAGATGCCGGCGACCGGGTAGATCTCGTTGCGGCCGGGCAGCGCCTCACTGAAGGCCTTGACGACGTCGCGGAGGGCGCCGGGGGCGTAGGTGTACTGCCGGAGCTCGTAGATGCCGCCCCACTCCTGCGGCGTGCCGTCCCACGGCTCCATGCCGGGGATGGGGTCGAGAATGTCGGTCTCCTGAGTCGCGAGGCAGTGTACGGCCGACGACGGCGGCCACTTGCCGCTGGCGTCCTTGGCCGCTGCGGCGCGGGTGTCGGCCCGGTGCTGCAGGCTCTCGTACGGCCAGATGTGGATGACCTCGTTCAGGGGCCCGATCTCTGTCTGGAACAGTGCGCCGAGGGGGGAGTACTGGGCGCGGACCTCGTAGGCGTCGCAGAAGGCCTTGACCCACTCGCCCGTCTTGCCGGGATGCAGGGTGTACCGTCGCATCTCATAGATCATCTGACAATCCTCCTGTGCGGACGTGATTTCCTTACGGCGCCGGGAGTGTACCAGAGGCGCCGGGCATAGGCAACGACGAGCCCCCGCGACAGGCCCAGGGTTCGCGACGGTGACCCTTCGACAAGCTCAGGGCGAACGGGGCTAGGGCGGCTAGGCGCGGCGCTCGCCGATGGCGGCGAAGGACTGGGCGCGCTGCTGGGCGGCGACGCGCATGTCGACGGGGATCTCCTTGGGGCCGCCGAGGTTGTAGGCGTACATGATGATCTCCGCGCACTCCTCCATGACCAGGTTGGCGTCGACGGCAGCGGGGACGTCTGCCCCGAAGGTGAGCACGCCGTGGTTCTCCAGCAGGATGCCGCGGAGGTTGTCCTGCCCGTTGAGCACCTTCTCGATGTTGTCGACGGACTCCTGGGAGCCGCGGGGGCCGTAGCCGGCCACCGGGACGCCCTCGGCCATGCCGAAGCGCACCATCGGCTCATAGGACACGGGCATGGCGCGGCTGGCGACGGCGAAGGCCGTCGCGAAGGGAGAGTGCGTGTGGAGGGCGCCGCCGGAATCGGGGCGCGTCTTGTAGACGATGCCGTGCATGGGGATGATCTCGGCGCTGATGGGCATGACGGAGCCGTCGAGCAGGTTGTTCTCGAGGTCGAAGAGGCCAATGTTGTCCATCGTGATCTGCGCCAGGTTGCTGACGGAGGTCAGCAGGAAGGTGTCCGAGCCGGGGATCTTGGCGCTGATGTTGCCGTGGTTGCTCTTGGTGAGGATGCCGGACTTGACCAGCCGTTCGGCGGCGTCCGCGATGATCTTTCTGTAGTCGGAGAGCTTGGCCGTCGCCATGGGAAGTCCTCCTGTGGGCGTTGGTTGCGGGGATTATGGCCGCTGCGGCGCGCGGCGGCAAGGGCGCATCGACATAAGGGTTCGGATTTCGTAGACTGAGGGTATACGGAACGCAAATACTGGAGATTGCCATGACCCAGACAAATGCGAGAAGCAGGGCCGAGATCGCCGCCAGGCACTGGGAGGGACAGGACGTAGCTGAGCTGCTGGCGCGGTCGGCGGCCGTGCTGCCCGCCATCAGCCCGACCGAGGCGGGGACCCAGGGTCGGTCCATCACCTTCTCGACGACCGAGCACCGCGCGCCCATCAACCTTGGCGGCGGCATCCCGGACCCGGACTCGCTGCCGGTGTCCGGCCTGCAGAATGCAATCAACCGCGTGTTCGAGACCACATCGGAGGCGGCGCTGCGTTACGGCGGCATCTTCGGCTTCGAGGACCTGCGGCAGGTGCTAGCCGACCGGCAGGGCCGCATCCAGGGCGTGCAGCTCGGCGTCGAGAACTTCCTCGTCACCCACGGGAGCTCCGGCGGCATCGACGCGGTGTGCGACACCTTCCTCAACCCCGGCGACGTCTGCATCGTCGAACGGCCCAACTTCGCGGGATCGCTGCGGACCATCCGCGGACACCTTTGCGAGATCGTGGAGGCGGACCTGGGCGAGGACGACGGCTATGCCGACCGGGTTGAGGAGGCGCTGCAGCGGCTGGAGGCGGAGGGCAAGCGAGCCAAGCTGCTCTACACGGTCCCGGACCACCACAACCCCACCGGCGCCAACATGTCGCTGGCCGTGCGGGAGAAGCTGGTGGAGGTCTGCGCACGGCACCGGGTCTTCCTGCTGGAGGACATGGCCTACACGGAGCTCTACTTTGACGAACCGCCGCCGCCCTCACTGTATGCCATCGCCGACGGTTACGGCGTAATCCAAGTGGGCAGCTTCAGCAAGGTCGTCGCGACGGGCCTGCGCGTCGGCTGGATCCAGGCCCGGCTGCCGGTGATCGAGTCCGTGGGCCGCGTCCGGTTCGACATGGGCGGCAGCCCGCTGCTGCACCGGGCCCTGGCCCTCTACGTGGGCAGCGGCGAGCTGGAGCCGCATGTCGACATGCTGCGGGACATCTACCGCCGCAAGAGCGAGACCTTGGCCAACTCTCTGCGGGAGCACTGCGAGCCGTACCTGCGCTTCGAGGACCCCAAGGGCGGCTTCTTCCTCTGGGGAGAGTGCATCGGCGCCACGACGCAGGACTTCATGCGAGAGGCTGCAGTCGAGGGTGTCCTGTTCGCCGCGGGCTCCAACTTCTACAAGGAGCGGGAGGCGGCGGACACGTCGCACGTGCGTCTGGCGCTCAGCTACGCCTCAGTGGAGGAGCTGGCGGACGTTGGCCCTCGGTTCCTGCGGGCGTTCCAGCGCGTGGTGGACTAGCCCCGGACGCGGTCCCGCGCCTCGACGATGGCGCGGAGCTTGGCCTCCGCCGTCCGCGCCGACGCGACGGGGTTGTCGGCGAAGGTGGCGAAGCCGCAGTCCGGCGTCAGCAGGACGCGCTCCTCGCCGAAGAGGTTGATGGCCTGCTCGATTCTCCCCGCGACATCCTCCGGTGACTCCACAGTGTCCAGCTTCTGATTGACCACGCCCACGGCTATGCGCTTGTCGTCCGGGAGCGCCTTCAGAACGGCGGCCTCGCCGGCGCGGGGCGTCGAAAGCTCGAGGAAGAGCGTGCCTACCTCGGCGCGGGAGAGGGCGTCGAGCAAGGGCGTGTAGTCGCCCGCGAGGGCGGCGGACTCGTCGGGCGTCCAGTTGCCGCGGCAGACGTGGAGGCCGAGGCGCTCTGTCGGCAGGCCGCGGGTGACCTCGTTCAGCAGACCCACGGCGAAGTCCAGCTCTAGGCCCGGCTCCAGCTTCTCGCTCAGGGCGCCGCACATGAAGCTGCGGTTGCCGGACTGCGCCCCGTGGACCACCTCGGTCAGCACAGGCTCGTCGAACTGGACGAGAGACGCGCCGGAGGCGAGCAGGAAGTACAGCTCCTCCCGCAGCACGCGGACGACGTCGCGGGCAAGATCCTCGCGGGTGCCGTAGGGCATCTCCTTGAGGCAGTCGAGCCACATGGTGCGGGTGAGGAGGTAGGGGCCGGGGAGGGTGACCTTCACGGGGCGGTCGGCGCACTCGCGGACGAACTCGAGCTCATGGACGGCGAGGGAGTGGCTGCGGCCGAGGTGGCCGAAGACGACGGGGTGGCGGACCTCCGCCGCCGGGACGTCGAGGGCGCGGAGCTCACGCTCGAACTTGTCCGGGTCGTCGACCATGGCGGTGAGGTCGCTGAGGGGGATGAGCTGGCAATTGTCCAGGAGGCCGCCGACGAAACTGGCGTAGCTGTCTCGGCGCTGCTCGCCGTCGGTAAGGACGTCGGCGCCGGCGCGGAGCTGCGCATCGACGCAGAGGCGGACGGCGTCGTCGGCGGTGGCCTGGTAGTCGGCGTCGGAGAGGCGGCCCCGGAAGCGGTCGTGGACGGCCTGCAGCATCCAGCGGGGGCGCGGCCAGCTCCCGACGCCCATAACGGACAGCGGCGCGAGGGCGGGCGCGGGCTGCGGCTTCGGCAGCGATGCCGGAATGGTCACGGGCACCCGCTCGTGAACGGCGGCGATCGTCGCGGGGGCCTCGGCGACGGCGGAGGCGCGCTCGGCGAGGGTGCCCTTGCAGACGAGGAAGCTGCGCTGCTTGCCCTCCCGCGTCCAGGAGACGAGCTCGTTGCTCGTGAGGCGGCACCACGCGGGCAGTTCGACCTCAACGGTGGCGTCGGTGGAGAGGATCTCCAGCAGGCCGCCGCGCTCCAGCGGGTCGATGTGGCGGCGGATGAGGAGGAGCAGGCCGCTGCCGCAGTCGAGGTTGCCGCCGTCAAAGCTGACGTCGGGCGTGTGGCCGTGGCTTGCGACGGGGTCCATGCGGCGCTCCGTGTCCGCTAGAACGAGACGCTCGCCGCGCCGTTCGACAGGTACTCGACGAGCACCGCGCCACCGACGATCTGGGCGCCGTCGACGAGGTTCTCGGCGTCGAGGCCGCGCTTGTTGAAGCAGGGCGAGCAGACGTAGATGGTGCCGCCGGCCCCGGTGAAGTTGTCCATCAGGTCCTTCAGCGGCAGGAAACCGTCCTCGTGGACGCCGTCGGCGTAGCCCTTCTGGGAGAGGCGGACGCCCTCCGTGCTGAGGAAGACGACGGTGTCCTTCTCCGAGCCGAGGGAGGCGTTGGCGATGACGAATGCGACGGTTGCGCGGTCGGGGTCGTCGAGGGCGCGGGTGAGGAAGACGCAGAACTGTCCAGCCATTGACGTGCTCCTTGTGCCTAGCGTTGTTTGATCCAGTAGTGGGGGTGGTCTGCGCGGAGGAGGGTGCGGCTGGTGAGGCGGCACCACGCGGGCATCTCGACGGGCGCGGCCTGGTCGCGGGCGGTGAGCTTGAGCACCTGCCCCGTCACAAGGGGCTGCATGCGGCCGCGCAGGAGGATGAGGATCTCGCCGCAACCGAGGAGGCCAGCGTCCCACTCGGCGTCGGCGCGTATGTCGTCCGAGGTCACGTTTCGCTCCGGCATCGACTCCCCGGGGCTGCCAGCTACTCAGAATGGCGCCGGCGTGGGGCGCACGATGCAGGGGCAGCTACCACTGGATGCAGGCAGCGTACGGGGAGCCTCGCGCCGGTGTCAAGGGAAACGGGCGCCTACTCCCACGCGGGGCACTGGTGGGTCATCGTGATCTCGCGCCGTTCCCGGCCGGACTGCATCATCCCCAGCACGCACTCCAGCGTGGCCATGCCCCAGCGGCCGTCGTGGTGGACGGGGCGGCCCTCGGTGATGGCCTGGTACATCTCGTCGAGCTCTGCCATGCGCTCGTCCTGGACCCCCTCGACGGGCATGAAGTGGGTGCCGTCGTCGTCGTAGATGGTGAGGCCGCCGTCGGCCTGGCGAATGTCGCCGCCCTCGCAGCTCACGACGACGAGTCCGCAGTCGAGCTGGAAGCCGGAGCGGGTGATGTTCTCGCGCGGGCCGAGGAGGGTGTTGGTGTCGCTGCCGCCGAAGCGCTGGGCCTCCTTGCCGGTCGCCTCGTCGTAGGGCTGACCGTTGCGGAGGGCGCGGCGGATGTCGCGGTTGCGATCGAGACCCTGGATGTCGCTGGCCCACGGCACGAGCTCCGTGGTGAGGAAGTAGCCGTAGCCGTTCTTGACGATGGTTGCAGGGGCGCCGTCGTCGAACTCGAGGTAGGCAACGTAGTAGCCGGGCGAGGTGCGGGCGTCCATCCACTTCGACACCATCCCGCGGACGCTGCGGACCATGCCGCCGCCCATGAGGCGCACGACGTCGAACTGGTGTGGGCCCTGATTGTAGGGCATTGCGCCGCCGTTCTCCATGTCGAGCTCATGGGGCATGCGGGGGCGGAACATGAAGTCGACGTAGGACCAGCAGTTGATGGCGGTGACCTTGCCGAGACGGCCCGAGGTGATCACCCGGCGCATGGCGCGGAACCCTGCCATGAGGCTGGCGGTGTGGCCGCAGAGGAGGTTGACGCCGTTGCGCTCGGCGGCTTCCACCATGCGCTCGGCCTCCTCCAGCGTCACGGCCATTGGCTTCTCGACGACGACGTGCTTGCCGTTCTCGGCGAGGACGACGGTGTTTTCGCAGTGGTGGATGTTGGGCGTCGAGACCCAGACGACGTCGACGTTGGGGTCCTTGGCGAGGTCGTCGACGCTGTCGTAGGTGCGGCCCTCATAGCGCTCGCGGAAGGCGGAGAGGGCCTGCGGGCGTGTGTCCGCGGCGGCCACGATGTCGAGGTAGGGCGCGGCCTCCATGGCGCGGATGACCTGCACGGCGCCCGCGCCGAGGCCGGCGATGCCCACGTTCAGCTTCTTCTGGGGCGCGCCGTCTCCGCCGCCCGAGGGTCCTGCGATCATGTGACGCTCCAGTCCGCGGCGTGACCCCGGGTCACACCACCATGGTTCCCATCAGCTCCCTGACCTTGTCGCTCTCCATGAAGTCGATGTTCCGGCTGAGCTCGTAGGACCAGGCGCGGACGCGGTAGAGGCCGCCGTCGTAGGGCTCCTGCGGCTCGCGGCCCTCGACGAAGGCCTTGGCGGAGTTCACGAGGTAGCGGCGCATGGCGATGATGGCGCTGTCGCTGGTGCCGAGGTGCTCCTTGGTGCGGTCGGCGATGGCGCCCATGCCCTCGACGACGGCGGTGTCCTGCTCGCGGACGCCGAGGATGCCGGTGAAGGTCTGGGTGCGCTGGACGTGGCGGTCCTGCAGGAAGTGGTTGGACTTGGTGGCGCGCAGCTTGCCGGTGGACGGGTCGAGGCTGGAGATGTGCGGGTTGGGGCCGCCCAGGATGCCGTCGCGCTCCGCCTGCGTAAGGGGCTCCACGGGCGACCAGATGACGCACCAGACGTCCGTGTGCTCGTCGTCGACTGGGACCCAGATGTGGCCGTGGCCGCGCTTCTGCTCCAGGTCCATGGCGATCATGGTGTAGTAGGGCATGAGCCACTGGTTGATGCGCCAGTAGTAGGTGTCCTCCTCGGCGTTGCGCTGGGCGGCGAGCATGATGCCGTAGTCCGTAGGCTGGATGATCCAGCGCGGCGCCTGGTCGTTGACGCGCCAGAGCATCTCCTTGCTTGCCGGGGCCGTCTTCTGATCCAGCCGGGTGTGCAGGAAGCCGATGTGGCTGGAGTCAATGTCGCCCTCGGTCGCCTGGACGAAGTTGCACTCCTGGTTGTACTTGACCAGGTTGCGATATTCCGCCGGGACGCGGCAGTACTCGAGCTCGGGGAGCTCCGGCACCCGGTCCTGCGGGCCGATGTAGGCCCAGATGATGCCGCCCCACTCGCGCGTCGGGAAGCCGATGGGGCGCACCTTCTTGGAGAACTCATACTGGGCGGGCTCCGAGGGCATGTCGACGCAGGCGCCGGCGGCGTCGAATTTCCAGCCGTGGTAGATGCAGCGGAGGCCGTGCTCTTCATTGCGGCCGTAGAAGAGGGGCGCGCGCCGGTGGGGGCAGAGGGCCTCGAGGAAGCCGATCTCGCCGTCAGAGTCGCGGAAGGCGACGAAGTCCTCACCGAGGAGGCGCACCTCCTTCGGGTCGCAGTCCGGGTGCGGCAGATCCTCGGAGATCAGGACGGGCTGCCAGAAACGGCGAAGGACCTCGCCCATGGGCGTGCCGGGTCCGACGCGGCACATCAGCTCGTTGTCTTGCGCGTTCAGCATGTCTACCCCCTCCTCAAGCGGCGTCCCGCTTCGGCGCCGCTGCCTGCTGCTTGTTTCGACTCAGGCCTGCGCTCGAATGCCGGCCTGAAGTTGCGCCATTGCCTCTTCCTTTTTGCTTTCGGAAACGAGATCGTGGGCGGCCTCCACGCACTCAAGGAGCGTGCGAAGGCGGTCGACGTCCCGGCTGGCGTCGGCGTCCGACTGCGCGTGGACGAGGGCGCGCTCGACCTGACGCCAGAGGTCGTCGAGCTCAGCCTCGCGGAAGATGAAGTGCTGGAAGCCGGAGGAGCTGTCGATGCGCTCCACCAGGCTGATGAGCGTGTCCGGTGAGAAATCGTGGATGGGCAACGGGTGGTTGAGGTCCATGCTTCCCCCTGATCGGCGCACGCTCGTCCTTGCCTGCCGATACGGGCTGAACGTACACCCGAAGGGCCGAGTAGTCAACGCGAGGCGGAAGCCGCTACTGGTGTGTCGTGCCAGTGTAGGGGTGCTCTGTGTCGAGGGGATCGCCCTCGGCGAAGCGGCTGGCGCGGAAGGCGCGGATGGGGTGGCCGGTGGCGTCGCCGTGAAGGACGAGCTCGGCCATCATGCGTCCGACGACGGGCGAGAGCTTGAAGCCGTGGCCGCTGAAGCCGGCGGCCCAGTAGAGGCCCTTCACGCCGGGCGAGGCGTCCAGGATGGGGTTCCCGTCTGGGGTCAGGTCGTAGAGGGAGCCGTAGCCGCCGAGGGGCGTCGCGGCGGCGAAGCCGGGCACGCGGCGGCCGGCGCGGCCCCAGAAGCGGGTGATGAAGTCGTGGTCGGCGTTGAGGCCATATGCGTCAGGGTTGACCACCTCGGAGATGTCGGCCTCGTCCATGGAGCTGGCCAGCGTCGTTGAGCCATCGCTGTAGCGCATGTAGGTGTTGGTGGTGTGGTCGATGATCATGGTGGAGAGGTTGTCCAGCGACGGCGGCCGCCGGAGGATGACCATCTGCACGCGAATGGGCGACACGGCCAGCGTCTCGCCGAGGGGCGCGGCAAGCTGGTTGACCCACGGCCCGGTGACGGCGACGACGGCGTCGCACTCGACGAGGCCAGCTTCCGTCTCGACGCCGGTGACGCGGCCGCCTGTCGTGGCGATGCCGGTGACTGCGCAGCCGGTGGCGATCTCAGCGCCGAGATCACGGGCGCGGTTGGCGAAGGCGTAGGTGGTGGCGATGGGGTCGGCGTGACCGGCGTCCGGCTCGTAGGCGGCGAGGGCGACGTCCTCGAGGGAGAGCTCGGGGGCGAGCTGCGCGGCCTCCTCGAGGGGGATGAGGCGGATGTTGGCGCCCTCGGCGACGTTCATGGCGACGTTGGCGCGGGCGGCGTCGGCGTCGCGCTCGGAGAAGAGGAGCAGGCGTCCGGTGTGGACGAAGCGGGCGTCGCCGCCGACGGCGTCGGCAAAGTTGTGGAAGACCTGGCTGGCCTCGACGGCCATGCGGACGAGGATGGGGTGCAGGTAGTGCTGGCGGACCATTGCGCCGGAGCGGCCGCTGGCGCCGCTCGCGAGGTGGCCCTTCTCGAGGAGAAGGATGTGGCCGGCGCCCATGCGGGCGAGGTGCATGGCGATGCTGGCGCCGTTGACGCCGCCGCCGACCACCACCACGTCCGCCCGTCGAGTCGTCATGCCCGTCGTCCTCCCAATGATGCTACGAATTGTAGGGGGCGCGGTCGGCGCGGGTAAAGCGGAGTGGGAGACGTGGAGGCAAGCGATGGAGCCGCTTGGAAGTTTCTTGTGGCTGCGGGGATCTTTCCCAAGTGTTCGTTTTGCGGCTGCAATGGCGCGGCTCAGATGGAAAACGAGTTTTTGTGACCACGGGAAACCATTCCCGCTCTTGGTCGGCCCAGCCGCATGCTGCTCACGAAACACTGTTTGGCGTGTCGCGGCGCCGGCGTGCTTGGAGGATGTCGCCGACGAAACTCACGGGGCAACATTAGCGAGAGCACGAGGCGGGGACAGGGCGATGACGGCCTGCCGCCGGTCCGCGCTACTGGTCCTCGGCATAGGTCAGCAGCCACTCACCATCGAAATCCTCATAGATGAACACCATTTTCAATGAACCGAGGGGGAAGCTTGCAGTGTGCCTGGTCTCCCACTTTCCCGGTTCAATCTCCATTGGAGGGGATGTTTCCTCGGCCGAGATAGTGACGCCGAAGAGCTTGAAGGGCTGCATGTTCGAGCGGACCTCTTCTTCCTTCTCCGACCAATAGTCGTCCGAATAGAAGTCCTTGAGGGCGTCCGCGTCGTAGGTGTTGTACACCTCCCACAAGTCGAACGTCTTCTGGCGAAGGTGTTCCACCATGTCGACGAGGTCGCTGGATGAGTCAGCATCGGAGGCTGCGGCATCGGCCGAGGTCGGCTGCGCCGGAGCGGGCTCATCCTGATCGGCCTGCGAGGTCGAGGGCGCAGCGGGAGCCTCGTCGGCGGCCGGTTCGTCGCCGGAGCCTCCGCATGCGACGAGGACGAGGGAGAGCGCAAGGACTACCGGCAGCGCCAGCCGTCTCCACACCATCCCATCATCCTCCCCGCGCCCTTGTGCGCCCCAATGGTTGTCTGCGTCCACCCTTGGGGAGAAACGATAGTTGGGGGGCCGCCTGGGCGTCAACAAAGGCGGCGCGGCATTTCGCTATGTTTTGGCGGCTTCCTCCTCGTCAATGTCGTCGTAGTAGTCGGGGTCCGGCATGAGGACGAACTCCGGGTAGGACTCCATGTGGAGCTCGCCGGCGTCCTGCCCCAGGCGCTCGACCTGGTGCGAGACCCGGGCGCCGAGCAGGATGTCGAGGACCTTCCACGCCCCGTAGGAAATGCCGAAGACCGTGACACCGATCGCGGCCACGCCGAGGAGCTGGATGTGGAACTGCGCGCCTCCCGCGATGCTCGCCGCGAGGGTGCCCCAGATCCCGGCGAAGAGGTGGGCGGGCACGGCGCCGACGACGTCGTCGATGCGCAGCCGCTCGAGCAGCTGCAGGCCGCCGACGACGATGAGGCCGCCGACCGCGCCGATGATGATGGCCCAGTAGTGGTCGACGAAGTTGGGCGCGGCAGTGATGGAGACGAGGCCGGCAATGGCCCCGTTGAGCACGGCGAAGAGGTCCGTGCGCCCGAGGATGTGGCGTGTCGCGATGAGGGCGACCACGACGCCGGACGCCGCCGCCAGGTTGGTGTTCACCAGCACGATGCTCATCCAGACGGCGTCGACGGCGCTGCCGAGCGAGAGCTGCGAGCCGCCGTTGAAGCCGAACCAGCCGAACCAGAGGATGAACACCCCGAGGGTGACGACAAGAATGTTGGAGGGCGGAGTCGGCCTGACGGAGCCGTCGCGGGCGAACTTGCCGAGGCGGGGTCCGACGACCAGCAGGCCCGCGAGGGCGGCCCAGCCGCCCGTGCTGTGGACGATGGTGGAACCGGCGAAGTCCACGAAACCGAGGTCGTGGAGCCAGCCCTCGCCCCACGTCCAGGCCCCGACGAGGGGGTAGATGAAGGCCGTCAGGAACATGACGAAGAGGAAGAACGACCACATCTTCACCCGTTCCGCCAGGGCGCCGGAGACGATGGAGGCCGTGGTGGCGACGAAGACCATCTGGAAGAACCAGTCGGACATGGTGGAGTAGGTGGACTCGGCGAGCACCCCGGCGGCCGATGCGCCCGCGTCGGCCTCGAGGAGGGCGGCCTCGGCGGCGGACGAGCCGTAGGTGAGGGTGAACGTGCCGATGAGCTCGCCGAAGTTGAGGCCGAGCACGGTGAGGTCGCGGCCCACGTCGACGTACATGAGGTTGTAGCCGATGACGAAGTAGGCGAGGCCCGCGATGGAGTAGAGGCCGATGTTCTTCATGCAGATCATGGAGGCGTTCTTGGTGCGGACGGACCCGGCCTCCAGCATCGTGAAGCCCGCGCACATCCACATGACGAGGGCGCCCCACACCAGGAAGGAGAAGGTGTTGAAGACAAAGGCGGCCTCCTCCTCGACGCCCATGGCGTGGGCCACGCCGGGCCGGAGGAGCATGAGCACGACCGTTGCGATGCCCGTCGCGGCGAGCATCGCGGGAGTGCGGTGGTTGGCCAGCAGACGATGAAGAGCGTTCATTGCAGTCCACCTCCACGCATTCTGTGAACGAGCGGCCACGTGCCAAACGAAACGTATCACCATGGACGGCAACGGCGCCATATTCCGAGCGAGCCCTGTCGCCCAGGCGACGGGTATTGTATCGCCGCAACGCCGATGTTGAGCATTCAGTCTCATTTATTACCGGGAAAATGAGACTTCCTTGATTGGCGCAACACCGGACAGTACCATCGGCGCGACCGCAAAGCGGCGTCAGGAATCGACTCAGCAACGGGGTTTCTGCAAGCTCCGCGCAAGCGGACAAACGAGGAGCGAGCAATGGCATCGGAGACCGTCAACGAGCATGTCCGGTATGAGCCGGAGGAAAACCCGCCGCCGCTGATTGCGCTGGGGGCGGGAGCCCAAGCCGCTGCGATCATCGTGCCGGGGGTGGTCCTGACCGTCGTTTTGGTGGTCCGCATTGCCGATGCTTCTGAGAGCTACATGGCGTGGGCGGTCTTTGCGGCGATGGTCGTGTGCGGCCTGACGACCGTGCTGCAAGCGGCGCGATTGGGGCGCTTCGGCTCCGGCCACGTGCTGATCATGGGCACGTCCGGGGCATTCATCGCCGTATCCGTGGCTGCCCTGGAGCTGGCCGGTCCCGCAACGCTTGCGAGCCTTGTGGTCATTTCAGCCTTGTTCCAGTTCCTGCTGGCGGCGAGGCTGTCCTTGTTGCGGCGCATCTTCACACCGGTAGTGACAGGCACGGTGATCATGCTCATTGCCGCCACGGTAGCCCCGGTGCTCTTCGATTTGCTGAGCGACGTGCCGGAGGGTACAGACACAGCGGCGGCTCCCCTGACTGCGATCGTCACGCTGGCCGTGGTGGTGGGCATGGTGCTGCGTGCGCCGCCGGCGTTGCGGCTGTGGTCGCCCGTCATCGGGATTGCCGCCGGGTGTGCGGTGGGTGCGGTCTACGGGCTGTACGACGTCGGGACCGTCGCAGATGCGGGATGGTTCGGCGTGCCGTTCCGCGACTGGCCGGGCTTCGACGTGACCCCTGACTCGACGTTCTGGGCGCTGCTGCCGGCCTTCATCGTAGTGACGATCGTAGGAGCCATCGAGACCATCGGCGACGGGGTGGCCATCCAACGGGTCTCGCGACGCCGGCCGGGGGCGACGGACTTCCGGGTGGTGCAGGGCGCGCTGAACGCGGACGGAATGGGCAACCTGCTGTCCGGGTTGGGCGGCACCCTGCCGAACACAACGTACTCGACCAGCATCTCACTGGCGGAGGTCACAGGCATCGGCTCGCGGCGGGTGGGCGTCATCCTCGGCGTCATCGTCCTCGCGCTGGCCTTCTTTCCAAAGTTCGCCGCGCTGCTCATCGCGATTCCGGGGCCGGTGGTCGGTGCGTACGTCACAGTGCTCATTGCGCTGCTGTTCGTCCAGGGCATGAAGATCGTCATCCAGGACGGTGTCGACCACCGGAAGGCGGCCGTGGCCGGGGTGTCCTTCTGGGTGGGCGTGGGATTTCAGAACGGGATGATCTTCCCCGACCTGCTGGGCGATGGCTTCCTGAGCGTCCTGCTGGGCAACGGGATGACGTCCGGGGCGATTGTCGCTGTCGTGATGATGGTGTTTCTGGAGTTGACCGGACCCCGCCGAAGGCAACTGAGAGCCGACATGGACCAACACACGCTGCAACGGCTGGGGGTCTTTTTGCGCGTGTTTGCCGCCAACGCCGGATGGTCTCCGGCGTCGGCCGAGAGGCTGGTGCTGGTGGGCGAGGAGACGCTGCACAGCATGACCGAGGGCATCGAAGACTCCGGGAACCGCCGGCTGGTGGTGACGGCCCGCTCCGTGGGCGGCAGCGCCGAGCTGGAGTTCGTCTCGGCGGGAGAGGGCGACAACCTCGAGGACCGGCTGGCCTACCTGGGTGAAAACCCGGAGGTCGCCGACGGCCGGGAGATCTCCTTCCGCCTGCTGCGGCACCTGTCCTCGTCAGTGAGCCACCAGAAGTACCACGGCGTCGACGTAGTGGCGGTCAAGGTCGCGGCGGAGCGAAGCGGGGACGCGGGGTAGGTGCGAGCATCGCGGCGAAGTCATATGCGGCGCTGCAACAAGCCAAAGCGGCGAGTTGAATTGACTGCCTCTGGCAACTCATGGCCGAGGCTCTAAATCGCCATCGTTGACGTTGCTAGTGAGTCAATATCGTGGAAGGCCGTAAACC
>JAPPNT010000130.1:3698-18911 GCA_028873745.1 Chloroflexota bacterium | reverse complement strand
GGCGCGCGAAGTCGAGGGCGTCGGCAGCGTCGGCAGGTCGATGACCGGGTCGGGCACCGGCGTCGGCGTCGGGCCGAGCGGCTGCGCGGCGTCGCCGCCCGCACAAGCGGCCGCGAACAGGGCGGCCACGGCGGCGAGAAGTGTTGCCACGCCCAGTGGGCGGCGCAGTATCGAGGGGAGGAGCTTTCCTGAACGCGGCATTACATCACCTGTCGTTTTTTTTCATTATAGATGCAAAGACGAACCACGGGGGACTCCCTATGGCGGCACGCGGTTATCACTCTCATATTGTGGAACGGGCGAGCGTGAGGGCCGTTAGGCGCCCTCGCGGCGATAGGCCTCGTCGAGCAGGTCGACGACGTGGCAGACGCGCACGTCCAGCCCCGCCTCGCGCGCGCCGAGGGCGAACTGCACCATGCAGCCGGGGTTGGCCGTCGCGATGGTGGCGGCGCCGGTGGCGGCGGCCTCCTCCAGCTTGTGCGCCCGGAGCTGTCCGGACATCTCGCGCTGGGTGATCTGGTAGCTGCCGCCCGCGCCGCAGCACCGGTCCGAGTGCTCCATCTCGACCAGTTCGAGGCCGGGAACCGCGGCCATCAGCGCCCTCGGCGGCGCCGAGAGCCGCTGCGCGTGCACCAGGTGGCACGAGTCCTGGTACGTCACGCGACCCGGCGTCCCCGCTCTCGGCGGGTCGAGGGGCAGCGACGCGAGGAACTCCGTGATGTCCCGCGTCATCGCGCCGAATCTCGCCGCCTTTGCCGCGTAGGCCGGGTCGTCGCGGAATAGGTCGGCGGACTCCTTCATCGTCGCGCCGCAGCCGGCGGACGCCGAGATGACCACGTCGACGCCGGCGTCGAGGAAGGCGTCGATGTTACGGCGCGCCATGGCCCGACCGCCGTCGAGGTCCCCGCCGTGGAGGTTGAGGGAGCCGCAGCAGCCCTGCGCGGCCGGGACGTGGACCTCGCAACCGTTGCGCGTGAGCACGCGCACGGCCGCCTCCATCGTCGGGCCGTGGAAGATGGGCATGACGCAGCCGGACAGCAGGCCGACGCGATAACGCGTCTCGCCCTGCGCCGGGTAGACCTGCCCCGACGCGCGGAAGGCCGGGCGGGAGAGGTCGGGCAGCGACGCCTCGGCCTCGGCGAGCGGCCGCACGAGGCGCAGCACGCGGCTCGCCCGCACGAGCGCCCGCAATCCGGAGCGCTGGTAGAGCCGCAGCGCCGCGCTCACGGCGCGCATCCTGCGAGGGCTCGGCAGGATTTGCGCGTACGCGAGCCAAGCGACAAACCGGCCGAGCACCCCCCGGCGTCTCGGGCGCATCTGCGCCTGTGCCTGCTCGATGAGCCTGCCGTAGGGCACGCCGGAGGGGCACGCCGCCTCGCAGGCGCGGCACTGGATGCAGAGGTCCCAGTGCTCGGTCACCCCCGGTTCGACGCCCGCGCGGCCCTCGAACACCGCCTTCATCAGCGCGATGCGGCCCCGCGGCGACTCGGTCTCCAACCCTGTCTCGACGTAGGTGGGGCAGGCGTTGAGGCAGAGGCCGCAGTGGACGCACTTGTAGAGGTCCTCCTCGCGGGGCGCGTCGGGGCCGATGAAGCCTGTCGCCAGCACCTTGCCGCGTGCAACGCCTGCCGCTGTGTCGCCGACTGCCACTACAGCCCTCCCACGTACCGGCCGGGGTTCAGGATGCCCTGCGGGTCGTACTGCTCCTTCAGGCCGCGCATGACCTCGAACGCGTCACCCGGCGGGCCCCACGGGTCGAGGCCGTGGCCGCGGTCCCAGCCCTCGATGACGAGGGAGCCGCCCATGGCCGCGATTTGGTGGCGCAGCTCTGTTCCAACACCCTTCACCAAGCCGACCGCGGCCCCTGCCGACATGTCCAGACCGCCGGAGGGGTCGGCCCAGCGCACGACGCCGCGGGGGACGTTGAGGGCGATAAGGGCGCCCGTCCGGTGCGGCCGGAGCAACTCCGCCGCCTCCGGTCCGCGGCTCGGCGGGACGGCGATGCGCATGGTGATCGCGGGCGGCGCGTCAAGCCAGCCCAGATCGGCCACGCGGTCCCAGAGAGCAGCCGAGACGCTGTCCTCCGCGAGATCGCCCAGCTTGGCGCCGTGCTCCCGGCAGGCGGCGCTCGATGCGTCGATGGCGCGCTCGACGGCCGAGGGGCGGCCGGCCACACGCAGAAGCAGCGCCCATCCGTCGGCACGAACGCCGGCGACTTCGCTCGTATTGCCGGGGGAGAGGACCTCCGCCGCGATGATGGGCAGGCCGTTCGCGGCGGCTGCGTTGTATGCCTCGACGGCGGCGTGAGGGGTGGGGAACCCGGCGACGACCGTGGCCTCCTTTCGCGGGACCGGCACGATCTTGAACGTGACCTCCGCGATGACGCCGAGCGTCCCCAGGCCGCCGACGTGCAGCCGGTCCATGGCGAAGCCCGTGACGTTCTTGACCACGTTGCCGCCGCTCTTCACAACAGTACCGTCGGGCAGCACGGCGCGCATGCCGATGACCATCTCTCGCGGGAGGCCGAACCCGGCGCTAAGCGGCCCGGCGATGCCCGCCGCCAGCGTCCCGCCGACCGTCGCGCGGTCCGGGAGCGGCGGGTCGACGGGCAACCACTGCTCGGCTCCGCCAAGCGCGCCCTGCAGCGCGCCGACGGTGCAGCCCGCCTGCACGGTGACGGTGAGGTCGGCGGGCTCGTGAGCGAGGACGCGGTCGAGGCCGCGCATATCCAGCGCGAGGTGATAGCGCGAGGGCGGCAAGCCCAACCCCTGACGTGTCCCGCCGCCCCACGGCACGACGGCCGCGCCGAGCTCCGACGCAGCAGCGAGGGCCGCGCCAAGTTCCTCGACCGTCGTTGGCGACGCGACGGCCAGGGGCCGGACGCCCGCAATCGCGAATGACGCGGCGGCGTCTGTGGCAAGCGGGACGCCTCTGCCCTCCAGCGCTGGAACAAGCTCGGCGGGCGAGACGGCGCTAGACAAAGGCGTCGACTCCCAGCCGAGCGATGGCCGGGTGCTGCAGGAGCTCCACGCAGGAGGCGCCCGTGGGGAAGACCTTGCCGGGGTTGAAGGTGTCGCCGGCGCCGAAGGCGGGGTTCAGGCGCGCCATGGCGTCCATGTCGGCCTCGGAGAAGCTGAGCTCCATGTACTCCTGCTTCTCCAGGCCCACGCCGTGTTCGCCGGACAGCGCGCCGCCCAGGTCGATGCACGTCCGCAGCACCGCGCCGCCGGCCTCGCGAGAGCGTTGGGTCTGCCCGGGCATGCGCTCGTCGAAGAGGATGCAAGGGTGCAAGTTGCCGTCGCCGGCGTGGAAGACGTTTGCGATGGGCAGCGCGTACTCCCCGGAGATCTCGCGGATGCGGCGGAGCGCCTCCAGTATCTTCGTCCGCGGCACAACGCCGTCCAGCAGGTAGTAGTTGGGCGCCAGCCGCCCCAGCGCGCCCAGCGCCGTCTTGCGGCCGGCCCACAGCCGCTCGCGGAGTGTGGGGTCGTCGGCGACGCGCACCTCCGTAGCGCCGTGGCGGTAGCAGACCTGCTGCACCTCCTCCGACTCCTCCGCGACGGGCTCTCGCAACCCCTCGACCTCGACGAGCAGCACGGCGCCAGCGTCTGCGGGGTAGCCGGCGTGGATGGCGGGCTCGACGGCCTGGATCGTCAGCCGGTCCATCATCTCGATGGCCGCCGGCACGATCCCCGCGCCCACGATTGCCGTCACGGCCGCGCTGGCGTCGTCCTCGTCCTGGAAGATTGCGAGTATCGTGGTGACGGCCTCGGGGACGGGCTGCAGGCGCACGGCGACCTTCGTCGTCACGGCCAGTGTGCCCTCGGAGCCGATGAGGACGCCGCGGAGGTCGTAGCCGGGCAGCTCGTGGTTGCGGCCGCCCACCCACGCCAGCGTGCCGTCGGCGAGGACGATCTCCATGCCCATGACGTGGTTGGTGGTCACGCCGTAGGCGAGGCAGTGGGGCCCGCCGGCATTCTCGGCGACGTTGCCGCCGATGGTGCACGCCTTCTGGCTCGACGGGTCGGGCGCGTAGCGGAGGCCGTAGGGCTCGGCGGCCTTGGAGATGTCGATGTTCACGACGCCCGGCTCCACGATGGCCATGCGCTCCAGCGGGTCGATCTCCAGAACGCGGTTCAGGCGGGTCATGGGCATGAGGACGCCGCCGTGGATGGGGATGGCGCCGCCGCTGAGGCCGGTGCCGGCGCCGCGCGGGACGACGGGGAGGCCGTGCCGCCTCGCGATGGCGACCACCTGCGCGGCCTGCGCGGCGGTGCCTGGCACGGCGACGACGCCCGGCAGGGCGCGCTCGACGGCGCCGTCGTACTCGTACACCAGCAGCTCCTGCGGCCGCGACAGCACATAGCGGCTCCCGACGGCCCGCTGCAACTCGCGGACAAGGGCATCCATCGCGCCCGGCGCCTCCAAACCGCCGAGGCATTCGGCGGCGAGAATGCCCACAGCATAGCAGGGCAGGGGGATTCGGGGAAAGGAAACGGGGGGGGCGGTCGCGGGGGAGGCAATGCCGCCTGGTGTATAGTGGGATGGCTTTCCCGCCGCCAATTCGGAAACTGGAGGCTACCGCCATGCCCCGCGCAGTCCTGCTCCTCGCCGCCATTGCCGTGTTGCTGGCGGTTGCGGCTTGCGAGAGCTCGGAGAGCGGCGAGGCGGCCGCGGTGGTGTGCCCGGAAGGCACGGAGCACTGGGCGGAGTACCGGCTCTACTTCGGGCGGAACAGCGGCGGCGGCGAGGTGGTGAGCGACGAGGAGTGGCGGATCTTCGTCAGGGACGTGGTGACGCCAAACTTCCCCGAGGGCCTCACGGTGCTGGACGGGGAGGGCCAGTGGCAGACCGCCATGGGTGACGTCGAACGGGAGCGCTCCAAGGTGTTGGTCGTCCTCGCGCCGCTGGACGGCGACGCGCCGGGGAAACTCGCCACCGTGGCTGAAGGCTACAAGGCCCACTTTGACCAGGAGTCGGTCATTCAGACCATCGACAGCACCTGCACGTCGTTCTACTAGGGCGCTTCGATGACGGTGACGGCGACCGGCAGGTGGTCGGACGCCTGGCTCACCCTCGCCGAATAGTCGCGCACGCCGAGGTCGGGCGTCACGAAAATGTAGTCGATGCGCTCGTAGAGGTCGTCGGAGGCGAAGGTGAAGCCGCTGCCGGGCGCGCCCGTCTCCACGAAGGCGTCCTTGAAGCCCGCCTGGACGATCGCCCGCACTTCCTGTGCTCCCGGCCTCGCGTTGAAGTCGCCCAGCAGGACCGTCCGCTCCTCGTTGTTCCACCGCTTCAGTATGGCGACGGTTTGCGGCAGGCGCAGGTGCCCCTCGTCCCCGACGTGGTGGAAGTGTGTCGCGATGACCCGCAGCCGCGTGCCGAGCCCGGTGTCCAGCTCGATCCAGAGGAAGCCCCGGTCCAGGAGGAGGTCGTCGTTGTTCGGCATCTCGTGGTGCTCGACGCCGGTCATTGGCAGCCGGCTGAGGACGGCGTTGCCCCAGGTGGAGTCGGCCGTCGGCCCCCACACGTACGGCATATCGAGCCGCTGCGAGAGCCACTCCAGCGTGTCCACCGAGCCGTTGACGAGCCATCCGCGCGAGACCTCGTGCAGCGCGATTACGTCCGGCCCCTCCGCCTCGATGGCGCGGGCGAGCGCCTCCATGTCCAGCGTGCCGTCCGTGCCGAAACCCTGGTGGATGTTGTAGGTCATGAAGCGCAGCGGCAGGCTCCTGGCAGGTTCCGGATTGAGGATGGACCAGGTCGCCATGAGCCCCAGCGGGGCCACGAGCAGGACGGCAGGGCCAAGCGCCGCCCAGAGGTTCCACTCGGGCACGGGACCCTGACGCCCCTGCGGGATCACGGCGAGGACGCCCATGATCACCGCCGCAGCGCCCAGCAGCGACCGCGATTCGACGCCCAGGTCCATGACGTAGCTGGTGTAGTAGACGAAGGCGAGGCCGAGGAAGGCGACCACGCCCACCCCGGCGACCCAGGAAGCGCGCATCCCCCACCGGTCCTGCGTTAGAGGCCCGCCACCGACGGACCTCGCCACCATCGTGACCGCCGCCAGATGGCCGAGCAGAAAGGCGACGGCCGCCTGCCATCCGGTCCAGTTCCCATTCACGGCGGTGAAGAGTACGACAGCCGCAACGCCCATCGCGTACCACGGGACTCGCTCGCGCATCAGCCACGCGACGGCCTGAAGGCCGGCAATGTTCATCCCGACGATAAACGCAAGCACGGCAGGCTGGTGCCAGTCCGTCAGCGCCGTGAGCTGGGCCGTGTTCTGAAAGAGCAACAGCTCCAGGAACAGGAACGGGCCAAGCGCAACAAGCGGCAGCGCGTCCCGCAAGGATGGGGCGGAGGGCGAGTCTTCGCCGCCGGTGCGGAGCGCCTCCCGCTGCACCAGCAACAGCAGCGCGATGGGCAGGCCCAGCCCGATCAGCCCCACCCAGGAGCCGGGCTGCCAGGAAGCGCCCACCGTGGCGAGCCCGCCCTTGACCGCCGTGTCGAGCGCGAGACCCAGCAGCAGGCCGTAGCGCCAGTGCGCGCCGCCCTGCATCGTGGACGTGTCGATGAGCGACTTGGCGAGGGGGATAACCGGCATGAAGGCGATGACGCCCACGGCCGACAGCATCAAGTCGATCTGCGGCACGGTGACGCTCTGCTCCGCGATCCGGGCCAGCGCCATGACAGCGGAGGCGCCCACCAGCGTCCGCCGAGGCCCCCACAGGCGCACGACGACGGGTGTCAGGAACACGGTGCCGAAGGCCAGGAATGCGATCACGCCAAGGCTTGGAGCGCTGAAGTCCCGGACCTCTCGGAGATAGAAGACGAGTCCTGTGATGAAGAGGCGGATGAGCTGCACGCCCACGGCAAAGGTGAGCGCGACGAACACCATGTCAATGATGGCGTTGGCCCTGAGCACGGACCTCATTGGCCTCGCCTCGCTGAGGACATAGGGTGGGTGATTTCGGAGAGTCCAATCAAATCCAGGCCCCTTCAACCCTAAGTAAGTCGCAACTCATTCATACTAACTCAATGACGGCCAATAATGGCACCACCGGGCAGAAGTTGTGTGGTGGGAGAGCACGAAAGGCACCTATGCACCCTTTGCCTCGTTAGCGTATTGACAAATGTCAGTTCGCTTTGTAGGCTACTTATACATCCCCTGTTGCCTAGGCTGCAGGGCGCGAGGCTGCCATATGGCAGCCTCAGCTTTTGTGGGCGGCTCACAATTAGAACAAATGTTTATATAGACGGCTTCAATCTCTACTACCGAGCTGTTCGTGGCACGCCATACCGTTGGCTAGACTTAGGCAAGCTGGCCGGACTCTTACTGCCTCGGCAGCAAGTCAACCGTATCCGATACTTCACCGCGCTGGTCAAAAACCGCCCAAACGATCCCACTCAGGCGCAAAGGCAACAAGCCTTCCTCCGTGTCCTTACTACTGTTCCTTCTTTGACTATCCACTACGGGAGTTTCCTAGAGGGGACCAAACGACGACCCTTGGCACACCCATCCCCGTCCCTGCCCCAGATAGTTGAAATCGTTGACACGGAAGAAAAGGGCTCAGACGTGAATTTGGCGACCTATTTGCTGCTGGATGGTTTCGAACGCGACTATGACCAAGCAGTCGTCATTTCCAACGACTCTGATCTCACATTGCCCATACAGATGGTCCGCGACAAACTCGGAATGCGCGTAGGGGTGATTGATCCGAGCGCCCGGCGCAGCTTCGGGTTGGCTAGTGCAGCTACTTGGTATCGTCATCTTCGGCAAGGAGTCCTTAAGATAAGCCAGTTCCCTGATACCCTTCATGACGCTCGGGGGCCCATTACCAAGCCAGCCAGCTGGTAGAACCCTTGACGTGAAAGTCGGCTAGAAGAACCGCCCGCGTGGCTCCAGGCCGAGGATGTGCTGGCCTGCGATCTGGTAGAACTCCGGGCGGCCCTGGATCTGCTGCGTGATCGCGTGCGCGTCCTGGAACTTCCGCTGGATCGGGCTCGTCTCGAAGATGGCATTCGCGCCGAAGACGCCGTAGGCGATGTCGACCACGTCCGCCGACTGCCGGATCGCGTGGGTGCTTGCCAGCCGCAGTCCCATGCGCTCGTCCATGGAGATGGCGCCGTTCTCCACCGCGCTGCGCCAGAGCTCCGAGGCCTTGCGGTCAAGGAAGGCGGCCGCCCCGCCCCACAGCGCCTCGGCCCGGCCGATGTCGGCCTGAACGGCCGGCTGGTCGCGAAGCGCTATCTGCTCTTGTGGTGTCTTTCGCATCGCGACCTCCCGCGCAAGGTCCAGCGCCGACCGCGCGACACCCAGCGCCACGTTCCCGAACCCCGAGCCGAAGAAGAGGCTCCGCGGCATCAGGTACAGCGGCCCGGGCTCGAGAGGTGTCTTCGATTCGTTGTAGGCGCGGCTCGCCGGCACGAAGAGGTCCTTTGTCTCGAAGCTGAAGCTGCCCGTGCCCCTCAGCCCGTTCACCAGCCACGAGTCGTAGAACGTGACCTGCTCCTTGGGGATGATGAACGTCATCGAGGTGGCGTCGGCGACGCGGTTGATTGCCACGGCCCAGGTGGCCTGCGGCGAGCCGCTGCTGAAGTTCCAGCGGCCCGTCAGCGAGTACCCGCCCGCGACCTCCGTCACCTGCGCGAACTGCGGCGGGCCGTTGCAGAGCACCGAGCGTGGGTCGCTCCAGACTTCCTCCGCCAGCGGGCGCGGCATCAGCGACGCCATGGTGCCGAGGATGTTGTTCTGGTTGAAGCACCACCCCGTGCTGCCGTCCGCCGCCGAGATTGCCCGCACCATGGCGAGATAGTCGAGGTAGTCGACCTCGCCGCTGCCGAGGGAGCGGGGGACGAGCAGGCGGAAGAGGCCCTCGTCGATCATGTCGGCGGCGATGTCGACGGGGATGCGGCGCTGTTCTTCGATGGCGTCGGAGGCGGCCGCAATCCGCTCGACGATACCCTCGAACGCAGGGTCGCCCACGCGGAGGGGCGCGCGCTTAACGCCTGTGGGCAGGGAATCCGGCATTGCTCTCCCTCAGGGCCCTCGGCGCGACGGATGGGCTCGCGCCAAGGGCCCGCTCGTCCGTAACACGGGGCATTCTACCGCAGAACGCGCGGGGGCGGGGGCCTACGCCACTGCGGAAGGGCGCCTATACCGCCAGCAACGCCGCGCAGTCGAGGTCGGCTATGGCGGCGTCGAAGCGGGCGAGGGCGCCGTGGAGGTAGGTGTTGGCGCGTTCGCCCTCGTAGACGCAGTAGCCGCCGGTGACGATCCAGAAGACCAGGATTTCCAGCATGGAGAGCCGGTAGTCCTCCACGCACTCATCGAACGAGTAGTCCGTGACCCCATGTGCCGCCAGCGTGGCGTGGTAGAGGCGGAGCAGGTCCATCTCGACCACCCGGCGCTGCTCGGTTGAGAAGGTCTCGCTGACGAACGTCGCCACGTCGTAGGCGCCCCGTCCGCGCACGCAGAACTCCCAGTCGAAGACCACGAGGGGCGGCGCACCCTCCGCCGAGGGGAAGAAGAAGTTGTCCAGCCGGTAGTCACCGTGGAGTATCGTCTGCGGGGCCCGCACGAGCCTCGACTTGATGGCCGCAACGGCCGCCTCCAGGCGGTCGCCGACGCCGCGCATGCCCGCAGGCATGCCGACGCCCGCCTTTCCGACGAACTCCCGCCAGGCGTCGGCGTAGATTTCCGTGTAGAAGGCGGCCTCGCTGTCCTTCGAGGGCAGCCAGTCGAGCGCGTCGAGCTGCGGGCCGCCCCACCACGCGGCCTGGAACCGCGCGAGCTGCGTGACGGCAAGCTCGGCCTCCGCCTGCGTGCAGCCTGCGACACTGTCGCCCTGCCGGGAGTCGCTGAGGTCCTCGAGCAGGATGGCCGTGTCGCCCGTCGACGGGTCCGCGCCGCAGTAGTAGCTGAGCGGGGTGTGCAGCAGGCCGTCGGCCACTCGCTGCCGGTAGAACAGCGCCTCCCGCTGGTTCTGCCCCACCCGGTCGAAGTACGAGCGCATGTGCGGGTCGGAGGAGGGCAGCTTGAGGACCAGCGAGCGCGGCTGCCCATCGGCAACGTCGTCGTACTCGAGCCGCAGGCGGTAGAGCTGGCTCATGAACCCCGTGCCGTCGCCGATGAGCTCGGCGGCGTAGTCGACGACTGACGCGCCGGCCGCCCCGCCGCCGCAAAGAGCGGCGGTCAGCCAGGAGGGGGTGACCTCCCGCAGGTCCCTGGGCACGTTCAGTTCACTCATAGCTGTCTCGTGGACTCCGTGATGCGGCGCCCGGACGCTCAGACGCCGAACATGTCGATGAACTGGCCGGTCATGAGGCTGGGAGCTTGCGCCGCGAGATAGAGGGCCGCCCCTGCCATCTGCTCCGGCGTGATCCAGTCGGGGCCGCCCTCGGGCATCTCCGCCCGGGCCATGTCCGTGTCCACCCAGTCGGGGTTGATGCCGTTGACCTGGATGCCGTAGGGCCGGAGCGAGTGCGCCAAGGAGGCCGTGTACCCTACAACGCCGTACTTGGACGCGACGTACGCCCCGTAGTCGCCCTCCGGCACGCGGCCCGACGACGACCCGATGTTGATGATGACGCCCCGCTCCCGCCGCATCATGTGCGGCACGACGGCCCGGCACACGAGGAACATCCCGCGCAGGTTGGTGTCCATCACGTCGTCCCACTGCTCGACCGTGGTGGCCCAGACGGGGACGCCGTAGTGGATGACACCGGCGTTGTTGACGAGGATGTCGATGCGCCCCCACGCGCCGACGACCTCCTCCGCTACACGGACGGCGTCGTCTTCGTTGGTCACGTCCAGGGCGAAGGCCTGCGCCTCACCGCCCGCGGCGCGGATCTCGTCGACGACGGGCGCGAGGCGGTCTAGGTCTCGGCCGGTGACGGCGGTCCGCGCCCCCTCCCTCGCGAACGCAACCGCGATGGCCCGGCCGATGCCGCGCCCGGCTCCCGTGACCACCGCAACTCTGTCCTGCAACAACGGCACGCTCTTCTCTCCACGACGGCCTCCGGGGAGGCCCGCTCACCGGAGCACCCTTCCTCGACGGCAAAAGCCAACACGAGGCACAGCGCTTTCCGGTTGCGGCATCGTACCACAAGTGCGCCGGCTGCCGGACGGGCGCGCCGTCAGTGGCGGGCGCACTCGGCTGCGCGCCTACTCGAACGCCAGGACGCGGGCCGGGTTGTCCACGGTGATGGCGTGGATGACGTCCTCGGAGAATCCCTTGCGCCGCATCTTGGGCACGATGTTCTCCAGGATGTGGCCGTAGCCGTGGCCGCCGTACTGCACCAGCCGGTGCTTGTGGCAGATGTCCTGCCCCATGACGACCTTGCCGGCGTAGCCCGCGTCGGCCATGCGGCGGATGAACTCCAGCCGCTGGGCGTCGCTGGGCATGTCAATCTCGGCGAGGGGGTAGTAGGAGCCCTCGTTGCCGAAGAGGTCCCACTCCATGTAGCAGCCGGTGGCTGCGATACGCAGCAAACCCCCGTCCTCGAAGACCGTGCGGTCCAGGTGGCCCATGATGACGCGGGACACGTCGGCGCCGGCCTGCGAGAGCACGTCCAGGATCTCCATCGGCGCGTCCGGGTGGCGTCCGGGGTGGATGAGGATGGCGGCGCCCGTCTCCTGCTGCGCGATGGCGCCCGCCGCCAGCGACTTCCGCTCGTTGGGCGCGAGGGGCCACGTGCAGCCGATCTCGCCGATGATGCCCGCCTTCACGCCGCTGTCGCCCACGCCGTCGACGATGTCGCCGATGATCTCGCGGGCGATGCTCTCGTCGGTGCGCGCGTCCATGTCCTCGGGATGGACGGCGGCGACGTAGTGGCCGGAGCCCATGACGACGTGCACGCCGGTCTCGCGGGAGATGCGGGCCAGCGCCTCCGGGTTGCGCCCGATGCCGAGGGACGTGGCGTCCACGATACCGCCGCCGCCGAGGTCCTTGAACTTTCGCACCTCGTTGACGATCTGCTCCGTCTCCATCAGCGTCAGGTTGAAGTGGTTGCTGTAGTAGTTGCGCCGAATCCACGCGAGGTTGTCCAGGGCGATGGTCGCGTCCGCCAGCTCCGGCCGCGGGGAGTCCTGCGCGGGGCGGTACATGAACGAGAAGTCGATATAGAGGTGCTCGTGCGTGGTGGTGGGTCCCAGCTCCGACGCGGAGACGAGGCCGAGCACGGTCTGGACAAGGCCTTGCTTCTCGCTTGATGGCATGGCCCAACTCCTTGCTGTAAGCTGGCGCGCAGGGTATCACCGGCCCCGCCTTACGCGCAAAGCGGTTGGTTCAAGCCGGAAGGAGAAGGCGGCATGAGGTTTGCGGCGTTCACGACCGTGGCGGCGTCGGCGGGCGAGGCCTCCAGCGCGGCGGAGATGGTGGACAACCTCCGGCAGCAGGCCGTGCTGGCCGAGGAGCTCGGCTTCGAGGCCATCTGGCTGGGCGAGCACCACTTCGGCCCCTACGGCATCGGCGACCTGCCGAACCCCATCCTCCTCGGCGCGGACCTGGCGGCGAGGACGTCGCGCATCCGCATCGGGCAGATGGCGAACATCGCGCCGTGGTGGCACCCGATCCGCCTCGCGGAGGACATCGCCATTCTCGACAACCTGACGGGCGGCCGGGTGGAGGCGGGCTTCGGCAGGGGCATCTGGCCGTACGAGGGGCCGCAGTTCCACCCCAACGCCAATCCCCGCCTTGAGCGGGAGAGCCGGGAGCTCTTCAGCGAGACGGTGGAGATCGTCCGGAAGATCTGGACGGACGAGTTCTTCTCGCACAGCGGCGAGAACTACACGTTCCCCGTCGAGGGCACCGTCTTCTCGCACCCGCGGTTCGCGCCGGATCCGGCGTGGCAGGACGGCGAGCGGGTCACGCGGCTGCGGGTGACGCCGAAGCCCTACCAGCGGCCGCACCCGCCCCTGTGGATGACGGTCTCCACCGACCGCTCGGTGACGACGGCGGCCGAGCTGGGTCTGAAGGCCTGCTACTGGCAGCCCCCGCCGCTACGGGTCAGGCAGCGCATGGAGCTTTACGCGCAGGTGCGCTCCGAGCGGGAGGGGCGGCCCTTCCGCGTCGGCGAGGACCAGGCCGTCATGCGCTCGACGTACGTCGCGTCGTCGATGGAGGAGGCGCGCCGGGACGCGGAGGCGGGCATCATGTCGGCGTTCATCTTCAACGACCCGTTCCGCGGGATGCAGGTCTTCTCCAACCCGGACGAGGAGATGGACCCGGCCGGGAAGCTGGACTGGGACTTCCTGGAGCCGCGCACGCTGCTGGTAGGCTCGCCGGAGCACGTGACGGAGAAGGTGCACGAGTTGCAGGAGGTCTGCGGTCTCGAGTACCTGCTGGTGGAGTTCGCGCACATGGGGATGCCGGTGCAGAAGACGCTCAAGAACCTCGAGGCCTTTGCGACGAAGGTGATGCCGCGGTTCGCGGAGAACGGCGCCCATGGGTGAGACGCGCCGTGCCTAGCCGGGCCGCGACGCCAACATCTCCGCGACCTGGATTGCGGCGCCCTCGCCGCTGGAAAGCGCGCCGTTGACGGCCGGCACGCGCATGTAGTCGCCCGCCAGGACCAGGTTGTCGATGGCCCCTGCAACCTGCCGGGGAACGTCCGCCATCGCGGCCAACATCCCGGGCTCTCCCATGCACAGCGCCTCCTCCCAGCGGTAGACGCGGTAGAACAGCCCCTCGTCGTCGCCGGGAAGCGCGGAGCCCGGCGGCGCCTTCCGGCGGGCGGCGCCCAGCAGCTCGCGCTTGATCTCCTCGTCGGAGAGCGGGATGAGTGCCTTCGCGCGGTCGCGGCCGATGAGGAGGTCGAGGATGCTCTTGCCGGGAGGCGCGCAGGCGGGCAGGAAGGCCGTCCGGTTCAGCAGGAGCGGGGTGTCGTCGTGCTCCGGGTACAGCGCGCCGTGCCAGCCGGGCGGGAGCGGGGGGCGGTCGAGGCCAATCACGACGCGGCAGCCGGTCGAGTAGCTGACGTTGCCGAGGGCGCGGCGCGTCTCTTCCGGCAGCTCCGGAATGAGGCCGGTGACCTTGGTGCCGGGGACGGCGCAGATGACCGCGTCCGCCTCGATGGTCTCGCCGTCGACGACCACGCCGGTCGCCGCGCCGTTCTCGACGACGATGCGCCTGACGGGAGTCGAGACACGGGTCACTTCGGAACAGTAGGCGGCGAGGGCTTCGCTGAGCGAGCCGATGCCCCGCTCGGGCATGTAGACACGGCCGGAGTGCAGCATGGTCTCGCCGATGTAGGCGCGCATCAGCGCCTGCCCCGCGGGCATCGGGTCGCCCAGGATCATGTCGAGGGGCCCCCGGAGCGTCACCTGCAGGTCCCGGGGCACGCGGAGGCGCTCCAGGTACTCGCCGAAGGACTCGCCGTCGTCAATCTCGGCGAGGGGGCTGTCGCCGGCGAAGCTCATGTACGGCGCCTGGCCATGGATCTCGCGCATCACCCTCATGCCGGACCGCATGCCCGCGGGCGAGAGGAAGCCCATGGTGATGGCCGTGCGGAAGTGGCGAATGAAGTTCCAGAGCGACTGGTCGGGCGTCGTGGTGACCCACCGCCCCTTGCGGTAGTGCCCGAACTTCATCATCGAGGGCACCAGCGGCAGGCCCAGCTCCCCGCAGAGGCGGAAGGCGGTGTCATAGGTGGAGGTGAACACGAAGGCGCCCATGTCGAGGGAGAACCCGTCCACCCTCTCGCCCTTGCCGCGACCCCCCGCGCGCTCCTCAGCTTCCAGCAGCAGCGGCGTGATGCCCCGTTTCATCAGCGTGTAAGCGGCGCACAGCCCGGCGAACCCCCCGCCGACGATGACGACGCGATTGGCGCTCATTTGCCTCGGCTCCATTCTTGGCTAACCTCCGCCCATTGTGCGGGCGTGTTGCGCGGGCGGGCAAGCGTATCGAGTCGTGAACATTTGGCCGAGAGATTCAAAGCTGGACAGTCGAGCAATGGCCGACTGCTCCCGGGCGATGGTCGCCGGTGGGACCCCCGCTCCATTCCACCACTTCTGAACTGTCGCCGCCAATTTCAGCTTATTGACAGCTACAGGGCCGGAAGTGTACAATTTCCTGTTCAGATATTGATACAAAGTATCAATAAAGATTGAAGGAGGATTCTCTATGAACACGCAGCGCAGAGTGCCCGTCACCATCCTCACCGGCTTCCTCGGCTCCGGCAAGACGACCCTGCTCAACCGGATCC
>JAPPNT010000130.1:0-3574 GCA_028873745.1 Chloroflexota bacterium | reverse complement strand
CTTCGAGATGTCGAACGGCTGCATCTGCTGCACGGTGCGCGGAGACCTGATCCGGGTGCTCAACAATCTCAACAAGCGCCGCGACAAGTTCGACTATGTGTTGGTGGAAACCACGGGGCTTGCCGATCCCGGTCCGGTCGCTCAGACGTTCTTCATGGACGAAGAGCTTCGCGCCGAATACGCGCTCGACGGGATTGTCACGCTCGTCGATGCCGCCCACATCGAGCAGCAGCTCGGCCGAAGCAAGGAGAGCACGGAGCAAATCGCCTTCGCCGACGTCCTCCTCCTCAACAAAACAGACCTCGTCAACGGCGAGGCCCTCGACAGTCTCGAGTCCCGGCTCCGCGGCATGAACCGCATGGCGCGCGTGGTGCGCAGCGAGATGGCGAACGTACCTGTCGACACCGTACTTGACCTCGCCGCCTTTGACCTGGACCAGGTCCTCAATCGTCGCCCCACCTTCCTCGAGCCGGAGTATCCCTTCGAATGGACCGGGGTTTATTCGCTGGGTATTGGCCGCTACGAACTCTCCCTCGCCGATGGGCCCGATGCGGCGATGTCGCTCGTCGTCGTGCCCGGTCAGGGCACGGATGACGCTGCACTCCGGGAGGGTGCGGAGTGGTGTGTGCGGCGGTACGCCGAACCCGCGGAGACCATTCAACCGGGGGAAGAGATTCCGGTCGGGAAGCATGCAACCCTGAGGCTTGATTCCCCGGGGCGTAAGTCGTTCTTCTTTGAGGTCGATGCGCCGGGGCAGTTTGGCCTCTACACCCAGCACCTGAAGGAGGAGTACGATCTCCAACTCAGGAATGCGGATGGAGAGGTTTTCAAGCTGGGGGGCAACTTCTGCCCCGAGCCTGACTGCGAAGAGGAAGAGGCAGACTCACACCGCATCAAGGGAGCGGCGGTTCCCATCCACGCCGAGCGGACCTGGGTCGCGCAGCACGAGCACGACAACGAGGTGGGCTCGATCGCGATAGAGAGGGACGGCGACCTGGATCCCGAAAAGCTCAACGCCTGGCTTGCCAATCTGCTCCGTGAGCGCGGCGTGGACATCTTCCGAATGAAGGGCTTCGTCAGCCTCGCCGGGGAGTCCCGTCGCTTCGTCTTCCAGGGAGTTCACATGCTCGTTGACAGCCAGCCGGACCGCGAATGGGGGGACATGCCCCGCCGCAATCAGCTCGTCTTCATCGGCCGCAACCTCGATGAGCAGGACATGCGGAGGGGGTTCGAAGCATGTCTGGTGTAAATGTCGGCAGCCCATTGGGCGCTCTTCGCCCAGGCTGGTCTACTATGGTCGGCGACTACGCTATCGACGGGGGATGGGTCCTGCGCGGCCAGGCGCTGGTGGCCTGCGATTCTGCGGGCGGCGTCTACGCATTCGACGGCGAGTCCGGCGCGCCCGCCTGGGCGCGGCGTGGTGTTCATGACGGCGGTGTGCTCTCGGTGGCAATCCACCCAAGCGGAAACACCTTCGCCACGGCCGGACAGGACGGTCGAGCCTTGATCTGGGACGCCGCGGAAGGCCGGATAGTCAGGGATATCGAAGTCAGTAACGGTTGGGTGGAAAACGTAGCGTGGTCGTCGGACGGCAAACGGTTGGCGGCCACCTGCTCCCGGCAGGTCCGCGTGTTCGACGCGGACGGCGCGGAGGTTTGGCGCTCCGATGATCACCCCAGCACCGTCAGCGCCATCGATTGGTCGAGTGAAGGGGAACTGGCGACGGCCTGCTACGGTCGAGTGACCTTCTTCGACGCGGCCACCGGAGTGCTTCGCCAGAAGTTGGAGTGGCAGGGATCGTTGGTGTCGATGGTCCTGAGCCCGGACGGGGGCATCGTGGTCTGCGGCAGCCAGGACAACTCGGTGCACTTCTGGCGACGCTCCACCGGGCAGGACTCCGAGATGTTCGGGTATCCCACCAAGCCGTCGGCCCTGGCTTTTGACGACACCGGCACCCTTTTGGCCACCGGCGGCGGGGAGGCGGTGACGGTCTGGAGCTTCCGGGGAAAGGGGCCGGAGGGTACGCGGCCCGGCGTTTTGGAGTTTCATGAACTACCCGTCACCACGCTTGCCTTTGCGCCAGGCTCGATGCGCCTGGCATCCGGGGGACGTGATGGGGCAGTGGTTGTGTGGTCGCTGCAGAGAAACGGAAGAGGCGGCCCGATAGGGGCCTATGATCTGGAGGATCCCGTGTCCAAGGTGTATTGGCGGCCGGACGGGGGCGCGCTTGCCGTCCTCGACGCGCAGGGCGGCGTGACGGTTTGGTGGATAGACCAATCAAAGGACCGCGGCAGCCGCACAGGAGCAGGTCAACGCCGCAATGCGGGCAGCCGTTGATCTTGCCGGCAGATCGGACATCGACGGGAGTCCCAGGGAAGGGGCAGGTCTGCCGGGCCAACGCGGACTCGCTCTCCAGAGTTCTCGATTTCGTCGAGTGTGTGGGGATGCCGGGACTCGAACCCGGACGCCATAGGCACATGGTCCTAAGCCATGCTCGTCTGCCAATTCCGACACATCCCCAGCGGCAGCGATGGGCGCTCGTGACGGCAATGGTTGGGGGGAGTGACCCGCCTCGGACTCGAACCGAGAACCCACTGATTAAGAGTCAGTTGCTCTGCCAAATTGAGCTAGCGGGCCATCGCTCAGGGGTAGGGATTCCATAGCTGAATGTAGCATCGCGCGTATTGGAGTGTCAAGCTGAGCCAGGCCCGCCGGGCGTCCTTCGACAGGCTCAGGACGAACGTGAGGGGCGTTGTGTGACGCCGCCCCCGCACCTACACTCGGGCGCATGCCGAACGCCAGGATCACGACGCACGTGGATGTCGACGAGTCCGTCGGAGCCGACGAGGCCGTCGAGCGGGTGCAGAGTGCGCTGCTGGCGTGGTTCGAGAGGGCGCAGCGAAAGCTCCCCTGGCGCGAGACAACGGACGGCTACGCCATCCTCGTGTCGGAGGTCATGCTCCAGCAGACGCAGGTGGAGCGTGTCGTGCCCGTCTATCACGCCTTCCTGCGACGGTTCCCTACGTTCGAGGCCCTCGCCGCCTCCCCGCCGTCCGAGGTCATCCGGGCATGGGCGGGCATGGGCTACAACCGGCGGGCGCTGAACCTGCAGCGGGCCGCGCAGGCGGTGGTCGAGCGGTACGGCGGCGCGCTTCCCCGCGACCCGAAGGCGCTGCGGGCGCTGCCCGGAGTCGGCGCGTACACGGCCAACGCGCTGGCCTGCTTCGCCCTCAGCGAGCAGGTGGCGGTGGTCGACACCAACGTGCGCCGGGTGCTGGGGCGCGTCTTCCACTGGCCCTCGACGCCGACGGACCGTGAGGCGGCGGAGACGGCGCGCCGCGTGCTGCCCGAGGGCCGCGCGTGGGGGTGGAACCAGGCGCTCATGGACCTCGGCGCGACAGTCTGCACTTCGCGGCGGCCGGCGTGCCTGCTCTGCCCGCTGCGGGAGCACTGCCCCGCCGCCGGCGCCTTCGAGGGAGAGCCGGCGGCCGTCGCCGACGGCCGCGCGGCGTACCGCCCGAAGACCGAGCGCTTCGAGGGATCGACCCGCTACTACAGGGGGCGGGCCGTGGCG
>JAPPNT010000117.1:19008-19311 GCA_028873745.1 Chloroflexota bacterium | reverse complement strand
CCGACAAACCTCGCGTCTCCAAAATGTCCATCTTCCGCTGCCAGCAATCTGGCTACGATGCGGTTCACTGCCTGACGGTCCCGCAGCCTGCTCAACCATCGGTCGAACGTGGCACTCCGCAGAATCGTGTACATGGAGGTATTGTACGGTATACCATACACCATGTGAAGGGGAATTTCGGCACAGAGATCAGGATGGGGCCGTGCAGCGTGTGGCGGGAGGCGCTTGTTGCCGCCCATACCGTTTTGCCATACTCCTGAGGCATTGCCCGGTAGCCCACAGCATGGCCTTCCAGCAGAAAGA
>JAPPNT010000117.1:0-18998 GCA_028873745.1 Chloroflexota bacterium | reverse complement strand
CCTTAGCTGACTGCAGGAGCATCTAACCGGTCACTAGACTTGCCGCCGCTTTCCGCCCTTGCGGTGTATCATTGCGCTGGCCGTCCAGCGGCCAACCCGTCGCGGACAAAGGAGCGCGTTGGACTCGACGCCAGCTATGCAGGCCCCGGTCCCCCAGACGTGGCGGCACCGGCTGCCGTTCTTTCACGGCTACGTGATGGTGGCCATCGGCTTCTCCATGATGTTCGTGTCCAACGGCATCAACTGGTCGCTGGGCGTCATCGCCAACCCGATGCGGGAGGACCTCAGCTGGACCATCTCGGAGGTCTTTGCGGGGCTGTTCCTCCGCATCCTCATGGGGGCGTTGGGGGCGTTCGCGCTCACCCGATTCGCCGACTCGCCGAACGGGGCGCGGCGCACCGTTTTCATCACCGGCCTTTTCATCTGCAGCAGTCTTGCCCTCACAAGCCAGGTGACGGAGGTGTGGCAATTCTGGCTGCTGGTGGGCGGCATCACCGGCTTCATGTCCGGCGGGCACGCGCTGCTTTTCTCGGCCGCCGTGGTGCCGCGCTGGTTCCGGAAGTACAGGGGCCGCGCTGTCGCGGCGGCGACGATGGGGTCGAGCACCGCGGCTTTCGTGCTGCCCACGCCCGTCGCCTTCCTTGTCGGGCAGCTTGGATGGGAAGCGGCGTGGATCATGCTGGCCTGCCTTTCCCTGACCATGTCGGTACTGCCGTCGCTGCTCATCGTGCGGCAGCCGGAGGACCTCGGTATGCACCCGGACGGGATGTCGCCGGAGGCCCTTCGACAGGCTCAGGGCGAACGGCAAACGGGAGAGGAGCCTTCGGTGGACGCGCGCACGGCGGTGCGGTCGCGGCTGTTCTGGCTGCTTGTCATAACGATATGCTTCGCCACCACCTCGTCCATGAGCGTGCCCGCGCTGATGGCGCCGCTGTACGAGTGGAAGGGCTTCGACCCGGCGCAAGCGGCGCTGGGGGCGACCATCTACGGACTGTTCAGCATGACCAGCCGGTTCTTCTGGGGCTGGATTGCGGACAAGGTGCACATGGCCGCGCTGGCCGCAGGCGTGGGCCTGTTCAACACCATCACCTTCCCGCTGCTCATCGTGCTCGGCGGCGGCAGTGCGTACGTGTACGCGGCCATGGTGGGGCTGGGCGTGTCCGGGCTGGTGGTGGTGCAGAGCCTCGTGTGGCCCTTCTTCTTCGGGCGGCAACACCTGGGCGCAATCGTCGGGGTCAGCCGTCCGTTCCCGGTGTTCATGAGCGCGGGCGGGGTGCTCTTCATGCCGCTGATCTTCGACTCGACGGGCAGCTACAGCCTGTCCCTCGTCGCAATGAGCGCGGCGGCGTTCCTGAGCGTGGTGTTCATGCTGATCGCGGTGCGCAATCCCATACCGAGGACGGCCGCATGACGGAGCCCGCGATGCAGCGCGAGACGTTCGCCGTCCACCCGCTGCCGCCTTTCGACTTTGCGATGACGGCGGACTACGCCACGCACTACCGCGGCCGTAACCTGTGGGAGTTTTATGAAGACGGCGTCTACCGTCGGGTAGTCGAGCTCGACGGTAGGCTCGGCGTGGCCGCCGTGCGCTCGCTGGGTGACGTTGACGCGCCGCTGCTCGAGGTGGAGGTCGCCGCGCCGTCGCTGGACGACGAGGCGGTCGCATCCGCGCGGCGGCAGGTGGAGTGGGTGTTCCAGACGCAAGTGGACCTCGCGCCGTTCTACCGGATGGCGGAGGGCGACCCGTTCCTTGCGCCTCTGACGGCGATGCACCGAGGCTTCCGGGTGCCGCAGGGCACGTCAGTGCTGGAGGGGCTCGTCAACGCCATCCTCGGGCAACAGATCAGCGGGCAGGTGGCGCGGGCCGTGCGCACTGCCGTCATGGAGGCCTTCGGGGAGACCGTCACCGTCGACGGGGTGGAGTACCGCGCGTTCCCGACCGCCCGCGCGCTGGCGGCGGCTGGCGTCGAGGGGCTGCGCGCGCAGAAGCTGAGCTGGCGCAAGGCGGAGTACGTGTGGGACATCGCAAGCAAGGAGGCCGCCGGGGAGATCGACCTGGAGGGCCTGTTCGACCGCTCGGACGAGGACGTGGTCGAGACGCTGACGCAGCTTCGGGGCGTCGGCGTGTGGACGGCGCACTGGCTGCTGGTGCGCACGCTCGGGCGGACGGACGGCTTCCCGCACGGGGACCTCGCCATCCAACGGACGCTGGGCGACGTCGTGAACGGCGGCGTACGGATGACGGCGGAGGAGGCGCTGGCGTACTCGGAGCGGTGGTCGCCGTACCGGACGTACGTGACGACATACCTGTTTGCGGCGATCCGCTCGGGCCGCCCGGACTGGCTGCCGCCGACGCCGTGAGGGGGGCAGCCCAACAGCCCCACACGGGCAGCAGGCGTGGCATAATCGAACCATGAGCATCCCATTGGCAAACCGGCTATGGATTGCCGCAGCCCTGCTGTTGCTGGTTCCGGGTACAATCGGCGCGGCGCAGAGCGGCGGGCAGGGTACTGCCACAGCGGAGGAGCAAATTGCGATCCCTCTGGTTCCGATTGCGCTGGAGCCGGGGTGGAACCTCATTTCAATTCCGTTCCAGCCCCTCGACACGGCCATTGACGCCATTGCGACTCCCGGCCACCCAGCTGACGTGGTGATGACGTACGACAGCGCCAGCGAGGCCTGGGCAGTGTCGCAGCGCGACCCGGACACGGGCCTGTTCGCGGGCGACATCTCGGAGATGACGCCGGACCGCGCGTACTTCGTCCGCACTGACAGCTTCCTCCCCTTGCTTGTTGGTAGGCCACCGTTGACGACGTGGAGCACACCACCGGCGGCTCCCGTCGCCCTCGAGGTGTCGGAGGGGTGGAACCTTGTGCCGGTCATTGCGCTCAACTACCGTATTCCCTACGCCGTCGCGGCGGAGGACTACCTTCGCTCGCTCTCGACGAGCGCCCGGCCGGGCTGGCTGCGGGCGCTGGGCTACAATCCGCTGGCGCAGCGGTGGGAGGCCATCTCACCGGGCGACGTCACCCTCGCTGGCGTCGGCGCGACCAATCCGTGCACGGGCGGTCCAGTCTACAAGGCGCGCGTCGAGGCCGGAACGGAGCCGTGTCAGGCCGGCCCGTACATCGAGCGGTCACCCGCGGGCTCGACGACGCCGGGCGACGTTTGGGGCGAGTTCGACGGGAGGGACCGCGTGGCGCTGCGAGCGGCGCTGAGGATGGGCAAGGGGTACTGGGTCTACGCCTCGGCAGACGGGGTGATCCTGCCGTAAGCGAGAGGGGCGACCCCGTTCGCCCTTCGATTTCCCTCAGGGCGAACGGGGTGGGGGGCCTCCTGGATACCGGCTTTCGCCGGTATGACGAGTGCGCGCTAACTGCTGAACGTGTACGTGAACAGGCTGAAGTTCGGCGAGTTGGCGCTGAGGCGGAGCTCGCCGCGGCGCTGCATGGGGCTTTGGACCACGTGGTACATGCGCGGGCCGTCTATGTTCAGCACGGTGTTGCCATTGCCGTCCTCGGCCACGTCCTTGCCGCGGTGCTCGACGGGCACCGGCTCGCCGTCCAAGGTCACGATGACCTGGAACGGCTCGCTGCCCGTCGGCCGTAAGACGACGTTCACGCTGCGGGCGCTGTAGTCGATGGCGATGTAGTCCTCAAAGTTGCCGGTGGTGCGGGCGTGGGTCACGCTCTCACTGTCGATGCTCCAGACGCCCTGCAGGTAGAACTTGCCGTCCTCGTAGTCGCCGGGGTCGTTGAAGTCGGTGGGCGCGCCACCGCCGAAGTCCTCCGAGTTGCCCAAGTAGTCGAAGCGGCCTCTCCACGCGCTGCCGGCATAGATCTCGTGGGTCCTCCGCTCGCCGGAGGGAGGCGCGTCGCCCTCGTCGACGACCACGCCGCCGATGGGGATGCCGGAGAGGTCATTGCCGGCCTCCTCGAGCAGGGCACGAATCCAGATCTCCGTCTCGAGGTAGGCGCCCTCTCCGATGTGGTGGAAGCGGGCCTCGCCGTTCTGGTCCATGAGGAACTTGTGGGGCCAGTACCGGTTCTTGTAGGCCCGCCAGGTGTTGAAATCGTTGTCCATGGCCACCGGCCACGTTATCCGCTCTCGTACCATTGCTTCCCGGACGTTCCCCTCGTCCTTCTCGAACTCGAACTCCGGTGCGTGGACGCCAACGATAGTGAGCCCGTTGGCGGCGTACTTCTCGTTCCAGTCGCGCAGGTACGGAAGCGTTCTCAAGCAGTTAATTCAGGTGTATGTCCAGAAGTCCACTAGGACAACCTCACCCTGCAGCTCCGTCATGGTCAATGGCGGGCTGTTGAGCCACATGGTGAGCCCGGTGAACTCCGGCGCCTGGTCCTCATCGTGCCCCGTGGGACCCGTGATCTCGAAGCCGTGCTGCAGCGCCTCCTCGGCGGCGGTGAGCTTCGGCGCTTCCGGCTCCGCGACCGCCGGGGCGTCGGGCGACGAGGCGTTGGCTGCCGACGTGTCGGGTTGCGCCGCTGCCGTCGACGTGTCGCTGTCGCCGCCGGAACACGCTGCGAGGGCAAGCAAGGTGACCGCAGCCACGAGGGCGGCGATGATGCCTGTCCGACATTTCACAGGCATTTCTCCTTTCAGGGATTTGCTGGTTTGCACAAGAACTATATCCAGTATACGCGGTGCAGGGCCGCTAAAGGAGGGACCCATGTCACGGCAGTAGGGCTCGCGCGGCAATTTCGGACCACACACCTCAACGGGCGATGCGGATGAGGCCGTACATGTGGCGGGACAGCCGGAATGCCTGCGCCAGGCGATCCAAGAGATTTCCTTCACCGGGGAGCGTGTGGCTGAAGCTCCTGAACTCCGTGTAGCGATCGCCTTCCCGTTCACCGACTGCCTGCACGAGCCGTCGCGACTCGGTGACGGGCACGTGTCGGTCGTCGCGGTCGTGCATGACGAGCAGGCGGGCCCGGATGCCTTCGACGTGGTTGGACGGCGAAATGCCGGCGAGACCGTCGCGAAAGTCCTGGGGCAGCGTCGAGTAGAGCCGCTCCGCTTCCGAACGCGACACTCCGTCGAGGAGGCGCACGACGGTGTGCCCTCGCTCCGAGAGTGCCTGCAGCGCGTCGGGCGCAAAGTCTTCGCCGTCGACGTAGTGGCCGGAGAGCAGCTCCGCTTCCGCGTCGTCTTCCAGTGTTTCGATGAGCTCATGGGCGAGGATGCGGAGGGTGAGCGAGTGCGGCTCCCACGGGGCTTGCTCGCCGTCGTCGTCCACGCTGCGGGAGGCGGCCTGCACGACGAGCGTCTCCAGATCGTAGTGGGAGCCGAATGCGTTGATGAAGCGCACGGCGTCAGCGATGCGCTCGTCGGCGGCGGCCACTATGGCGAAGGAGCCGCCGACGCTGAACCCGCCGATGCCAGTGCGCTCGGGAGCGACGTAGTCCTGCGCCGCCAGATACTCGAAGGCGCGCACCAGCTTGGCGGGGTCTTCCGGCTGCATGTCGGAATCGCGACCGAGGGGCGGCGACCAGTGCAGCATGGCGACGAAGCCGGCTCGGGAGAGCGCGTAGCCGAAGTCGGTTATCGCGGGGTCATCGAGGCCCTTCTGGGCGGCGCCGACGGAGAGGAGCACGGCAGCGCGGGGCTTGCCGTCGGACAGCCGGTAGACGTCGGCGACCTCCGCGCCGTCGAGGGAGCCGTAGACGGACTCGTAGCGGACGGGCTCGCGGGTGAACCACGATTGCGGTTGCACGGGGGCGTCCAGCGTCTCGGCGACGAACAGCAGCGTGTGGAACCCGGCCCGCGCCTGCGGGATGACAATGACCAGTATCGCTAGCAGCGCTACCGGCACGGCAATGTACTTCAGCGAAACGTACAGGGCGCTGTAGAGGGCCCGCTGCACAAAGCGGGTCAGTTTTCTCTTCACCGTGGACTCCACCCGTGAATCTGTGGGCGGCGACTACTCCCGCCTCGAGGGGCAGCCGTCTCGGAGGACACAGGCGGCGCAGAGGGGGCGCAGGGCCTTGCACACCTGCCGCCCGTGCGAGATGAGGGCGACGTGGAAGGCGTACACCTCCTCCGGCGGCACCTGCGACTCCAGCACGTCGTGCGCCTTCTCCGCGGACACCTTCGGGCCGATGAGGCCCAGCCGCTTCGAGACGCGGTGGACGTGGGTGTCGACGGCCATGGCGGGCATGCCGAGCGCGAAACAGAGCACGATGGCCGTCGTTTTGGGGCCGACGCCGGGCAGCGCGCGCAGCCACGCCTTGGCCTCGTCCAGCGGCATCTCGGCGAGGAAGGAGAGGTCGTAGCCGCCGGTCAGCTCGCGCACCTGCTTCAGCGTCTCCTGGATGCGGGGAACCTTTTGCTTGGCGAGCCCGGCGGACAGGACATAAGGCGTGATCTCGGCGGGATCGGCGTCGGCGATGGCGTCCCACGAGGGGTACGCCGACTTCAGCCGGTGGCCGGCCCGCTCGGAGTTCACGTCGGACGTGTGCTGCGAAAGGATGGTGAACACGAGCTCCGTCACGGGGTCGTAGCGGGGCGACCACTCGGCGCGCCCCTGCTGGGCCTCCAGCAACGCCAGCACCTCCGCCGCGCGCTTCCTCGGCGAGCGCGGCCGACGGGGACGGCGTTCCTTGACGGGCATGGGCAACTCCTGACACGGAATGGGCGCACGCTCCGATGCCTGCGTGACAGCATCCTCATGGTACACAAAACGCCCAGGCGAAAGGAGTGCGTCATGGCACGGTTACTAGGAGAGCTATCGGTCCGGCTGGAGGAAAACGGCAGGATGTGGGCGTTGCTGGAGCCCCTGGAATACCGCGTCGGCGGCGCGGACAGCAGCCAGGTCGTCGAAGTCCCGGAAGGCTTCCGGACGGACCTGGCGAGCGTACCGTGGTTCGGGCGGTGGCTGGTCTCGAGCTGGAAGGGGAACGCCAAGGCGGCCGTGGTGCACGACTATCTGTACGCCGCGCACGGGCGGCGGAGGTACGGCTATACCCGCTCGCAGGCCGACGGGGTTTTCCTGGAGGCGCTGGGCGTCACGGGAGCCAGGCATCGCTGGCTCATGTGGGGCGCCGTCCGGCTGTGGGGAGGCACCGCGTGGCGGCGCAACGGCCAGAAGGACCCGGATGCGCTGTAGGGCGGTCTCGGGGCGCGCCTATACCGTGGCCTGCTTGGTGTGCAGGCCGGTGGCGCCGCTGGGGCGCGGCGGCGCAACGGCCGTCGCCTGCGGCGTGCCGTCCGCCTCCACCGTCCGCACGCGGAACGTGTGCCGGCCCGCCTGGAACGGCCAGTCGTAGCGCCAGATGACCCAGGTGGTGTCCGACAGGGGCGACCGCAGCTGCGCCTCGTGCCACGGCCCGCGGCCGTCGACGCGCACCTCGACCTTCGAGATGCCGCGGGCGCCGGCGTAGGCGATGCCGCCGACGGGCACGAACCGCACGTCGTCGCCGCCATGGTAGATCCCGTCGATGGCCACGGTGTCGACGACCGACGTCGCGTGGACGCGCGCCACGGCGTCCCAGCCGCGCGCCACCCAGTAACCCTCCCGCTCCTCGCTGATGACCTCTATGCCCGTGATCCACTTCGGCTGTTTCATGCCGTAACGGTCCGGGATCCAGATGCGGAGCGGGAAGCCGTGGTCAAAGGGGATGGGGCGGCCGTCCCACGCGTAGGCCAGCATGATGCGCGGGTCTGAGTCAATGAGGTCCAGCGCCACCGTCTCATGGAAGCCGTCGCCGCAGGTGATGTCCAGATAGCCTGCCTCCGCCGTCGGTTGCACGTCGCGCAGCACGTCCTGCAGGCTCACGCCGGTCCAGTACGTGGTGCTGATCAGGTCGCCGCCCACGCTGTTGGAGATGCAGCTCAGCGTCACAAACTCGCTGCGCGACTCGTAGTTGTTGCGCAGGTCGTCCAACGTCAGCATCGCCGGAGCGGCCACCAGGCCAGTGATAGGCAGCGTCCACGTGGCGCCGTCGATGACGGTCGGCTCCGAGCGGATGAACACGCGGTAGTGGTCGCGCACGGCGGTGTACTCCGGGCGCGTCCCCAGCGCCGGCTTGACCGGGTCGTCGGCGTTGGGCAGCTCGACCATGTCCGCCATGCCGGGCGCAGCGCCGTTGGCCGCCGCCAACTGCTCCGCGAGCCGCTGCTCGTCACGCGTCGCCAGTATGCGGCCCAGCCCGACGCCGGCGACGGTCACCGCGGCCGCCCCGGCGCCCATGTACAGCAGGAATTGCCGCCGCCCGTAGACGACGACCGAGGCGTCGCCGTCCTCCGATTCGTACACCGTGGCGGAGGCCAAAATGAGGCGGCTCGACGTCCACACTGCGCCGATGCCCCACGCGGTCGCCAGCGCGAGCGTCCAGAGGAAGATGATGCCGGCGTGGACGCTCGATTGGGTGATGCTGGCGGTGATGCCGGCGACGAAGAGGCCGACGACAGCGCCGACGATCGCGCCCCAGTACAGCGGGACATTCGGCCCACGGGAGTGCACGAGCCAGTAGACGAGGGCCGTCAGCGCGACGCCGAAGATTAAGAAGTTGCCGACGGCCATGATCTGCTCAGCAGTCTTGGCGAAGTCCTTCACGCTGAGGCCAGCGAACATCAGTACCTCAATCATGGTGTCGATGCCGAAGGTCACCAGGGGGCCGGGGAGCTCTCGCGCCACCCAGTCAAAGGTGTCAAAGGGCGGGAAGGAGAGGTCCAACCAGTGATTGGCCGCGTACATCACCGCGATGAGCGGCGTCGTCAGGAGCACGCCGGCCAGCAAGCCCAGGCCAACCCCGCGCCAAGTCATACGCGCCAACTCCTTTCAACGCGAAGCGCACTCGAAGGCGCCCCCCTGCAGTGTACCAAATCCGCGGCACCGGGCGGGGGGTTGTTTGCACGGAATCGTTCCCGGCCGGCAGGGCAGCCGGGCGGTTGCCGGGGTGGTCGACGGGGCATATACTGCCCCTGCGCCGCCCTTCGACAAGCTCTGGGCGAACGGTGCCGGGGGATTCAGGGCAGACTTCGGCAGAGGCCCTGGATTCCGGCTTTCGCCGGAAAAACGGGTAGACCGTTCGACGAGCTCAGGGCGAACGGGGACGCAAAGGGCGGGCCGCCCCGGCCTGCCAAACACCCACTCCGGGAGCAATCGCGATGGCTACCATCTATCACATCACCAATCGAGAACTCTGGCGCCGTTCCATTCCCCGTGGCCAGTACACGCCCGAGAGCCTGCGCGCGGAGGGCTTCATCCACTGTTCGAGCATCGAGCAGGTGCTGGGGGTCGCCAACGGCAGGTTCGCCGGGCAGGACGACCTTGTCCTGCTGAGCATCGACACCAGCGACGTCATGTCGGTCATCCAGTACGACAACGCGCCAGGCACCGACCAGAGTTTCCCCCACATCTATGGCCCTCTGAACCACGACGCCGTCAAGGCGGTCATCGACTTTCCCCCGTCCGCCGACGGCTCATTCTCGCTGCCGGACGAACTGCAGGACTAAAGCGCCTCCGTTCACCCTTCGACAGGCTCAGGGCGAACGGGGGCGGGACACGACGGCCGCGCCAAAAGCGGCTGCGCGCCTATGGGCGAAACGCCCTTTCCGGGCGGCACCGTCTGCTATAATGGCGCGCATTACAGCTAGGGGAGCGTCATGCGAGACCTCATCGAGAGCGCACTGAAGGGACTCAACGCCGACTACGTGGAGATCCGCATCGAGGAGCGGGAGACGACGAACATCGCCTTTCGCGGCCGCGAGCTGGACGAGATCGGCCAGAGCACGGGCAAGGGCGGCAACGTGCGCGCCTGCGTCAAGGGCGGGTGGGGGTTCGCGTCCTTCAACAGTCTCGACGACCTGCGGGCGAAGGCGCAGCAGGCCGTGGAGCAGGCGCGCATGGTGGGCAATGAGCGAACGGAGCTGGCGGACGCGTCGCCCGTCGTCGCCATCGTGCCGCCGCATATCGTCAGCGACCCGGCGGACGTTTCGCTGTCCGAGAAGCACCGCATCCTGGAGGAGTACCTGGACCTGCTGTGGGGCGGGCCGGAGATCCAGACCTCGTCGCTCCGCTACGCCGACGGGCACCGCACCATGTACTACGGGAACTCGCAGGGCACCTACACGGAGCAGGCGCGCATCGACGTGAACTTCTGGGCCAGCGCGGTCGCGCGGAACGGGGGGGAGGTGCAGCAGGCCAGCATCAGCATGGGCAGCCTGGGCGACTTCGGGCTGGTGCACCGCATGCACGACACCGTGGCCGAGCTGCCGCAGAAGGCCGTCGACTTCCTGAAGGCGCCGCAGGTCAAGGGCGGCGAGTACACCGTCATCCTCGACCCGGTGCTCGCGGGGGTCTTCGTCCACGAGGCGTTCGGGCACCTCTCGGAGGCCGACCACGTCTACGAGAACCCGAAGCTGCGGGAGGTCATGGTGCTCGGCCGGCGGTTCGGCGGGGAGCAACTTAACATCGTCGACGGGGCGAGCATTCCGGCGCTGCGGGGCAGCTTCCAGTACGACGAGGAGGGCGTGGAGGCGCACCGCACGGACCTCATTCGCGAGGGCATCCTCGTCGGGCGGCTGCACTCGCGGGAGACGGCAGCCAAGATGGGGGAGGATCCGTCGGGCAACGCGCGGGCCATCGGCCACCAGTTCCCGCCGATCGTGCGCATGACCAACACCATCATCGAGCCGGGGGATGCGACGCTGGAGGACCTGCTGGAGGGCGTCAAGGAGGGCGTGTACTGCAGAAACTGGGACGGCGGCATGACCAGCATGGAGCAGTTCACCTTCTCCGCGGGCGAGTCCTACATGATCCGCGACGGCAAGATTGAGGGAGCGGTCAGGCCCGTCATGCTGTCCGGCAACGTCTTCACCACGCTGGAAAACCTGGACGCAGTGGCCAACGACCTAGACATGAACCAGGGCGGCGGCTGCGGCAAGGGCGGGCAGTCGCCGCTGCCCGTGTCGAACGGCAGCCCCCACATCCGGCTGCGCAACTGCCTGGTTGGAGGGCGGTAGGATGCTGGAAGAGGAAGTCCTCGCACTAGCGAGCCAGCAGGCCGATCAGGCGGAGGTGTTCTCCGTCAGCAGCACGAGCATCCCCGTGTCCTACGAGGGAAACCGGCTGAAGAGCGTGGACACGCGAGAGTCGAGCGGCATCGCGCTGCGCATCATCAAGGACGGGCGCATCGGCTTCTCGTCGACGACGAACACGGACGACAAGGAGGGGCTGGTGGCGCGGGCCGTCGAGATGCTGCCGTTCGGCGCGAAGGCCCACATGGAGTTCCCCGACGCCGCCGAGTACACCCATGTGCCGACGTACGACGAGGGCGCGGCCGCGCTGCAGTCGGCGTCGCTGGTCGACATTGGCGGGGCGCTCATCGACAAGATGCACGGCGACTTCCCCGACGTGGTCTGGGAGGGGCGCGTGTCCCAGAGCGTTTCAACGACGCGACTGCTGAACAGCAACGGGCTGGTGGCCGAGGAGACGTCGAGCTCGGTGGGCCTCGGCGTGGAGGGCACGCTGGTGCGGGACACGTACATGCTCTTCGTCTTTGGGCGTTCGAGCTCGTGCAAGCCCGACCTGGACGTCGACGGGGTCATCGAGGCACTGACGCGCAAGCTGCGGTGGGCGGAGCGGGTCGCGGCGGCGCCGACGGGGCAGGTGCCCGTCATCTTCACGCCGCAGGCCGTCGCGGGGCTGCTGCTGGGGCCGCTGATGGCCGGGTTCAACGGGCGCAACATTGTGCAGCAGTCGTCGCCGCTCATCGAGAAGCTGGGCACGCGCATGCTCGACCCGCGCATCACCGTGTGGGACGACCCCACCAACCCCTACGTCCCCGGCAGCCGCAGCTTCGACGACGAGGGCGTGCCCGCCACCCGGTTCCCCGTGGTGCAAGAGGGCGTCATCGCCAACTTCTTCTACGACCTGCAGACGGCGGGGCAGGCGGGAGCGACGACGACGGGAAGCGCGCACCGGGGCCTCGCGAGCTTGCCGGGGCCGGGCGCGAGCGTCATCATCATCGAGCCGGGCGACACCACGTTTGCGGACATGATTGCGGGCCACAAAAATGCGCTGGTGGTAGAATCCTTCCTGGGCGCCGGTCAGGGAAACATCCTCGGCGGCGACTTCTCCGCCAACGTCCTTCTTGGCTACGCCGTCGAGAACGGCGAGGTGACCGGCAGGGTCAAGGACACCATGGTCGCCGGCAACGTCTACGCTATTCTGGAGGCGCTGGGCGCGTTGGGGTCGGAGCCGGAGTGGGTCGGCGGCTCATTGCAGACTCCGGCGCTGTGCTGCAACGGCGTTTCCGTATCCTCCAAGGGATAGGAGACGGGCGTGACGCTGAAGTCCTATCTTGAAGAGCTGGTGCAGGACGGGGCTCCCATCCGCTACGCGGAGCTTGTGGAGCTGTCGGCCCTCGGGCCTGATGAGATGGAGCTGGTGCGCATGGCCTGGCCGCGCATCGCGCCGGACCGCCGCCTGATGCTCGTCGCCCGCCTCGTTGAGACGAGCGAGGACAACGTCGACCTCGACTTCACGCAGATCTACAAGCTCGCCCTCAAGGACGACGGCGAGAAGGTGCGCGCCAAGGCGGTCACCGGCCTGTGGGAGTGCTACGAGCGGCCCCTGATGACCATCCTGCTCCGGCTCCTCCAGCACGACCCGTCCATGGAGGTGCGCACGGCCGCCGCGCAGGCCCTGGGCAAGTACGCCGAGATGGCCGAGGACGGCAAGCTGCTCCCCAATGACCGCAACCGCATCCAGGCCGCGCTGTTGCCGCTGGTCGAAGACGCGGCGGGGCCCGTGGACCTGCGGCGCAGGGCGCTAGAGGCGGCAGGCGTCTTCAGCGACGCCAAGGTGACGCAGCTCATCCACTCGGCCTACGAGCACCCGGACCCCCGCATGCAGCAGAGCGCGATCTTCGCGATGGGGCGCAACGCCAACCCGGAGTGGATTTCGACCATCCAGGGCGCGCTGGAACGGGAAGAGCCGGCGATGCGCTACGAGGCCGCCCAAGCCTGCGGCGAAATGGGCTCCGAGGAGATGGTGCCTCACCTGCTGCCGCTGCTGAAAGACGAGGACCTGCAGGTACGGCTGTCGTCGATCAACGCGCTGGGGGCCATAGGCGGGAGCGTGGCCAAGAAGGCGCTGACCGCGTGCTGCCGCTCAGACGACGAGGCCATTTCGCAGACTGCCAGCGAGGCGTTGGCTTCGCTGGAAATGGAAGAAGACCCACTTCACTTCAAGTAGCTCGGACCCACCCCAAGCTCGCCCCACGCCATTGCCGCCGCACCCAGCAGCCCTGCGTCGTCGCCCAGCGCCGTCGGCGTGACGGGCAGCGCGGACTTGTCACCGCGCATGCCGTGCTTCCGCGCCGCCTCCGCCATGGCGGGCCAGAAGACGTGCGAGTTGCCGGCGACGCCGCCGCCGATGACGATCAGCTCTGGGTCGAGCACGCTCCGCAGCGTCGCTATGCCGACGCCGAGATAGCGTCCGCCAGCGCGGAGGACCTCGCCGGCGAGGCGGTCGGCGCGGGCTTCGGCTCGCACGAGGGTCTCGGCGCGGACGCGGGAGAGTTCGCCACGCGCCATGGACAGCACAATGCTGGGCTCGACGGACTCAAGGCGCTCGCGGGCCATGCGCGCGAGGGCGGTGCCCGACGCCATCACCTCGAGGCAGCCGCAGCCGCCGCAGGGGCACGGCGGGCCGTTCGGCTCGACGACAAGGTGGCCGATCTCGCCCGCGAATCCCCGCAGGCCGCCGTAGACCACCCCGTCCAGCACGAGGCCTCCGCCCACGCCCGTGCCAACGGTCACCATGACAAGGTGGCGCACGTCGCGGCCGATGCCGTAGACGTACTCGCCGAGGGCGGCGAGGGAGGCGTCGTTGTGGACCCAAGCGGGCAGGCCGACGTTGGCCGAGAGGTCGCCGGTGGGGGACGTGCCGTCCCACGTCGGCAGGTTGGGCGGGTTGTGGACCGTCGCGGCGACGGGGTCGACGGGGCCCGCGAGGGCCATGCCGACGCCGACGACCTCGACGCCGGGCGTGGCGGCGGTCATGCGATCGAGGAGGCCGGCGAGGCGGCGCATCGCGGCGGGCTCGCCTCGGGACGGCTGCGTGGGGACGGCGTCGCGCATGAGGATGCCGCCGTCGGGCGAAATCAGCGCACCGCGCATTCGGGTGCCGCCCAGGTCAACCGCGAACACGACCCGCCCGTCTGCCACTCGGCCCACCTCCCTTTCAGCCGCTTCACTATACGCACAAACGGAGTGAGTAGCTACCGTGGCACGTCACCTTGAATTGGAGGGAAGCCTTGGGGGATAATGCGCGGCAGAGCGCTCACACATCCTTTCCTTCACATGGTGTGAACTATGACGACGCGCGGAAGAGTAGAGCACCACACGTCCGCGGGCGGTGTGGTGTGCCGGGTCCGGGACGGCGTTCTGGAGGCCGTCCTGTGCGGCAGGGACAGTCCCCGGAAGTGGTCGCTCCCCAAGGGCACCCCGGAGGAAGGCGAGTCCATGGAAGAGACCGCCCTTCGCGAGGTGAGCGAGGAGACGGGCCTCCAGGTGGCGATCGACGCGCCCGTCGGTTCGATAACCTACTGGTTCATGCTGCCCCGCGACGGCGTGCGCTGCCGCAAGGTGGTCCACTACTTCCTCATGCGGGCCGTCGGCGGTAGCACCGAGGAACACGACGCCGAGTTCGACGAGGTGCGCTGGTTCCCCGTCGAAGAGGCGCTCTCGGTCATGCAGTACCCCAACGAGGTGCGCACGCTGGAGAAGGCGCTGGCGGCGCTCGAGGATGCCCGCACCGAGGCTCGCAGGGGACGATGAGAAGACAGGACGCAGAGCACTTTCTGCTGGTGGGCGACAAGGTGCACGTCCGCGAGAAGCGGCTGTCCGACGCCGAGGAGGACCACTCCTGGCGCCAGGACCCGGAGCTCGCGCGGCTGGACGCCGCGGCGCCGCTGCGGCTGGACTTCCAGGAGTACCTGCGCCAGTACAAGCGGGAGCTGGAGTACCCCAGCGCCTTCTCACGCCGCTTCGGCATCGACACGCACGACGGCGTGCACATCGGCAACTGCATGTACTACGACGTGGACTACATCCGCGGCGCGGCGGAGCTGGGCATCCTGCTTGGCAACCGCGAGTACTGGGGCGGCGGCTACGGGACCGAGGCGGTGCAACTCCTGCTGTGGCACATGTTCACCAACATGCCAGTGAAGCGCGTCTACCTGCACACGCTGGACTGGAACCACCGGGCGCAGCGCTCCTTCGAGAAGTGCGGCTTCCAGATCATCCGGCCCGTGAAGCGGAGCGGGTGGGAGTTCTTCCTCATGGAGCTCAAGCGCGAACGGTGGCAGGAGCTGGTGCAAGAGCAGCAGGAACGCCAGGAGCGGGAGCGGGCGAGGGAGTCCGCGTCCTAGGGGCGGCGCGTCCGTTCGCCCCCTTCGAGAGCCTCAGGACAGGCTTCGATTTCCCTCAGGGCGAACGGGCCTTGCCTTACGCTGCTGGCTGTGCCGCCTGGCCTCTCTGGATACCGGCTTTTGCCGGTATGACTGGGTGGGGGCGCTAGCCGCCCTTCGTCGGGAGCTGCACGGTGGCCGTGCCAGTGGTGGTCTGCTCTCCCTGGCTGTTCTGCAGCGTCAACGCACAGTCGACGAGGTGCGCGCCGTCCTGCTCGTAGACCTTAGTGACGCGGCCGGAGCAGGTGAGGTCGTCGCCGGGGACGTCGGTGCCGCGGTAGCGGACGGAGAGCTTGCGGAGGACGCCGTCGGGGCCCATCCAGCCGGTCACGACCTGGCCGAGGTAGGCGTTCTTGAGGGCGCCGTGCACGATGAGACCCGGCAGGCCGATCTCGACGGCAAAGTCCTTGTCATAATGGACTTCATAAAAGTCGCCGGATGCGCCCGCGTACTTGACGAGCTGCCGGGTGGAGGGGCGCTTCACGATGGTTGGGAGCTCGTGTCCGACTTCTATGTCTTCCCAGAACGGTGTGTCCGGCATTGGCGTGTCCTCTCCTTGATTGCAGTCGAACAGGCCTCCCCCACCGCCCAGCCCCTCTGGATTCCCGCCTGCGCGGGAATGACGAAGGCGGCTAGTAGCGGATCAGCGTGTTCTTCTGGGTGGCGACCCAGTCGCCGCGCTGGTTGGTGTAGCGGGTCTCGATCTGGAGGAAGACGGCGGGGCCGACGCCGATGTTGCGCTGGTTCACGCTGGCGAAACGGGTGACGGCGGTGATGGTGTCGCCGACGCGGACCGGCTCGCCGTACTCCCAATCGCTGCCGCCGTCGAGCATCTGGGGAAAGGCCTCGAGCTCCGGAGCGGAGGGGAGCTCGGAGAGCATGGCGCGGAGGAACGTCGGCGGGGCGACGTCGGCCCAGCGGTCGCTGTCGTCGCCGATGGCCTCGGCGAAGCGGCGGACGTGGCCGCGCTCGATGTCCATGACGGCGGGCGGGATGTCGCGCTCCGTGAGGGCCCTGCGGGCCTCCGGCGATAGGGACTTTTCCTCTGCCATGCGCCGCTCCTTGAGAGCATTTGGTGATCGGGGCGAGCGAGGTTGGTGGTGGGCACCCCCATCCTAACCTTCCCCCGCTCGTGGGGGAAGGGACTTAGCCCCGCCCCCTTCGACAAGCTCCTTCGAGAGCCTCAGGACGGGGTCAGGGGGAACGGGATCCCCTGCGAGACAACCCCTCTGGATTCCCGCCTGCGCGGGAATGACGGGGTGGGGGTGTGCGCGGAAATGACGGGTGGGGGGTGTGACGGTCTGCTTGCGACTTCCGCACCATCCACCCCTCTGGGTACCGGCTTTCGCCGGTATGACGGAGGGGTGTGGGGTATGAAAGGAGGGGCCCCTTGCGTGAAGGGGCCCCTCCTTGTTGCCCACGTTTGGGGTCTAGTAGTCCATGGGCGGAGCCGCCATTGCCGGCTCCTTCTGCGGGATGTCGGTCACCATGGACTCCGTGGTGAGGACCATGGCAGCGACAGACGCCGCGTTCTCCAGGGCGGATCGGGTGACCTTGGCGGGGTCGATGATGCCGAACTCGAGCATGTTGCCGTAGGCCATGCGCTCGGCGTCGAAGCCCCAGTCGGACTGCTGGCCCTTGACGGCCTCCAAGACCACCGCGCCCTCGCGCCCAACGTTCTCGACGATGAGCTTGACGGGCTCTTCCAGGGACCGGCGGACGATGGAGACGCCGGTGCGCTCATCGCCCTCAAGGTTGCCCATGAGGTCCTCGAGCGCCTTCTGGGTGCGAACCAGCGCGACGCCGCCGCCGGGGACGATGCCCTCCTCAACAGCTGCGCGGGTGGCGGACAGGGCGTCCTCCACGCGGTTCTTCTTCTCCTTGAGCTCCACCTCCGTAGCGCCGCCGACCTTGATGATGGCAACGCCGCCGGACAGCTTCGCCATGCGCTCCTGCAGCTTCTCGCGGTCGAACTCGGAGGTGGTCTCCTCGATCTGCGCGCGGATCTGCCGGATGCGGTTCTGGATGTTCTCCTCGGAGCCGTGGCCCTCAACGACGGTTGTCTCGTCCTTGTTGGCGGTGACGCGGCGGGCGCGGCCGAGGTCGGTGACCGTGGCGCTGTCGAGCTTGCGGCCGACGTCCTCGCTGATGACGGTGCCGCCGGTCAGGATGGCGATGTCTTCAAGCATGGCCTTGCGGCGGTCGCCGAAGCCGGGGGCCTTGATGGCCAGGCAGCTCAGGGTGCCGCGGAGCTTGTTGACCACGAGGGTGGCGAGGGCCTCGCCCTCCAGGTCCTCAGCGACGATGACGAGGTTCTTGCTGACCTGGAGCACCCGCTCCAACACGGGGAGCAGGTCATTCATGGCGGAGATCTTCTTGTCCGTGATGAGGATGTAGGGGTCGTCCAGGACGGCCTCCATGCGCTCAGAGTTCGTCACGAAGTAGGGGCTGATGTAGCCGCGGTCGACCTGCATGCCCTCGACGAACTCGGTCTCGTTCTCGAGACCCTTGGACTCCTCGACGGTGATGACGCCGTCCTTGCCGACCTTCTCCATGACCTCGGCGATGAGCTCGCCGATCTTGTTCTCGTGGGCGGAGAGGGAGGCGACCTGGGAGATCTGGGCGCGGCCCTCGACGGGGCTGGACATGCCCCTGATCTCGGTCTTGATGACGCCGACGGCCTGCTCGATGCCGCGCTTCATCGCCATGGGGTCGGCGCCGGCGGCCACGTTCTTGAAGCCCTCCTGAATGATGGCCTGGGCCAGCACAACGGAGGTGGTGGTGCCGTCGCCGGCGGCGTCGTTGGTCTTGCTGGCGGCTTCCTTGATCAGCTGGGCGCCCATGTTCTCAAAGGGCTCCTCGAGCTCGATCTCCTTGGCGATGGTGACGCCGTCACTGCAGACCTGCGGGGGTCCGAACTTCTTGTCCAGCACGACGTTGCGTCCGCCCGGGCCCAGGGTGACCTTGACGGAGTCCGCAAGCATGTCAATGCCGGACTTCAGGCGCTTTCGCGCGTCCTCAGAAAAGAGCAACTGCTTTGCCATTACGACTCCTTTGCGTTTCTTTCCGTAACCGGTCTGGCCGGTTTCCTACGAGACCTTGGCCAGGATGTCCCGCTCCGCCAGAAGCAGGTATTCCTCACCCTCTTCCTTGATTTCCGTGCCGCCGTACTTGGCGTAGAGGACGAGGTCGCCCTCCTGCACGTCCATCTCGATCCGGTTGCCCTCATCATTGCGCCGGCCTGGTCCCACGGCGACGACGCGCCCTTCCTGCGGCTTCTCCTGCGCGGTGTCCGGCAGGTAGATGCCGCTCCTGGTCTGCTCCTCCCGCTCCACGGGCTTGACAAGGACCCTGTCGCCCAGCGGTGCAAATGTCCGACCCATAGCCTCTCCTTTGAGTGTGTTTTGGACGTAGTACGGAGTTAGCAGTCACCTCGACTGTTTGCTAATTCCTCAACGATGGTACAGAGGCGGTTTTGAGACTGTCAAGAGTTGGCCTGGCGGGAGAGAAGTGCATTAGTCCCCTCATCCCCCGAGAATCTTCTTGACCGCGCGTGCT
>JAPPNT010000139.1 GCA_028873745.1 Chloroflexota bacterium | reverse complement strand
GAGTCAGGGCGAACGGGGGGATAAGGCCAGGGTGAATGGGCAGCATGCCTCTCCTGGATTCCGGCTTTCGCCGGAAAAACGGGGGAATACGGCAAGGAGCGGCTTATGGCGGACACGGTCAACTTCAACGAGATCCGGCGGGGCCTCAACATCGAGATGGACGGGGACGCGTACCAGATCGTCGACTTCAAGCACGTCTACATGCAGCAGCGCGCCCCCACGCTGACGCTGAAGGTGCGGCAGCTGCGGACGGGCAAGATGTTCGAGCGCAACCTGCCGGGCTCGCAGCGGCTCACCGTCGCGGAGGTGGAGGAGAGCGAGGCGCAGTACCTGTACAACGACGGCTCGTCGTTCATCTTCATGGACATGGACACCTTTGACCAGTTCCCACTCACCGCGGACCAGATCGGCGACCAGACGAAGTTCCTCAAGGAGGGCGAGAACATCACCATCGTCGCGTACAAGGGCGAGCCGGTCAGCATCGAGCTGGCGACAACGGTTGACCTCGAGGTGGTCGACACGCCGCCGGCGTTCAAGGGCGACACCGCGTCGTCCGGGCGCAAGCCGGCGACGCTGGCGACGGGCGCGCAGGTGAAGGTGCCGATGCACGTCACCGTCGGGCAGGTCGTCAAGGTGGACACCCGCACGGGCGAGTACCTGTCGCTCGTGAACTAGGCGGCGGGAGGCAAACGAGGCAGCAGGAAGGGCGCCGAGAGGTCGGCGCCCTTTGCCGTTCAAGAGGGCTGAGGCATGGCCGTCTACACCGTCTCGCAGGTCACGCGGTACATCAAGGAGTCGCTGGAGCGCGACGCCCTGCTGGCCGACTTGTGGGTGAGCGGCGAGGTCTCCAACTACACGCGCTCGTCGGCGGGGCACAGCTACTTCTCGCTGAAGGAGGCCAACACGGTCCTGCGCTGCGTCATGTTCCGCGGCGGCAGCGGCCACGAGCACCTGGCGAGCGGCGCGGCGGTGTCGTGCCACGGGCGCATCTCGGTGTACGAGGTGCGCGGCGACCTGCAGTGCATCGTCGACCTCGCGCGGCCCGAGGGCATGGGCGAGCGGTACCTGGAGCTGGAGCGGCTGCTCGTGCAGCTGGAGGCCGAGGGCCTCTTCGAGCCGAGCCGCAAGCGGCCGCTGCCCGTCTTCCCGCAGCGGCTGGGCGTCATCACGTCGCCGACGGGGGCGGTCTGGCACGACATCCAGACGGTGGTCGAGCGGCGCTACCCGCTGACGGAGCTGGTGCTCGCGCCGTGCCTGGTGCAGGGCGACACCGCCGCGCCGACGATCATCGAGGCCTTCGAGGCGATCAACGCGGAGCCGGGCATCGACGCCGTCATCCTGGCGCGCGGCGGCGGCTCGGTCGAGGACCTGTGGCCGTTCAACGAGGAGCCGGTGGCGCGCGCCGTCTATGCGAGCCGCCCGCCGGTCATCAGCGCCGTCGGGCACGAGACGAACACGACGGTCGCGGACATGGTGGCGGACGTGCGCGCGCCCACGCCCTCGGCGGCGGCGGAGCTCGCGGTGCCGGACTCGCGGGTGCTGGCGGCGCGCATCGCGCAGAACAGCCAGGCGCTGTACCAGGGCGTGCAGCAGGAGCTGGCGCTGCGGGCGGACGACGTGCGCGACTGCCTCGCGGTCATCGAGCGGCGCGTGCCGGACATCGCGTCGCGGCGGCAGCAGGTGGACGACCTGCTGGCGGGGCTGGTGCTGCGGCTGGAGAACAGCCTCGCGCTGCACCGCCAGCGGGTGACCGGGCACGACCAGCGGCTGGGCGCGCTGGATCCGTCGGACGTGCTGCGGCGCGGCTACGCCGTCGTCAGCCGCGAGGACACGGGCGAGACGCTGCTCGACGCGGGGCAGGTCTCGGCGGGCGACGCCGTGCAGGTGTGGCTGCACCGGGGCGGTTTTGCCGCGCGGGTGGAGGGTGACGGGGGGACGAATTAGGCGTCATTCTCTTGACCTCAAACCGGCCTCCGGAGTATCTGGACACCCGTGTGTGAAAGTTGTAACATTGTGCTGAGATGCTGCACTTCGACTGGAGACAGGGCATGTCGTCCCGCAAGGTAGCGGTCCTGTTGGCCCTCGCGCTGGGGGCCGTTCTTTTGCTGGCGGCGTGCTTCAACCCCGGCCCCACGGTCGTCGCCCAACCCGAGCCTCTCCCGCCCCTCACCGCCATCGTGCCGATCACCGGTGACGGCTCGACGGCCGCGCCCGAGGGCGTGCCCGCCTCCTTCGTCACCACCTGCGGCATCTGCCACACCGTCGCCGACGCCGGGACGACGGGCACCATAGGCCCCGAGCTGAGCAACATCGGCGCCATCGCGGGGACGCGCACCAGCCTCAGTGCCGAGGAGTACATCCGGCAGTCCATCGATGACCCCGGCGCCTTCATCGCCCCCGGCTACACGCCGCTGATGACGGCGGGCCTGCACGACGTGCTCGGCGACGACTATGAGGCGGTCGTCGCGTACCTGCTCACCCTCACTGACGAAGCTGCGGAAGCGGCGTCGCAGTAATCTGCGCCGGCGCAGTAGTCTCCGTCCCGCGCATCGGCCCCGAGTCCCCGTATGCTACACTTGCCGTGTATCTGTCGTGCGTCGGCGCATGTCCGGCGCGAGGGGCGGGAGCGGGGGAGATGACGTCCAAGAAGAACGGCGGCGAGCCCGAGGAGCAGCTCACCTTCGAGGCGGCCTACACGCGGCTGGAAGAGACGGTGCAGGCGCTCGAAGCCGGCGAGCTGACCCTCGACGAGGCGACGGGCCTCTACGCCGAAGGCGCGCGGCTGGCGCGGGTCTGCAACGAGCTGCTCAGCGCCGCCGAGCTCCGCATCACGCGCCTGCAGACCTCGCTGGGCGAGCAGATGCGGTTCATCTCCGACGCGCCGAGCGTGCAGGACGAGGAAGAGGAGTACGAGCCGTAGGCCGTCGCGCCTGAGAGGCAACCACCACATGCGCGCCGATTTCCACATGCATACCTGGCACTCGAAAGACTGCGCCACCTCGCCGGAGGCGCTGGTCGCGAGGGCTGTTCGCATGGGGCTGGGGTGCATCGCGGTGACGGACCACAACACCATCCGCGGCGGACAGGCCGTCGCGAAGATTGCGCCGTTCCCGGTCATCGTCGCGTCGGAAATCAAGAGCACGCACGGGGAGATCACGGGGCTGTTCCTGACGGAGGAGGTCCCGCGCGGGCTCCCGCCGATGGAGACGGTGGAGCGCATCAAGGCGCAGGGCGGTCTGGTCTCGATTCCGCACCCGTACGACACCGTGCGCAGCAGCGTGCTGTCCGACGACGCGATGGTCGAGGTGCTGCCCCACGCGGATATCATCGAGGCGTTCAACGCGCGCAACGTCTTTCGTGGCGCGGAGGAGCGGGCGCGGGCGGCGGCCGCCGAGCACGGGCTCGTGGTCACGGCCGTCAGCGACTCGCACCACGTGTGGGAGCTGGGGCGCACGTATACAGAGATGCCGGAGTTCGACGGGACGCCGCAGGGCTTCCTCGACGCGCTGCGGGAGGCGACGCTGCACCCAAGCCCGCCGCCGTGGTGGGCGCAGCCGCTCATACACGGCGTGACGACGTTCAACAAGGTCGCGAACCGGCTCGGCGTGAAGCCGCGCCCGAGGGAGTAGGCGCCCTTCGATTTCCCACAGGGCGAACGGAAAGGCCCTTCGACAGGCTCAGAGCGAACGGGGATCAGTCGAAGGTCACCACGTACTTGCCCGCCGCGCCCGCCTCGAAGTCCGTAAAGGCTTCGGCCACCTGGTCCAGCGTGAACGTCCGCGTGATCATGTCACGCAGCGGGATGCTCCGGTCGACGACGTAGTGACCGAGCTCCTCAAGCACCACCGTGCTGAACGTCCATGAGCCCATCAGCGTCACCTGGCGGTGGATGATGTCGTTGGTGGCGTCGAAGGTGACGGTGCCGCCCTCGCCGACGAAGCAGCTGCGGCCCCACACGCGCGTCGAGCGGACGGCCTGGGCGCGCACGTCGGCGACGCCGCTGGCGTCGAGGGTGGCGTCGGCGCCGCGGCCGTGCGTGGCAGCCTTGATGACCTCGATGGGATCGACCTCGTTGGGGTCGACGGTCTCCGACGCGCCGAGCTTCATCGCAAGGGCGCGGCGCTCGGGGATGGGGTCGACGGCGATGACGTTGGCTCCGCTTGCCGCGCCGAACAGGGTAGCGCTCAGGCCGACGGGCCCCTGCCCGAACACGGCGAAGGTGTCGCGGCCGGAGACGCCGAGCCGCCTGAGGGCCTGGTAGGCGGTGCCGGTGCCGCACGAGCACGCCGCGCCCTCCGCGAAGCTGAGGCCGTCGGGCATCGGGACGCACATGTGCTCCTCGACAAGCTGGTAGTCGGCCATTGCGCCGTGGGCCTGGGAGCCATACAGGGTCATGCCGTTGGGGCAGAGCTGCGACCACCCTGAGAGGCAGTGCTCGCAGCGGCCGCAGCCGGAGTAGTGGTGCACCATGACGCGGTCGCCGACGCGCAGGTTGCGCACCTCCGGGCCGACCTCGTAGACCTCGCCGCAGGGCTCGTGGCCGCCGATGACGTGGGCGCGCGGGCCGAGGCCCTCGAGCGTGGAGCGGTAGGGGCGGAGGTCGCTGCCGCAGAGGCCGGCGGCGCGCATCTTCAGCACCACCTGGCGGCCGGTCGGGCCGGAGGGCGCCGGAAACTCGCGGAGCGCAACCTGCTTGTCGCCGAGGAAGAGCATGCCCTGCATAGCGGGCCTCCTTGGGGGAGTTTTGGGCATTATAGGCCGTGTCCTGAGAGATCGCGCGCGCCCTTCGACAAGCTCAGGGCGAACGGGGGGAGTGCACGCCCATCCCCGTCACCTCATCCCCGCTGGATACCGGCTTTCGCCGGTAAGACGATGGGATGGTCTAGTCCCACGTGACGACGAACTTGCCGGGGGCGCCGGCTTCAAACGCGGCGAAGGCCTCCGCAATCCGGTCCAGCGGGAAACGTGCGGTGATGAGCTCTCGCAGAGGCAGGTTGCGGTCGGCCACGTACCGGCCCAACTCCTCCAGCACTATGGTGCTGAAGGTGCGGGACCCCATGAGGGTGAGCTGCCGTCGCATGATGTCGTTGGTGACCTCGAAGGTGACGGTGCCGCCCTCGCCGACGAAGCAGCTGCGGCCCCAGTCGCGGACGGAGCGCACGGCGGCGGTGCGCACCTCGGCGATGCCGGAGGCGTCGATGGATGCGTCGGCGCCGAGGCCGTGCGTGGCGGCCTTGACGACCTCGATGGAGTCGGCGTCGTTGGGGTCGACGGTCTGCGCCGCGCCGAGCTTCTCGGCCAGCGCGCGGCGCTCCGGAACGGGGTCGACGGCGATGACGCGGGCGCCGGTTGCCGCGCCGAACATGGTCGCGCTGAGGCCGACAGGGCCCAGCCCAAAGACAGCGAGGGTCTCGCGGCCATTGACGTCGAGGCGCCTGATCGCCTGGTAGGCCGTTCCCGTGCCGCAGGCGCAGGCCGCGCCCTCCGCGTAGCTGAGGCCGTCGGGCATGGGAATGCACATGTAGTCCTCGACGAGCTGGTAGTCGGCAAAGCCGCCATGGGCGTGGGCGCCGTAGATGACCTCGCCGTGGATGCACATGTGCCACCAGCCGGAAAGACACTGGGCGCACCGGCCGCAGCCGCCGTAGTGGTAGACCATGACGCGGTCGCCGAGGCGCACGTTGCGGGCCTCGGGGCCAACCTCGACGACGTCGCCGCAGGGCTCGTGGCCGGCGATGGTGCGGGCGCGGACGCCGAGATTCTCGGGGGCGTTGCGGTAGGAGGAGAGATCGCTGCCGCAGAGGCCGGAGGCGCGCATCCTGACGACGACCTGGCGGCCGGCGGGGCCGGAGGGCGTGGGGAACTCACGCAGGGCGACCTGCCTGTCGCCGAGAAAGAGCATGCCGTGCATGGGGCCTCCCGTCGGGGTGTAGCCGCATTATAGGGGAGCGAATAGGAACGGTGCATGGGCAGGAAGGTTTAAACGGACATCGCGCGTCCCTTGCGCTGTTGACGATGTGATAGATATCCTTCCCCGTACCATGTTCGCATGGACGCATGTCAGGAGACGCAATGGAGCTGAACATCAAGAACACGGCGGTCGATTTCAACGGCCCCATCTTCCGGCAGAACGGTCAGGATGTCCTCAATCGCACTATCGTCACCTCCGACAACTTGCCCGCCCTGCGCTCCATGCCGGACGACTGCGTTGACCTCATCTATCTGGACCCGCCCTTCAACTCTGACACTGAGTACTACAACCCCCTCAGGTCCAGAGAAGTTGAAGCCCGCAGGCTGCAAAGGGAGATGCGGTTGCCTGTGCCTTCTCAGGAGGAGCCGCAGCAGGTTGGATTCTCAGACGTTTTCCACATGGAGGAGTTCAACCCGGACGGCACGCCCAACCGGAACTGGAAGCCCCAGTGGGTGTCGGAGATCAGCCGCGTCATTCCCTCGCTGCCAGGAATTGTAAATGCGGCCGGAGCGCACTCCAGGTCGATGCAGGGCTACGTCACGTTCATGGCTGTGCGGCTGGTGGAAATGCAGCGCGTCCTCAAGCCCACGGGTTCTATCTACCTGCACTGCGACGACACGGCCGTGCACTACCTGAGAGCCGTGATGGACGCCGTGTTTGGGCCGGAGAACTACCTGAACAACATCATCTGGCGCCGCGCCACCTCCCACAACGACGCGCGACGGTTCGGCAGAATTGTCGACCATATCCTCTATTATCGGAATGGCCTAATCCACACTTGGAATACGGAAGCCATTCTTGAAGCCAAACCTGAAGAAGAGATCAAGAAAGCTTACCCCATGGTGGACGAAAAATGGGGGCGCTACCGGTCCGCAGATTTAACGGGGCCGCTGCACAATGCACCGCGAGGTACACCAAGCACTGAGCCGTGGCACGGGTATGATGTCCATGCAATGGGGCGGGTCTGGTCGGTGCCCTTAACGGGCACCTACGCTGAGTGGATAGAGGAAAACGTCATTCCCGGATACCGTTCCATCAAGAGCATCCGCGCCAGGCTCGACGCGTTGGAATCGGCCGGCATGATTTACCATCCTACACGGGGAAGGTGGCCCGGCCTCAAGCGCTACGCCGCCGCCGACAGAGGGATACCGCAGCAAAACATCTTTCTGACGCCTAGGGGCTTTACGAACTACAACAAGAAGGAAACATCCTACCCCACCGAGAAGCCTGTGCCTCTATTGGAGCGCATCATCGCTGTTTCTTCTCACGAGGGCGACATAGTTCTGGACCCCTTCTGCGGCTGCGCCACCACCGCCGTCGCCGCTGAGAATCTCAAGCGGCGTTGGATCGGCATGGACATCGCGGTGGAAGCGTACCGGCAGGTCGTCAACCGCATGCGCGGCAAGTTCCCGGATATGGCCTCGGACGAGGGCGACTCTGTCCTTGTGGAGCTGCGCCGGATATACCGCGTTGACAAGCTCCCCGGCCAACTGGACGACGACGCTCCGCTGGTGGTGGAGCAAGAGGAGCAAAAGCCTGCGCGCCTGAACCTGTCGGATGAGCAGCGCGACTACCTCTGTGGCCTCCAGAATTCCTACTGCCTGGGTTGCGGCAAGCAGCTTGACTTGGAACTGCTGGAGGAAGACCACGTGGTCCCGCGCATTCAAAGCGGGCCTGAAGAAATTGTGAACATCCAGTTGCTCTGCGGCTATTGCAACAGAGTCAAGGGGCATCGCAGAAAGATATGGGACGTGTGGGAGATCAATGAAAAGCGGGGCATACTGGTCAACCGCGCTCGCATGGAGATGCTCTACGCCAAACGAGATGCCGAGCGGTTGTCACACTCGCAGATGGCCGACACCACCAGAATGGCGTGGTGGAAATACCCGCCCAACGGCAATGGCAAGTAAGCTACTGACCCCTGCCACCGGCGTATTTCCCTTCGGCCTAGGGTGCGCTAGCGTGGGTCTGGGCGCGAGGTCTGGAACCGCGTCGGGAGTTAGGCGAGCGCAGTCACAAACGATTCGGTTGGTGCCGACAGAGAAGACCTCGCAAAACAACCTAAATCCGTAGCTGAGAGAAGGGTCTTCAGCTACGGAAACAACCTCGAAACAACCGTGAAACAACCCCGGTACAACTGACGCGATGGCGCAGTCAGGGTTTGAACCCCCTTTGTTTCCTCCAGCCAAAGACAGTCGATTCACCGATACCTCTTGGTTGCCCTTGACGCTCAACAAAATAATTGGTAATCTTTGGCCCATGAGTACACAAAAGAACTCCGCGGAAAGAATCATCCAACGGTTTGGCGGGCAGACCGCCCTCGCGAACCTCATCGGCAAGCGTCAGAGCACGGTGCAGCACTGGGCCAAGACCGGCCGCGTGCCGGCGCACTGGCACGAGGAGCTCATGTCGCTGGCCCGCAGCAGGGGCATGGCGCTGGAGCCCAAGGACTTCATGCCGACCACCGCGCCGGACATCGCACCGGCGGACGGCCGCCTGGGAATCATGGTCGTCGGGCTTGGCGCGGTGTCGTCGACGCTCATCGCGGGCGTGGAACACGTGCGGCGCGGGATGGGCCTGCCCATCGGCTCGGTCACGCAGATGGGGACCGTTCGCGTCGGCAAACGCACGGACGGCAACTCGCCGCAGGTCAAGGATCTCGTGCCGCTGGCGGACCTCGACGACATCGTCTTCGGCGCGTGGGACCCAATCGCCGACAACGCCTACGAGGCGGCGCTGAAGGCGGGCGTGCTGAACCAGTACGAGGACATCGAGCCGATTGCAGAATTCCTCAAGAGCATCGAGCCGATGTCGGCGGCCTTCGACAGCGACTACGTCAAGCGCATCTCCGGCGCCAACGTCAAGACCGGCGCGACCAAGATGGACCAGGTGGAGGAGATCCGCCAGGACATCCGGCGCTTCAAGCGGCAGAACCGCTGCAGCCGCGTCGTCATGGTCTACGCGGGGTCGACGGAAAAGTTCATCACGGAGACCGAGGTGCACCAGGACATCGAGTCGTTCCTGGGCGGCCTGCAGGAGAACGACGAGCTCATCGCGCCCTCGATGATGTACGCCTACGCGGCGATGCAGGAGGGCGTGCCCTTCATCAACGGCAGCCCGAGCCTGACCGTCGACATCCCGGTCATCGAGCGGATGGCCGTCGACGCGGGCGTGCCCATCGGCGGCAAGGACTTCAAGACGGGGCAGACGCTGGTCAAGACGGTGCTCGGCCCGATGCTCAAGGCGCGGATGCTCGGCATGGAGGGCTGGTTCTCGACGAACATCCTCGGCAACCGCGACGGCGAGGTGCTGGACGAGCCGGAGAACTTCCGCACCAAGGAGGAGTCGAAGCTGGGCGTGCTGGAGTACATCCTGCAGCCGGAGCTGTACCCGGAGCTCTACGGCGACGCCTACCACAAGGTGCGCATCAACTACTACCCGCCCCGCGGCGACAACAAGGAAGGGTGGGACAACATCGACATCTTCGGCTGGCTGGGGCGGCGGATGCAGATCAAGGTGAACTTCCTCTGCTCCGACTCGATCCTCGCAGCGCCGCTGGTGCTCGACCTGGCGCTGTTCAGCGACCTGGCCAAGCGGGCGGGGCTCGGCGGCATCCAGGAGTGGCTGTCGTTCTACTTCAAGAGCCCGCACCACGCGCGCAACCTCTACCCGGAGCACGACCTTTTCATTCAGCAGACCAAGCTGAAGAACACGCTGCGCTGGATGGCCGGCGAGGACCAGATCACGCACCTGGGCATGGACTACTACGTGGAGGCGTGATCTACGCGGGTCCCATCGAAGGGGCAACAGAAAGGGGGCGAACGACGCCCCCTTTCGCTTTGTGGCGTCACGATGTTGTCACAGTCCTCGCAGCCAGGCCTCTGTGACGTCCCAGACCTCCTGCCGGTGCTCCGAGTAGGCGTGGTTCGCGCCGTCGATGTAGGCGAAGGTGAAGTTCTCGACCTCACTGTCCAGCCGCTGCAGTTCCTCCGGCAGGCCCCAGAACGGGAACTGCTCCAAGGGCTCGGCGCTGCCGACGATGCAGAAGAGGGGAACGGTCACCTCCGGGATGCGCTTCACCACGTCGTACTGCTCGGCGGGGCCGTACTTGTCGACGTAGGTGCCGGCGCTGACCAGCAACGGCACGGGGAACTCGACCTGGATGAGCTGGTCCGCGTCTCCCTTGTCCACGTATGACTGTGCGAGGGCGCAGGTCTCGTTGTAGCGCTTGCCGGCCTCCTCTTCGGTGCCCCACGTGTCGACGCTCGAGTAGAAGCTGTAGCTGAAGCGCGGCGGGGAGCCTGCGATGACGCACGTGACACGCGGGTCGCGTTCGACGGCCGCGTGGTAGATGGACTTGACGGCGCCGAGGCTGTGGCCCCACACGCCGATGCGCTCGTAGCCCTCGGCCTCAGCGAAGTCCAGCCAGGCGTTCCAGTCCTGGCGGCAGTCGTCGATGATCTCGTACGCGGCGCCAAATCTGGTGCGGACGCCGTCGCGGACGGCGTTGCTGACGGCGTCGTGGCCGCGGTTGTTGACGCGCAGGGTGGCGCACCCGTTTTCCAGCAGCTGCGGCACGAAGCTCTCGAAGGGGCCGGAGCCGTAGAAGTTGCCGCCGACGCCGTGGTGCAGGACCATCACGTCGACGGGCAGGCCGTTGCCCGCCGAGGCCTCGGGTTTGCGGTACATGCCGTCCAGCCGCACGCCGTCGCTGGGGCGCACGCTCACAATCTCTCCGCTCATGTCGATGCCCTCCTTCCCGCGCTGTGGCGGCATGATAGCACCTGCGGGCGCGAGTGTGGGGCAAGATGCCCGGCGCTGTCAGCGTGCCGTTGTGAAACTCAGGACAAAGTGGTACAAAAGCGAGGTTAATTCGCAAGTCCTCATCGATGAGTTAGTGTCGGGGTTAGAGTTTCTCTATGTGGAACACGGTTCGAAATTATGTGGCCCTCTGGGACTGGCGACTCTTCCTTGGGATCCTCTTGTTTATCGGACTGCCAAACGTCTACAACCTCTACCGAGTGCACCTGATTGGCAACGAGATTCCCGACCCCGGGAGTCTCGCTATAGTCTCCCAATGGCAGTTCGTTGGTTTGGTTATCGAGGTGTTCCAAGAGGCCACCGTTCTGGCTATCTTTTTCTTCCTCGGCTCGCAGATTCGCAAGGCTACAGATATCCAGATGGACCGGGCCAAGAGCGTCCTTACCTTCATCTTCCTGGGTTCCATCGTGTTTTCCCTCGGCGTGTTCGTCTTCAGAGACGCCTTCATCACACTGATTGGAACCTCTGAGGACATTCAGGCACAGACAAAGGCGTTCTTAGGCATCAGCATATTCAGCATTCCGTTCACTCTCCTTGCCGCGGCCATCATCGTGCTTTTTGAGTCACTTGGTCTGCGGCGGTTGGTGTTCCTGATGGCCATCGTCAACGTTGCCCTTCGATTTGTGCTTGACAGCGTTCTCTTTGGCGGCTACGCATTCTCCCAGGACGCCGGGGTGTTGGGAGTGGGCTGGTCGACCCTTCTGGCAAGCATGGGTTTGTTTGGCGTGGGCATGACCCTGCTGTTCTGGACCAAGAGCATCCCCACAGGGTTTTTCACCACGCTCCCAACGTTCGCAGGTATGCGCGACTACTTGCGTGTCGGCCTCGGCAGCGGGGCCGACAGTCTCATTCGAAACGTCTTCTACTTCGTCATGATCATCAGGATTGTGAACACCATCGGTTCAACAGAGATTGGTGGCTACTATCTGGCCATCCAGATCCTTTGGAGCTTCATGCTCGTGCCCGTCCTCGCCCTCGCTGACTCCGCGAAGGCACTGGTTGCAAACGCCTCGGACGACCGGCAGCAGGTGAAGTCCCTCTGGCACGTCTCCATACTCATCACCGCCATCATGATGGTCGCATGGGTCGCCCTGTTTCCCGTCTTCCCTGCCGCTGCGAACGCCCTCAGCGACGACGCAGAGACCGTACGGTGGGCGGTTACCGCCTTCGGCATCCTCTTTGTGCCCTACGTGCTCTTGTCCTTCAACGTAGTGATGGACAGCGTCTTCTACGGCGTGGGTAAGACAAAGTACCTAGCTTATCAATCCTTCGTGACCAACGGTACCGTGTATGTGGTCGCCTTCCTGCTGTACGTGCTGGACTTGTGGACCCCAACCTTTGAAGGCGTCATGGCGCTTTTCGCCCTGGGCATTGTTATCGACTCTTTCCTGACCATCGGCTTCCTGATAAAGGTTCTGTACCTCGATCCTGCACCCGCGGGGACCGGGACTGAGGCGGAACGTGCGGAAGCCCCACCCGCACGTTGACACCCCTGCGCGGCGTGGCCACACTGGAACAATCCCGTTGCAGTGAAGGGGTCTACGTATGAAATTCGGCCTGTTTTATGAGTGGCCCAACCCTGAGGTCCGGGACTGGAAGACGCTCTTCGAGGAGGGCGTGGAGCAGATACAGTACTCGGAGGAGATGGGCTTCGACTACGTGCTCATCGCCGAGCACCACTTCTCCAACTACGGCAACTCGCCGTCGCCGCTGCTGCAGGCCATGGCCATCGCCGAGCGGACCAAGCGGCTGCAGATCGCGACGGCCGTCCTCGTGCTGCCAATCTGGAACCCCCTGCGCCTCGCCGAGGAGGTCGCCGTGCTCGACAACATCTCGGGCGGGCGCTTCATCTGCGGCATTGGTCGCGGGTACCAGCCGCACGAGCTGTCGCGCTTCGACGTCGACCTGCCGGACTCGCGGCAGATGTTCCTCGAATCGCTGGACGTGATGGTGAAGGCGTGGACGCAGGACGAGTCATTCACGTACGACGGCGAGTTCGTCAAGGTGAACCACCCGACGACGGTGTGGCCCAAGCCGTTCCAGAAGCCGCACCCCAAGCTGTGGGTGGCGGGTACGAGCGTGGAGACGATGCAGCTTGCGGCCAAGTGGGACATGATGCCGATCACGACGGGCCTGCTGGGCGCGGGCGGCGTGCGCTCGCATCTGACCTCGCTGGTGCACGCGCTCATCGCCGAGGGCAAGGACTACCACCGGCCCGACATGGGGCTGCAGTCGATCACGCAGGTCGCGCCGACGATGGCGGAGGCGCTGGAGGAGATCCACCACGCCCGCTGGCAGATCCGCGCAGGCCGCGCGCTGAACCGCCTCGAGGTCACCGACGGGCGCGTGGCGGCGGGGCCCTTCGCCGGGGAGCTGGACGAGACGCAGCTGCAGGAGTCGCTGTTCTTCGGCGACCCGGACACCGTCATCGCCAAGTTCCGGAAGGCGTCGGAGCTGGGCGTGACCAACGTCAGCAACTGGATGATGTTCGGCAACATCGCGCACGACAAGGTGATGCGCTCCATCAAGCTGATGGGCGAGCACGTCATCCCGGCGATGAAGGACGTGGAGCCGCCGATGTCGCTGTACGACGAGCTCGTCGACGCGCCGCCGGTCACGACTGCGGAGCTGCAGGCTGCGCGTTTCCGGGGACCGGCGCCGTCGGACGTGACGTAGGGGGGCGGAGGGGTATGCTGAATCAGTCCTGTATGCGCTGATAACTTATGCCACTATTATTGAGGTCAGGCCCATACCGAATCTTCATCGTGTCCTTTGACCTCGATGAACCGCCGCACGTTCACGTGCAGCGGGAGAATGCTGTAGCGAAGCTTTGGCTGGACCCGGTCAGAGTCCAGAGGGACGGGGGGTTTAGCGGTGTTGAAATCCGGCGTATACTCCGAATAGTAGAGGCAAACGAGGCTGACCTCCTGGAGAAATGGAATGACCACCGACAACGAGGCTAGAGCCAAAGGCATTGAGGTCTCGGACACAGGGCTAACAGTAGAGCTCGTGGATGGGCGCATGCTTACAGTTCCTCTGGAATGGTATCCCCGCCTCGTCCATGCAACACTGGAGGAGCGATGCAATTGGCAGCTCCTTGGTGAGGGCCTCTTTGTACACTTTCCAGATCTTGATGAGGACCTGCGAATAGGCGGTCTGCTTGAAGGAAAGCGTTCCCTTGAGGGGTCTGAATCGTTCGAGATGTGGCTGCGGGCCAAGCAAGAGGGTCGTCCGCTGACTCTCGACAAGCTGCGTGAATACGAAGAGGAGCGGCGAAAGGCCAAGGCCTAGCCTTTTGCTTACGCCAGGTTCCTCACGTTGGGCGTTCGCGTGTAGAAGTAGACGGTGATCACGCCTAGGAGCGCCGCGCCGCCACCGATGGCCCACTGCACGCCGATGACGTCGGCGAGGATGGCTATCAGGAAGATGCCGAAGTTCGTCACGCCGAACTCCATCATGTAGACGCTCATTACGCGGCCGCGGTGGCGGTCGTCGGAGTTGGCCTGCACCAGGGCGTTGCTCAACGCCATGCGGCCCGCCTGCCCCAGCCCCAGCGGGATCACGAGGGCCAGCGAGAGGAAGTACCACGGCGAGACCGAGAACCCCACGAGGGTGATCGCCGTCAGCATGAGGCTGCCCAGGAAGTACACGCCGCGGCGGTCGGCCGGCAACGCCGCGATGAACAGCGATCCCGCCAGCGCCCCAAGGCCCGAAACGGTCATCAGCGTGCCGAGCCGGAAGCTGGACTTCTCGAACAGCTCCGGCAGCGGCTCCAGCAGCCCGCCGATGAGCGGGATGCCCGCTATCCACGCGAGGCCCTCAGCCTCCAGCGTGATGATGTCCTTGGTGAAGATGGGCAGGAGCTGCATGTATGGCATGGACAGCACCACCGCCACCAGGGTCACGATGAGGAGCGTCGGGAGCACGGGGCTGTCCTTGATGTACCGCAGCCCCTCCTTCACGTTGTCCATGGCGTTGCCGCCCGACAGCGACGTTGTGCCGGTGATGGGCAGGGCCATGGCGAAGAGCGTCGCGACGATGTAGAGGCCCGTCATCACGTAGTAGACGGACTCGATGCCGATGACGGCGATCATCAGTCCCGCGACGCCAGGCGCGGTGAGCCGGTTGAGGTTCATGCCCGCCGTGTTCAGCGCGACAGCGTTGGTCAACCCCTGCTCGCCGACGAGCTCGGGGATGACGGCCTGCCTCGACGGCATCATCAGCGCCATGATGACACCCTGCGCCAGCGAGGCGACGATGAGGAGCTGCCAGTTGATGATGCTGGTCGAGATGAGGACGGCAACCACGAGGGCGAGGACCGCGGACGCGATCTGCCCGACGATGAGGACGTTCTTCTTGGCCACCCGGTCGGCGATGACGCCGCCGTAGAGGGAGAGCAGCAGCAGCGGGAGGCCGTTGGCGAGGCCGACCGCGCCGAGAAGCGCGGCCGAGCCGGTCAGCTCATACATGAACCACGAGCGGGCGACCATCTGCATGTTCATGGCGCCCATCTGGCCCATCATCGCCGCCATGAAGAGCCGGAAGTGCGGGTTGCTGAGGGAGGCGAACATTCGCCCGGTGAGGGCGGCGCGGCCCCGCGTGGCATGGTCGACGTAGTGGTGCGCGGCGCCGTCGCTGCGGCGGTCTATCGTCTCCGGAGAGCCTACGGCGACCGGAACTCGGGGATCCTCATCGGGGTCCCCTTCGCGCTCAGCCAGAGTCCCTTTGTCGTCGGGTGCGCTCATGACACAGTTCAGCCAGGGACCGATAGCAGGGGAAGGGGGCCCTGGGCTGCAAGCCTCCAGCCGAAAACTGAGTTCCTATTCTACCACACGGGCAGCGGTGGGAATGTCAAGTTCGATGGGGCACTAGGCGATGATGGAGCGAAAGACCATGAAGGCCAGCTCCTGCTGGAACGGGCCGAGCGCCTCGCCGGAGAAGCGCAGCGTGCCCGTCGGGAGCTGCAGCGTCATCCGCAGGTCGCCGACGGTGCCCTCGGGCGGCGCGACCATGAAGGCGAGGTTGCCAATGACGTACTCGTCCCACGCGCGCTGCTGCCGGGCGGTGGCCTCCGCAAGGGTGGCGGTGCGGAGGGAGTCCGTCATCTCGCGCTCGCCGAAGGAGTACTCGAGGGTCACGCCCGGGCCGGAAATGACGCCGGACCAGACGCCGCCGGCGTAGGCAGGCGCGCCGGACTCCCAATCCCTCGGCAGGGCGACCCAGAAGAGGTGGGTGCGCGCGCCGTTCAGCAGGCCCCAGACCTCGTTGCGGAATGGGGGCTCCTCGGCCATCGTCGCGGCGGAGGCGTTCTGCGTGAGGCCGGCGGGCTCGCGAGGCACGGCGTCCGCCATGGCGGCCTTGGGCATCGCGGCATCAGCCTGAGCCTCTGCGACTGCCGCGGCGGCCACGGGCGCGGCGGGCTCGGGGGCCATCGCGGGGGCTGCGGCCGCCATGGACATTGTCGCTGAAGTGGTGGTCGCGGATTCCTCCGAGAAGGAGCCGGACTGTTCGCCGCCGGTGCCGAGGATTGCCGTGTACATGACGGCGCCCACCACGGCGACGGCGAGCGCTGCCGCGGCTCCGGCGTAGACTCGGCCCATGCCCTGTACGGCCATGCCGCCGAAAACTCTGCGCCACCATGGGGCGGGGTCCTGCTCGCCGAGGCGAGCGGAGACGTTGGCCCACAGGTCGCCGGGCGCGCGCAGTTCAGCGCGCTCTTCGGCGAAGTAGCCGTCGAGCTTGCGCTCCATGTCGTCGCGACCCATCTCATCAACCAAGTGTCGTATCCCTCATATGCCTTCCAAAAGTCCAGGCCGGCGTTATCCCTCCGCCAGCGCCTCCCACAACCGGTCCAGCGCCCGCGACAGCCTGGACTTGACCGTTCCTTCCCGAATTCCCAGTGCGACGGCGGTCTCGGAGACGGACAGCTCCGAGAAGAACCGCAGCGTCACGACCTGCCGCTGCTCCTCCGGCAGCGTCTCCATCGCGCCGCGAATGCGCTCTCGCTCCAGCGCCATGACGGCCGCCGCGGCGGGGTCCTGGGACTCGTCCGCGACGGTGACCGGCGAGTCGGGGTCGTCAAGCGTCGCCGCCTCGATCTCGCGACGGCGGCTGAGGCTGATGCCCCGGTTCGTCAGGATCTTGACCAGCCACGCCTTAAGGGAGCCGCCCTGAAACGAGTTGATCCCGCGCCAAGCCAGCACCAGCGCGTCCTGGGTCAATTCCTGCGCGCGGGCGTGGTTTCGCGTGATCTGGTACGCCGTTCCGTACATCAAATTTCCATACCGCTCAACGATGAAGCGAAACGCCTCCTTGTCCCCCGCCTGACAGCGCCGGATTGCCTGGGCCTCCTCCAGGAGGGCCGCGTCCATGGCGAGGTCAACGTGTGCCACTAACCTAGACGCCTCCTATCGTGAATCGGTTCCCGTGGGCATTCATTTCGCCTGTGCCGGGGCCTTCGTGCGGGCCCAGCGGCACCGAGTTTTTCAGATGGTCAGCACGGCCAGATGCCGGGGTCCGGAGTGGTTGACGGCCGCCACTTGGGTGGGAGCAGGTAGCTGGGCTGCGTGGGGTCATCGCCGGTCCCCGCGAGCTGCTCGAGCAGGGCGGCGGGTTCGGTGACGGGGAGCTGGCAGGCGTAGTTCTGGCAAACGTAGGCCGTCGGGCGTCCGCCCACCAGGCCGCGGCCCTCCAGCAGCGCGAGCTCGTCGGCGATGGGGTCGTCCTCGGACGCCATGCCGGCGACGACCTTGTTGGGGATGAAACGGCTGTGTACCGCCTCCAGGAGCGCCTTCGTGGCGGCGTCCTCGCGGTCGCCGACCACCACGACCTCCTTGGGCGTGGAGAGGGCATAGTCCATGGCGCAGAGCCAGTGGCCGTAGCCCATCGGCTGCTGGGTGACGGAGGTGCGCATGGAGCGGAGCGAGGCGTTGGCGATCTCGGCGTAGCGGGGCACGCCGGTCAGCGTGCCGAGGCGCAGGAGCGCCATCGCGGCGGCCGACGCCCCGCTGGGAATGGCGTTGTCGAGGAAGTCCTGCGGGCGGAGCAGCAGCTCCTCGTGGTCACTGCCGGTGCTGTAGAAGCTGGCGGCGTCCTCATCCCAGAAGAGCACGAGCATGGACTCGGCCAGCGACTGCGCCTCCCGGAGCCAGCGCGGCTCGAAGGTGGCCTCGTACAGGGCAAGCAGGCCGTCGATGAGGAAGGAGTAGTCCTCCAGGTAGCCCTTCAGCTTGGTCTCTCCGCCGCGGTAGGTGCGGAGGAGGCGGCCATCGGCGTCGCGCATGGTCGACAACAGGAAGTCCGCGTTGGCTTCGGCGGCCGCGAGGTAGTCGCCCCGGTCGAAGACGGCGGCGGCCTCGGCGAGGGCGGCAAGCATGAGGGCGTTCCAGCCGGTCAGCACCTTGTCGTCGAGGAAGGGCCAGACGCGCTTTACGCGGGCAGCGAGGAGCGTCGCCCGGCCCGCGGCGAGCTCCGCCGAGAGCTGCTCGACCGGCACGCCGAGCTCCTCGGCGGCGTTGGGGAGTTCCTGCGGGAGGAAGAGGATGTTGGCGCCCTCGAAGTTGCCGGCATCGGTCACGCCGTAGACGCGGCAGAAGCGCTCGCCGGCGTCCTGCCCGAGACGCTCAAGGATTTCGGAGCGGCTCCAGACGTAGAAGAGGCCCTCGTGGCCCTCGCTGTCGGCGTCGAGGGCGGTGTAGAAGCCCTCCCCCCCCGCCGCCGCGGCGGGGGGGGGGGGGGGGGGGGGGGGGGGGGGGTGTCCCCCCCCCCCCCCCCCCGGCCGCGCATGTCGCGCAGGACGAAGTCGATGGTCTCCTCGGCGACCCGGCGGTACTCGGGGCGGCCCATGGCCTGGAAGGCGTGGACGTAGAGGCGGACGAGGAGGGCGTTGTCGTAGAGCATCTTCTCGAAGTGGGGGACGAGCCATGAGCGGTCGGTGGCGTAACGGTGGAAGCCGCCGCCAAGGTGGTCGTAGATGCCGCCGCGCATCATGCGATCGAGGGTGAGGTCGACCATCACCTGCGCGGTGGGCTCGCTGCTGCGGTTGCCGAAGCGCAGGATGAACTCGTGCACCATGGGCTGCGGGAACTTGATGCCGGAGCCGAATCCGCCCCACTCGGGGTCGAGGCTCGGGGCCAAGCGCTTGAAGGCGACATCGAGGACGGCAGGCGTGAGATCCTCGTCGTCGCCCGTGACGCCCCCGCCATGTCGGAGGTGCTGCACGATCTGGTCGGCGGATGCGACGACCTCGCCACGTCGATTGTGGTAGGCGTTGGCCGTCGCCTCGAGCACGCGGCGGAAGCTGGGGAAGTTGCCGCGGTCCTGGGGCGGGTAGTAGGTGCCGCCGTAAAAGGGCTTGAGGTCCGGGGTCAGGAAGACGCTCATGGGCCAGCCGCCCTGGCCGCTGACGGCCACCACGGCCTGCATGTAGATGGCGTCCAGGTCCGGGCGCTCCTCCCGGTCCACCTTGATGGACACGAATAGGCGGTTCATCACCTCAGCGATCTCCGGATCCTCGAAAGACTCGCGCTCCATGACGTGGCACCAGTGGCACGAGGAGTAGCCGATGCTGAG
>JAPPNT010000208.1 GCA_028873745.1 Chloroflexota bacterium | reverse complement strand
GACAAGGTGCGCGTGAAGGCCTACCCCTGCTTCGACGCCGCCGGCATGGTCTTCGCCTACCTCGGCCCGCAGGACCCGCCCCCGCCGAGGCCCGGCTTCGACTGGATGGACCTCCCGGACGACCGCACCTACGTCCGCAAGTACCACCTCCGCTGCAACTACATGCAGGCCATGGAGGGCGACTATGACCCCAGCCACGGCGCCTTCCTCCACATGACCCGCGACCGCGCCATGCCCGGCGCCATCCAGGAGGCGTCGCCCGCGCTGGGCGCCCTGTTCGGCGACCAGCGGTTCATGCGCATGTCGTTCATCTTTGAGGAGACTGACTTCGGGATGCGGCAGATCTCGCTGACGCCGGAGTCGAGCAGCACGCAGATGGCGCTCGTCAACAACTACTTCTTCCCGACGTTCACCTCCGCCGGCATCGCCGGCCCCGGCGTCTACTGCAGCAACATGCGCATCCCCATTGACGACGAAAGCTGCTACATGTACCGCTTCCGCTGGAGCTACGACCCCTTCACCGAGCACCAGCGCCACCAGGACCGCTACGGCGGCTTCACCTACCCGGAGCAGGTCCCCGGCACCTTCATGGCCGTCGAGAACAAGGACAACGACTACCTCGTCGACCGCATCCTGCAGAAGAACTACTCCTACACCGGCATCAAGTCCTTCCCCATCCAGGACCTCGCCCTCGTCGAGGACCAGTGGGGCCCCCGCGCCGACCGTTCCCGCGAGCACCTCGTCAAGACCGACGAGTCCATGATCCGCGTCCGCCAGCGCATGCTCAAAGCCGCCCGCCAGCTTCAGGAAGGCCAGGAACCGCCGGGCCCGAACAACCCGGAGGCCTTCCGAACCCACTCCGTCCGCACCTCCCTCCCCGCAGACCTCTCGCATGAGGAACTCAAAACCCGCATGAAAACCCTCGCAGTAGGCCCCACGTACGGCCCAGGCGTCCACGCGGTGTAGAGGGAGAAGGAAATGACTGAGCGCGACGTACAGCAGGAAGATATCCCGGTAGAGGAGACCCTCCCACAAGAGGAAGACAGCGCGGTAGAGGAGTCGCTTCCACAACAGGAAGAGTATTGGCGCGCGCCCGTCCGCTTTGGCTCTGTGCCGGTTGAGGCAGAGCCCAAGGGCTGGGACCGTCGCCAGGCCTTCCGCAAGCACTTCCCTCGCGTCAACCTTCCGATACAAATTGTGGAGCGCGTCCCCTTAGGCAGGGAAGGAGATCACGAACCCAACCGTCTTATATGGGGCGACAACCTCCACGTCATGCGGCAGTTGCCCTCAAACTCCATTGACCTGATCTACATAGATCCGCCCTTCTTCTCCGGCAGGAATTACAACGTTATTTGGGGTGACAACAATGAGTTGCGCTCCTTTGAAGATATCTGGGAGGGTGGTCTGGACGGCTACCTCATCTGGCTGAATGCGCGCCTCTTTGAAATGAAGCGGCTCCTGAAGAAAACCGGCTCCATCTACGTCCACTGTGATTGGCACGCCAGCCACTACATCAAAGTAGAGATGGACAAGATCTTTGGGCATGAGAACTTTCGCAACGAGATCATTGGATGACTTCGCCTTGACGACGTTGGGCAGCGGTCAGGCGGGAGGATGGGCGGGCCTTCTTGGGGCAAATGTAATCCTGGGCAACATCCATCAGTTCTACCCCAGTAACGCCAGCGGGCAGTCCAACTTGTCGAGCCTGATGAATGGCCCTGACTTCGTGGTGTTCAATGATGAGGCCCATAACGCGCCCGCGCCGGAATGGGACGCCACGCTCGACCGGATGCGCCCCAAGACGCTGCTTCGGCTGGACACCACCGCCACCCCTGACCGCGCGGACGGGCAATCGCCGGACAGCAAGATGGTCTATGAGTACCTGATCCAGGATGCTTTGTCGGACAGGCTGGTTAAACAGCCCGTGATCTACCAGCCCAACATCGCCACGGTGCAATTGACTTACAGGGATGCGCGTACAGGAGAGACCAGAAGCGTCGAGGAAATTGATTGGGCGGATGTTGACCTCCGTGGGCTGAACGCCACCCAATGGGTGACCGATGACAAGCCTATGCAGCAGCAGATGGCCATAGCACTGCGCCGCTTGGCAGAACAGGAAAAGCGGGCCAAAGAGCGGTATCAACCCGTGTTGTTCGTGGTCGCCGTCTGTAAGCTGGATGCGGAGAAGGCGGCCAGGACCCTCAATCAGTATTTCAAGGTTAAGACGCTGCTGGTGACGGAAGACAGCTCTGATGAAGACCGCCAGAGAGCCCGGGAACTTGGAAGGATGCGTCGGGGGAGAACACCGTACAAAGCGGTCGTCAGTGTCCTCATGCTGCGTGAAGGATGGGACGTGCCGGAGGTTGGGGTGATCCTGCTGCTCCGCAAGTTTGGCAGCAAGGTGTATGGGCAGCAGGTCATAGGCCGGGGGCTACGGCGCGTGCGCCTTAGCGGGATCACAGAGGAAGAACAGCAGATATGCGCGGTGGTGGACCACCCCAAGCTGGAACACGGCTGGTTGTGGGAGATTTTCGGCAGCAAGATTCGCAGCGATGTAGGCATAGATGACGAATTTGATGAGACAGAGGACTTGCCGGAGCCGCCGCCGCGTCAGGAGTTGGTGAAACCGGAGAACGTGATTGACGTTCCCCCTCCGACTGATGACGACGGAGGGGACTTCTGCATCGACATCCCCTCTGAACCTGCCGAACCGCTGAAGAACTGGAAGGAAGTGCTGGAAGGCTTAGCCTATCCAACTGAGACGGTGACCATTACGGGGCAAGACATCACCAGCGTAGAGGGGCGGGAGTTGACCGCTGAGGGCTGGAGAATTGTGGAGTCTGCTCCGGAGGACAGTCCTGCGCACACCATAGAGCCAGACGGCGGGGCCATTGCAGACGGTATTCAGGGGGAACTGCTCAACATGGCCGAGCGACTATTGGAGCGGGCAGGGCATTCGTCACAGTTCAAAGGAAGGGTCTACAGCATCCTTCTGCAGCACATTCATGTGAAATTCCTTGACGGAGCTTCCCTCCGCTTGGCAGACGGTCCGCTGTTGGATGGAGCATGGCGCATGCTTTCCAAGGTGGAGGAAAGGGTGGGTGGCACCCCCGGTCTGGTGGAGGGGATGGTGAAGTATGGCGATCAGTAAGCGCGGCCTCTATGAGGCCCCTCGAAAGAGTCCCTACAGCTTTGAACGCTATGACAGCGAGCTTGAGCGGATGTTCATGGTGAAGCTGGAGCGGGACGCTGAGGTCGTCAAGTGGCAGAAACGGCACGGCATCTCCATCCCTTGGATAGACGGGCAGGGACGCAAGTGCAACTATCGACCTGATTTCTTGGTAGAGTACAACGATGGCCGCAAAGAGATCATTGAGGTCAAGAACCCCGCACTAATGGACTCGGTCGCCATCAACCGCAAGCGGAAGGCCGCGGAAGAGTGGTGCCGCCGCCGGGGCATGGCTTACAAGATGGCGACAATCTAGCCCCCTACGTCCCAATCTGCAGCGGGCTAGCCAGATTCTGCAGCGTGCGGATGATGCTCATCACCGTCAGCCGCCCCGTCCGCGGGTTCTCCGTCGGGATGTTCTCGATGTGGATGTGCAGCCGCCCGAACTCCCCCTCCACCTCGATGTCGTGGCAGTTCCGCTCCAGCCCCGGCACCGCCATGATGCGGATCTGCGTCCGGTCGGGGCCGATGCCGGCCAGGCTCACCGCCGCCGACACGTTCACGTTCGCCGGGAACCCCCGGCACGCCTCCCGAGCCGTGCCGGCGAAGATCTCCGTCTCCTCCGTGTAGCCCAGCACCGAGATCCCCCGCTCCACCAGGTACGGCGAGCCCTCCAGCGCCTTCAGCGGCTTCCGCGTCGTCATCGTCACGTGGTCGATGCGCCCCGACGACGCCGACTTGATGCCGTCCAGCCCCGCAATCGCCCCCGATGGCGCGTACAGCCGGCACCCGCGCTCTGCCGCGAGGTCGAGGATGTCCGGGTGGTCCAGCAGCGCCCCGATGCTGATTGCCATCAGGTCCTTGCCCGCCTCGAACGTTTCCCGCGCCAGGTCCGGCACGACGTCCCCGCCCGCCGCCTCGACGACCAGGTCCGACGCGTCCAGCAGCTCCTCCCGCGTGCAGTACGGCGGCGGCGATGCCAGCGTCTCCAGGAACTCGAGGGCCGTCGCCTCCGTCCGGCTGGTGATGCCCGCGACCGGCAGCGTCAGCGTCCCGGCCTCGCTCGCCTTCAGCAGCGCCTGCCCGACGGCCCCGCACCCCACGATGCCTATGCTAGTCATAACGACACCACCCTTTCCGGCGAGAGTTCATGTACCAGCGCGTACTGTAGCACGGAAAGGGATGGCCTTCACCCCCACCCGTGAGTTGCCAATCGAAGAGACCGCCCCCTACGCCGGCGTGTACTCCGGTGAGTACGGACGCATGTTGTAGAGCTCCTCGTGGAGCGCGTCGCGCCAGTGGACGCCGACGGGCAGGATCTTCTCGATGGCCCGCAGCGTGTAGATGTCAGAGCCCAGCCCCGGCGGGTCGCCGCCGTCCTCGACGGTGCGGGCCGCCTGCAGCATGATGCGCCGTGCCATGATGATGGCCCGGTCGGTTGTGCCCAGGTGCTCCTTCGTCCGGTCGCAGATGGCGCCCATGCTCTCCTGCACCGCCCGGTCCTGCACGTTGATGCCCTCGATGCCCGTGTAGTTGACCGTCCGCTGCCGCTCGCGGTCGATGAAGTAGTCGTTGTCCGCGTTGGCGACGGCGCGGAAACCGTTGGCCGGGTCGATGTCCTTGCCCAGCTCGTTGCCGCTCCCGTAGAGCTGCTGGTCGCTCTCCGTCAGCGGGTCGTCGCCGAAGCTGTAGGTGTAGTTCCACACCATCGTGTGCGTGTCATCCATCGGCACCCACGCGTGGCCCGACACAATGCGCCGCACCTCGCTGCGCCCGCTCAGCACCGACCCGAGTTGCGCCGCCCGCAGCTGGTAGAAGGGCAGGATGAAGTGGTAGCCCCGCACGAAGACCCCCGCGTCGTCCGGCAGCGGCCGCAGCCCCGCGTAGGTGTAGCCGTAGTTCGTTGGTACGACCTCCACGATGGCCGACGCCGAGCGCCTGAACGCCTGGTCCCGCGCCCCGATGCCGAACCCCGCCAGCCGACGGTGCAGGAACGTGCTGTGCACCGTGTCGATGCCCCCCTCGAGCCCCTGCAGCCACCCCGTCGGCTGCACGACCTTCGTGATGCCCCGGTGGCTCTCCGGCACCTGCGTCCACTCCATGTACGGCGCGGGCGGCTTCAACTCCGCCGGGCCCATGTACGTCCACACAATGCCGCCGAACTCCTCCGTCGGGTACGCCGTGATCTTCACCTTGTCCTTGAAGTTGCTCTCCGCCGGTTCCGAGGGCATGTCGACGCAGTCCCCGTTCACGTCGAACTTCCACCCGTGGTACACGCACCGGATGCCCGCCTCCTCGTTCCGCCCGAAGAACAGGCTCGCGCGGCGGTGCGGGCAGTAGTTGTCGACGATGCCGACGGCTCCCGTCGTGTCCCGGAACGCGATCAGGTCCTCGCCCAGCAGCCGCAGCCGCACCGGCGGGCAGTCCGGCTCCGGCAGCTCCCAAGAGAGCAGTGCTGGCAGCCAGTACCGCCGGAACAGGTTGCCCATCGTCGTCCCCGGCCCCACCTGGGCCAGCGTGTCGTTCTCGAACTGCGTCAGCATCGCCTCGTCCTCCGTGCCACCGTACTCTTGCGCGCGCCCCTTGTTCCACGAGACAGTGTGTTGCGAGGGATTGTACACCACGGAGGAGGGTCAGGGGGTCTCCGTCCCTTCGTTCAAAATGCTCACGTACGCGTCGTACACAAAGACCTGCCCGCGCTGCCGCCCCGTCACCTCTCGCGCGATGCCCTGCGCGACGAGGCGCTTCATCGCCGCGGACGCCGTAGGGAACGTCAGCCCCGTGCGCTCGCAGACCGTCGAGAGGCGCAGGGCCGGCCGCTCCTTCATCGCCTCATACACCCGCAGGAGCGACCCGGCGCGGCCTCCGCCGCTCTGCTCGATGGCCGCTCGGTCTGCGGCGAACATGTCCGCCAGCCGACGCGAGGTGTCGACGGCGGCCTCTGCGGTCGAGCGCACGCCCTCCAGGAAGAAGTCGAGCCATGCCTCCCAGTCGCCGTCGACGCGGACCTGCTGCAGGAGATCATAGTAGCGGGAGCGGTGTTCCTTCAGGTACAGGCTCAGGTACAGCAGCGGCTGGCGCAGGACGCCGCGCACCGCCAGCAGCAGCGTGATCAGCAGGCGGCCGATGCGCCCGTTGCCGTCGAGGAAGGGGTGGACCGTCTCGAACTGCACGTGCGCCAGCGCCGCTCGCACCAGGACTGGAAGGCCGTCGCCTTCCGCGTGCAGGAAGCGTTCCAGTGCCCCCATGCACTCGGCGACGGCGTGGGGGGGCGGCGGCACAAACGCCGCGTTGCCCGGGCGTGTGCCGCCGATCCAGTTCTGGGAGTGGCGGAACTCGCCGGGCGACATCGAGCTCCCCCGGCCCGTGGACAGCAGCAGGGCGTGCATCTCCCGGATGAGCCGGTTCGACATCGGGAAGCCCCCGGCGATGCGCCGGAGCCCGTGTTCCGCCGCCGCGACATAATTTGAGACCTCGGTCACGTCGTCGATGGGCACGCCCGGCGCTTCCTCCATCTCGAACAACAGGAGGCTGGAGAAGGATGACTGTGTGCCCTCAATCTGCGACGACAGCGCGGCCTCTTTGCGTACGTACGTGTACAGGAAGAGGGAGCTGTCCGGCAGAAGCGTTGATATGGCGTCCAGCCGGCCAAGCGCCAGGGTTGCTGCCTCCAGGGCCTGTTGCAGCGGCCCGTCCAGCACAAGCGGAGGGTCCGGCGGCAGCGGGCGCGGGACAAAGGCGCGGACCTGCTCGCCGCCCACGGTGGTCGTTTCGTATCTGCCGATGCTCCCGCGCTGCATTGCCTGTGCTGCTTGTTTAAGTTTTCTTGATTGCCTTCACCGTTATTAAAACACAAGGCCATTATCTTTAGCAACTTGCCCGTTGGCTATGCGAGACCCCCGTGTCACCGGCAATGGGGCCGGGGTGGACTCCGGCGCCCGGCCCCGAGCAGGTGCGTGGATGGATGTGACCGGCTTGTTAAAGGTTTCTTACCAAGTCCGCACGTTATTTAAATGTACAAGTATTTTGTTGAATAACCTCCGCGTTCCCCTTGGGCCGTCCAGACCCGGACAGGTGCGCGGCCCATACGAGCTACCCCTATGACGGCCCCCTACCCAAACGCCGGAAACACTCGCTCTGCCGTCAGCCGCATCGCCGTGGCTGTCGGCTCCGTCGGCATCCCCGCCCACCGCATCCGCAGCCCGATGTGCGTGACGCCGAGCGCCTCGTACCGCTTCAGGTCCGCCGTCACCTGCTCGACGTTCCCGACGATGAACCGCTCCTGCGACAGCGCCGCAAACTCCGACGCGAAGGAGCGCTCCCCCTCCAGCGCCTGGTCCTGCCCCCACTGCGCGTACGTCTCGTACTTGCCGCTGACGAAGGGCTGCGCGATGCGCACCGCCTCCTCCGTCGACTCCGCGACGAAGAACTCCCGCAGGACCGGCAGGTCCGTCGCCGCCGGGTGCCCCGCCTCGGCGCGAGCCTCCCGGTACAGCCCGACCTGCCGCTCGATCGTCGGGTAGTCGGCGTGGTTGATGAGCCACGGGTAGCCCAGCCGCCCCGTGCGCCGCACGGCCGCGTCGCTGCTCGCCGCGATCCACACCGGCGGCGAGGGCTGCCGCACCGGCCGCAGGCTCGTCGGCGCCTCCCGAAGCTGAAAGTGTGCGCCCTCGTACGTGACGGGGCTCTCGCTCCGCCACAGCAGGTCGATGACCTCAAGCGCCTCCGTCATCCGCCCGACGCGGTCGCGCCGCGGCACCCCGAAGGCGTCGTTCTCCTCGTCCCGATACCCCAGCGCCGGCGCCAGCACCGCGTGCCCGCCCGAGACGACGTCCAGCGTCGCCACCTGCTCCGCCACCTCCACGGGGTGGTGCAGCGGCAGCACGGCCGTCGTCACCAGATCGAGCCCCGGCGCCTCCGCCGCCAGTCGCGCCATCACCGGCAGCGGTTGCAGCATCTGGTACGGGTGGCTCAGGAAGTGCTGGCCAGCGTACAGCCACGAGAATCCCAGCTCCCGCGCCAGCCGCACCAGCCCGGTGGCGTCCTCGACGGCGCCCGCCATGTCCGTGCCCGCCGGCTGCTGCAGCATGCCCGTCAGGGAGAGGCCGAATTTCATTGGCGCTCCTTTCCGGGGTGGAGTATAGCGGAATGGGGCGCAGGGGCGGCGGGTGCTATACTGCCCCCATGTTTCAGGTGACGGACGCCGCCCTGGAGGCCCTCTACAAGGGCCGTGTCGACGCCGGCCACGCCGAGGGCGAGGTCATGCGCCTCATCTCCCAGGGCGACGGCGGGTTCGGGTTCAAGCTGGACTCCCCCGGTTTCACGGACCTGGTCTTCCGCCACAACGACCAAGAAGTGCTCCTCGTCTCATCGAGCCTCAACCGCACGATGGGCCATCTCCAGATGGACGTCGTGAGCAACAACGGCAAGCGCAGCTTCGTACTGGAGCGCAAGAACCCCTAGCCGCCCTATCAGCGTGCGCAAGGCTGGCGGGCGCGCGCTGCGCGGTTGTCCAGCCACTCAATTGGAGAAGGGCATGCTCTTGCCGTGCCGTGAAGGTGAGAGCGTCGGCACAATAGAGAGGGGGAAGACTTGGGGACCGTCGGCACTGCCGCGACTGGGTGGATCATCTTTGGGTTTGCCGTCTACTTCGGCACGCTCATTGCTATCGCGGTAGTTGGCGCGCGCCGCATGCGCGACATGGCCGACTACACCCTCGGCGGCCGCCGCCTCAGCGCCTTCACCGCCGCCCTCAGCTCCGGCTCGTCGACGGCAAGCGCATGGACGATGCTCGCCCTTCCGGCCCTCGCCTTCACCGGCGGCCTGGTCCAGATTTGGGTCCCGCTATTCGCCGCCGTCGGCGTCTTCTTGAGTTGGACGCTGCTCGCCCGTCGCCTCCGGCGCTACTCCATCGCCGCCAACAACGCGGTGACTATCCCGGAATTCCTGGAGGCCCGTTTCGCCGACGCCACCGGCCTCCTGAGAGCGGTGTCCGGCGCCGTCACCATCCTTTTCGTCGTCTTCTACGTGAGCTCAGGCCTGGTCGGCGGGTCGAAGCTGCTCGAGCAGATCTTCGGGCTTGACCTCGTAACGGGCGTGGCGCTGACGCTGCTCGCCATCGCGACGTATACCCTCATCGGCGGTTTCATGGCCGTCTCCCGCACAGACGTGGCGCAGGCGCTGCTGATGATGGGGAGCCTGGCCGTCTTGGTGGTCACGCTCCTCTTGGAGACTGTCCGCCCCTTCGGCCACGGCGCCGCCCCTGGATTCTTCGACCCGTTCTCGCTCACGGACGGCTCGCCCATCACGCTCAGCTTCGTGCTGTCCGCGTCCGGCTGGGCCGTCGGCGGTCTCGGCGCGCATCGCATTCTGCAGCGCTTCATGGCGCTCGAGCGAGAGGAAGGGGCTGGCCAGGCGCGCAACCTCGCCCTGGTATGGCTGATTGCCGTCTACGGCCTTGCGATTTTCGTCGGCATCGTCGCCCGTCCCGCCCTCTTTGAGGCCGGGCTGCTCAGTGAGGTTATGGACACGGAGCGAGTCTACTTTGTCGTCGCGGAGGTCTTCTTCCACCCCGTCTTCGTCGGCGCCCTGTTGACGGCCGTGATCGCCGCCGTCATGCGCACGGCCGACTCCCAGCTCCTGCTGGCATCGGCCATTGCGACGGAAGACCTGCCCGTGCTCAAGCGCATCGCCCAGGGGCTGGCGGCCAACGCCCGAGTGTGGATGGGCCGGGGCCTGCTGGTGGCCATTGGGGTGGTGTCGGCGGTCATTTCGGTATGGTTCCCTGACTCCATCTTCAACCTCGTGAGCTATGCCTGGGGCGGGATGGGGGCGGCCTTCGGGCCCGTCATCATCCTCGCCCTGTACTGGCGCCGCTTCAACATGTGGGGCGCGATGACGTCGGTGGTCGTCGGCGCGCTCACCGCGACGCTGTGGCAGTTCACTGGCGGCGGCCCCGGCGGCGTGTGGGACATCTCCCCCGCCACGCCGGCCTTCCTCATCGCCATGGCCGCCTCGGTCGCCGTCACCCTGGCTACGCCGAAGCCGTCGAGCGAGGTCGTCGCGCTCTACGATCGGGTGAACGCCGCCCCCAGGTAATCGCCCGTTGACGGCGCGTTCGGCTGGCCTTAACGGTGAGCTTCATTGACCTGAGCGGGAGTGTGCTGCTAGCCTTTGGCAAGATTGGGTGGGGAGGATGTTGATGCCGAAGTATCTCTTTACTGCTGATTACACCGCTTCCGGGATTGCCGGGCTGCAGAAGGAAGGCGGCACTGGCCGCCGCGACATGTTCAGCGCGATGTTTGAGGGGCTGGGCGGCAAGATGGAAGCCTTCTACTATGGCTTTGGTGCCGACGACCTCTACATCATCGTGGACCTGCCGGACGACGCGTCTGCTGCGGCTGCCTCGATGGAGGTTGCCAAGGCCGGCGCGATCACCTTCCGCGCGACGGTCCTCATCACACCGGAGACCATGGACGAGGCTGCGGGCAAGGCCGTGACCTACCGCCCTCCGGGAGCGTAGCCCCGCGCTACTCCCCCCGCGCGCTCAGCAGCAGCATCTCCAGGATCTCGTGGCTGGAGATGGAACCCATGAACGCTCCGGTCCCGGCGTCTACGACAGGCAGCACGGAGAGTGAGTTCTCCGTCATTCGCTGCAGTGCGTCCTCCAGGTAGTCGTTCGAGAGAGCCTTTGGCGTCTCGTGCCGGAGCATCTGGCTGAGCGGCGTCGTGTCCCATTCCACGCGGGGCAGGTAGCGCAGCATGCTCACGGACACAATGCCCGCCAGCTTGCCGTGGTCTTCCACCACGTAGTCGTGCTGGTCCTGCAGCAGCCAGTCCTCCGCGAAGTCCTTCACCGTCTGCGACGCCTCCGGGTGGACGCGATAGGGGTCCAGCAGATCGCTCACACGGACCTCGTCGAGCACAAACCGTTCGAAGGACGGTGGCAGGTGCTCGGGAGACTCGGCGTCCGTCCAGCGCGCCACCCGCCGCAGCGCGAAGCCGATGCCCAGCGGCGTCAGCATGATGTACGCCAGCATCACAACGACGAGCAGCGAGAAGATGTCCTTGCCGATGGCCTCGCTGTGCAGCATGACGAGGAGCAGCGCGATCTCCGCGACACCCTTCGCCGTGAGGCCCACCGCCGTGGCGAATGGAGCCCTGATGCGGGTGACGTAGGCGCTGAGAAACGACGCGCCCACCTTGCCCAGCAGCGGCACGAACGCCAGCGCCAGGATCGTCTCCACCGGCAGCTTGATGAAGTCCAGGCTGAAGTACAGACCCGCGGACGCGAAGAAGAGCGGCACGAAGAAGCCCTCGGCGGTCCCGCGCATGCCCGGCATGATGTCCCGCCGCATCTGGTACGGCAGGAATGACAGCGCCGCGCCGAACAGGAGCGCGCCCAGCGAGCCGTGCAGCCCCACCTGTTCGGCGATGACCACCACCAGGAACAGCCCGCCCACCAGGGTGCCGAACGCGAACTGGGGTACGCGCAGGAGTCGCTGCAGGAAACCCAGGGCCCGAGGCACAATCTTGCTGGCCACGAACCACGTGACTACGGCAAACGCGATGATCTCGCCGATGATCAGCAGGACGGACATGGCATCGATGCCGCCCGTTTTCGACGTGAAGTGCTCGCTGATGGCAAAGCCGACCACGAAGAGGGCGATCAACTCCACGATGATGACGGCGGTAAAGATCTGCACGCCTACGGGCTCCCGCAGCCGGCCCTCGTCCACCAGCGCCTTCGCCACGACGCCAAGGCTGGAGAGCGAGAGCACTCCGGCGAGCCCGAGCGCCTGCGTCAGACTCAGGTCAAGCCCAAGGTCAATGAAAATGTCCGTCGTTACGGCCAGCGAGGCCAGCATCGACAGCGTCACGGCGAGGACGGCGGTGAAGAAGATCCGGCCGCGTATGGCGGCGACGAACCCGGCAATGTCCAGCTCCTCCAACCCGATGAGGAAGAAGAACATGAAGATGCCGATGCTGAGGACTAGGTCGATGCTGGGTCCCGTGTGCACGAGGCCAGTCGCAGGGCCCAGGATGACCCCTGCGACGGGGTAGGCAAAGATGGCGTTCAGCCCTATGCGCTTGAAGATGCCCTCAAGCAGCTTCGCCATGACGATGAGCGCGCCCACAGCGAACAGGGCCTCGTGCAGCTCCAATCCCCGCCCTCCTCATCACCCCTGCTGCCAGCCCGGGCACGGTTGGCGCGAGCCATTTGTAAACAGCGGATACCGTAGCAGCAATCACAGTCGGAGTGACATTTGCCGTATTTGCACGACGCATCGATAGTCCGACGGCCGTGGCGCGGGGATAGTAGCATCAGTCCCTGTGGTGAACAAGGCCAGTACCGTCGCATCTACCTGATAGCTCCCACGCCGGGCTATCGATGGCATGCCACCTCAATACCCCAATCTCGTCAAGCGGGGTGTATGATGGGAATTGAGCACGGCATTGGCGACACTTGGCCTCGTGCCTGCGAGCACACTTGCTGTCGAAAGGACGTGGGTGAGCAGCACCTTCCGCAAACAGGCTACTCTGGCGGCCCCCGCGTTCGCGGCGGCGATGCTGCTCGCTGTCGCCGTAGCCTGCTCCTCCGCCGACGCGCCCGCCGGACAGGCCGACAGCACGCCTACGCCCCTGCCCGCTTTCGAAGCGCCCTCTGTGGCCGCGAACTTCACCCCGACGCCCGTGGGCTCAACCGCGCAAGACTACAACTCCAACGCCAACATGTACCTGCTCTTCGCGAGCTGGGACTACTTCCCCCAGGGTTCGCTCGAGGCGATCGAGCGGGCCGTCGAAAACAACGACAAGTCCATGGTCCCCGTCATGATCGAAATGCTCCGGTTCTTCGGAAACTGGGAAGTGGTCCAGGAAACGCTGAAAGGCCTTTCGGCCATTACCGGTGAGGACTTCAAGACATACTCCCGCGGCTGGCACGAGTGGATGGAGTGGCTGGGCCGGAACGGCGACGAGTACGCTCCCCCCGACGGCTACGTGGAGTGGAAGAGCGAGCTCATGAGCCTCATCGACCCCAGGTTCGGCGACTTCATCCTGCCCGCCCGGAACGGCTCGCGCATCAACCTCGCTGAGGTCGCCTGGGGCGGCGTCCGGCCCGACGGCATCCCGCCCCTGGAGCGCGCCCCCGTCGTCGCTGCCGGCGGGCAGGACTACATGCTGCCGACCGACCGCGTCTTCGGCGTGTCCAACAACGGCGAGCACCGCGCCTACCCGCTCCGCATCGTCAACGCCCACGAGATGGCCAACGACGTGCTTGGAGGTGAGCCCATCTCGCTCGCCTACTGAACCCTCTGCGGCACCGGAATCGTGTATTCCGCCAAAATCAACGGGGAGCCAACCACCTTCGGCACGTCAGGCATGCTGTACCGCAGCAACAAGGTCATGTATGACCGCCTCACCAACTCCCTCTGGAACCAGCTCTCCAGCGAGCCCGTCATCGGCCCCCTCTGGGACTCCGGCATCAAGCTGGACTTCTTCCCCGTCATGCTCACGACGTGGGAGGAGTGGCTGGAGCTTCACCCCGACACGACGGTGCTCGACCGGGACACGGGCGTGTACGCCCCCAGCTTCTACGTGCCGGAGGACAACCCGGAGGCCATCTACTTCAGCTACTTCAACGACCCGGCCACCATGTTCCCCGTCCCCGACCGCGATGACGGCCTGACGACGAAGGACATCGTCCTCGGCGTGCAGCTCAACGGCGCTGCCAAGGCCTACGCCTCCGGCGCGCTCCGCATCCACCGCATCATCAACGACGTCGTTGGCGGCGAGGATATCGTCGTGGTGGGCTCCGCCACCAGCGAGGGCGCCCGTGCCTACTACCGCGGCGGCCGGACATTCCAGCTCGTCACCGGCGACGACGTCGCGGTCACCCTCCGCCTCCCGTCGAAGCTCGTGGCCGCCGACGGCGTCGAGTGGCAAGTGACCGAGGAGTACCTCGTCAACACCGCCGACGAGTCGGAGAAACTCGCCCGCATCCCCACGCACATGTCCTTCTGGTTCGGCTGGTTCCAGTTCCACCCGGACACCGAGTTGTTCAAGGGGTCATAGCTGGGCCCCGCACCACCGCCCCGCATAGCCCGGCGATTTGTCCCGCCCTTGCGCCCTCGGGCACACTGGCGCCGTTCTCCAAGGGTAGCCGCGGTGCTCCATGCTGCATTGGAGAGGAATTCGTATGGCCAACAGGCCCTTGGGCGTCAACAGGTTCAATCATGCCGCCTCTTGTGGATGGTAATGAAAACTCACAATAAGTTCCCAAAAAGTCACATAACGGTGACCCACGGGATGATAGAATCTCCCGACAAGGCTGGACCTCAACGGCCATCGGTTGAGCGCGGAGATGCCGCCGGAGTTGGGCGACCTCGCCAGCATACGACGGCTTGAGCTGCACGAAACCTCCTCAACTTTCGCCGTCAATCGGGGCTCCTGGTGCAATGCGATAGCCGTGGAGAGCGACAGCGCTATCGGCCTGAGGCGGGCAGAGAGGAGTTGGGAGATGGCAATTACCCGTGTTGGCGGCGGCTGGGGCCGTGCGCTGTGCATCATTGTGGCCTTGTGCTTGCTGCTGGCGGTGGCCTGCGGCGGCGGCAGCAAGGAGTCGGTTGTCAGGGAGACGCTGGACTGCATGGAAAAGAACGACCCTATCTTCGAGCAGAGCATGATGATGATGTTCCCTGCTGCCCGGGACGTGGAGGACGCCAAGGACCAGTACGTCTACATAAGCCAGGCCGCGTCGCTGGAAGACTTGAAGGAAGCCAGGGATGCGGTCTGTGGGGTCGGGGAGTAGCGGAGCCGCCGGGGTTGCCGGGGCAACTTCGGCAGCGGGGAGGGGACACATGCGGAGTCCTGCGCAAACCCGAAGCATCGATAACCAGTGGTACACCCTGCAGCCCGCCTGGGGCCTGAAAGACTACGAGGGCGAGCGCGAGATGCTCTATGATCTTCTGGACCCCGGTGAAGACATTGAGCTGCTGCACCCGTGCGGCTTTCACGCCGGGAACTCCAGCCATGACCGGGGGATCGTGGTCGCCACCGGGAGCCGGGTGATCCTGCTGAACCGGGGCCGGTTGTCTAGGAACCGCTTTGGCCTGACGTATCTGGAAGTTGACGAAATCACGGAACCGGAGCCCGGCAGGGTCAGGCTCAGGGGGGTGGGAAGCGGCGACGCTCCCGGCTCGCTGACCGTGCCGGTCTTCGACCTTGACCTGCAATCCGCGGCCGCTGACTTCTCCCGGTTCGTCAGCGGCCGACTGTTGAGCGATGACGAGTCGGTCGCGGCAGCGTATTCCCACGTCCTTGCGCCTGGAGAACAGGTGCGGCACTGGGCACACTGCTCGGCGGGACTGGAAACGGCCAAACACTTCGACGGCAAAATTTCGACGGCACACGTCCATGACCCGGACTATTGGGCTACGCAGTGGCAGGGTTGGCCGGCGATCGCCGTGGCCACCGATGACCGCATGCTGCTCATCAAGCTGGCCGTGGACGGTGGTGCGCGGAAAGAGGAAATCATCGCTTGCCCCCACGGGACAATCCCGGCGGTGGAATGCGTGGAACACGCGGAGGGGCAACAGGTCAGGTTCATTGACCAGCGGGGCCAGGTGTACGCGGCCCACTTCCGGCGGGAGGTTGACGCTTTGCCCTTCGTCAAGGTTGTGCGGGATCACGCGGGCGTGTTCGGGCAACCGAGGATTGACGCCGCCTGGAAGCTGCATCACCCGCTTTGGGCGCTCTTGGACGAGCACGGGAAGGAGCGCAGGAAGCTGGCCGAGGTCCTCCACGACGACGAACACCTCGAGGCCTTGCTCTATGGCACCTACACCGCGGAATTGCCAGGGGCGAAGGGACACAACGCTGTCGTTGCCGCCACGGACCGTCGGCTTCTGTTTGTGTCCAACAGTTGGGATGACAAGCACGTCTCCCAGTTGCCGCTCGATAGGATAGCCGGGGTATCCCGTAAGGGCGACAAACTCCGCGTTGACGCTGCAGAGGGATACGACGGGCACGTGATTGATGTGTTGGACAACAAGAGCCGCCACGATTCCCGGAAGAAAGGGCACGTGGAGGCGTTCACGGCGCGTCTACAGCGCCTGATCGAGGACTTGCCCTGCTGACCGCCGCCCCGGCAGAATCCTCCTCCATCCGGGCATGACCGGCGACGCGGGAAACCCCCTCATTGGGCAGCCCGCCGATTTGTCCGCCCTTGCGCCCTGGGATACACTGGTGCCGTTCTCAAGTATTGGCGGCGGCGTCTTATGCCGCTTTGGGGGGATTCCGTATGGCGAACACGCCCTTGTTTCCCGTGACCGTCGTCGGCAGCTGGCCCCGCTCGACGGAGTTGGTCCGCGCCCTGCGCCGCAAGGAGGCCGGCGAGATCACCCTCGACGAGTTCAACGCGGTCGCCGACGGGGAAGTGCTGGCCTGCATCCGCGCGCAGGAAGACGCGGGAGTGGACATAATCAGCGACGGTGAACTCCGCCGCGACAACTTCTACTCCTTCGCCGTCGACAAGCTGACCGGCATGCAGCTCATGAAGGTGTCAGAGCTTCTCGACTACTCGCGGGACCGGGCGCGCATGGAGGAGATGCTGCGCGCCCTCGACGTCCCATCGTTCGCCATCAAGAGCCCCATCGTCGTCGACCGCATCGACAAGCGGCAGGGCCTCGGCCTCGCTCTCGACGAGCTGGCCTTCCTGCGCGAGCACACGGACCGGCAGGTCAAGATCCCCCTGCCCGGCCCCTACATGTTGACCCGCTCAGGCTGGTTCGAGGGCCTCTCCGATTCCGTCTACCCCAGCCCCGAGGACCTCGCGGCCGACGTAGTTGCCATCCTCCGAGAGGAGATCATCGCCCTGCGGGACATGGGTTGCGACTTCGTCCAGCTAGACGAGCCCATCCTCAGCCAGGTGGTATTCGGCGAGGAGAGCACGGAGACCTTCATGTGCGCCGCGCTCCCCAACCGCCGCGACCCCACCGACGAGCTCGAATTCGCCGTGCGGCTCATGAACGAGACCCTGGAGGGCATCACCGGCATCAGGACCGGCGTGCACGTCTGCCGGGGCAACTGGAGCCGCCGTGAAGAGGTGCTGCTCACCGGCAACTACGGGCCCATGCTCCCCTACCTGTCGCAGATGAACATCGACCAGCTCGTGCTCGAGTGCGCCACGCCCCGCGCCGGCGAGATGGACGTCTTCAAGGAGTACGGCAACGAGAAGGAGATCGGCCTCGGCGTCGTCAATCCCCGGACGGACGGCATCGAGTCGACGGAAGAGATAGTCCGCCTCGTCAGGGAGCTCCTCCAGTACTTTGACGCCGACAAGATCTTCCTCAACCATGACTGCGGGTTCGGCACCTTCGCGGAGAGGAACGTCAACACCACAGAGGTCGCGTGCCGCAAGATGCGCGCCATCACCGCCGCCGCCGAGCAGCTCCGCGCCGAGTACCGATAGCGCCCGCGGCAAAGCTGAACGCAACATACCGCCAACGGAAGGAGATTGACATGGCAGAGCAAGAGAATCTCAACGGGCTGCCCCGCGAGAAGCTGACCGAGGTCTTGGAGTCCTTCCGGGACCCGGACGTTTTCAACGCCGTGACCGGCCCCTGGAAGTCGCGCGTCGTCTGGCAGAACGGTATGCGCGCCCGCGCCTACATGCGCAACCACCAGGTCGACATGGACGAGCCCGGCGACCTGACCGCCACCGACGTCGCCGCCAGCGCCCACGAGCAGCTCCTGTCGGCCATCGGCAGTTGCATGACCGTCGGCTTCGTCGTCAACGCCACCAAGCAGGGCGTCCGCATCCACGACCTCGAAATCGCCGTTGAAGGCTACTTCGAGAACATTCGCAAGTGGGCGGGCGTCGAGGACGAGGGCAACCCCGGTTACGGCCGTATCTCCGCCAAGTGCTTCGTCCGCGCCGACGCCGACGAGGACACGCTGCGCGGCATCTGGCGCCTCGCGGTCGAGGGCTCTCCCGTCACCCAGTCCGTTGCGAAAGCGACCAATGTCGAGACCGACTTTGAAATGGTCGGTTGATGGTCACGCTCGTATCCGCCGACTGGGTCTCTGAACACATAGGCCGGCGCGGTTACCTCGTGATCGACCCTCGGTCGGCCATGCGCTACCTCATGGGCCACCTGCGGGGGGCCGTCAGCGTCCCCTTCAAGAAGCTCCAGGGCCCCGGCGGCGGCCTCGCTGAACCGGCGCAGCTTGCCGCCGCCTTCGGCGACGCAGGCTTGAGCAATGACATAACCCCCGTCATCTATGACCAGCACGACGGCCGCAACGCCGCCATGGCCGTATGGGTGCTCGAGTACCTGGGCCGCACAGATGTCCACGTGATGGACCTCCTCTTCGAGTCTTGGAAGGCCGAGGGCCGCGAGATTCTCTACCGCCCCGTCCCAACGGAGCCGCAAGCGTTCCAGCCGCGCCCGGACCCGTCGGTGCGCGCCACGTTGGACGACATTGACGCCGCCGAGACCGCAAAGCTCTTGGATACCCGCACGCCGGAGGAATTCAGCGGCCAAACGGACATGGACCAGCGACCCGGCCACATCCCCGGCGCGGTCAATCTCCCCCACTCCGCCGTAACCGGCCCTGAAGGAAGCCTGCTCATCGCGCCCGACCGGCTCCACGAGCGGCTGGACGCCGTAGGCGTATCCCCCACCGACGAGGTCGTCGCTTACTGCCGCAGCGGCGTCCGAGCCTCGCTAGCCTGGCTCGCCATGCGCCAGTATGGCTACAACGTCCGCCTCTACGACGGCTCTTACGCCGAGTGGATGGAAAGCGGCCGCCCGGTGGAACTGTAGAAGCCTCGCCGAAGTTGCGCGTACGACAGCAAGGAACCCCCAAGGCACACTGCCACATATTGCTTGCCCATGTTGCCGGCCTCGCGCAAACCTGAAGTTGCAGGGGTGTTGTCCTTGTGGGGCCGGCCGGAACAGCAGGCGGAACCGTCCTCGAAAAATGAGTGGGCGTTCTCGATTCAAACAATGAGCTCGAACCCTCTCGGACGGACGCGAGTCCGTCGCTCTACTGATTGGGGCGCCGGTTGTTCTCCTGCTTCAGCCAGTAGCGGATACCCATGCCGGCGAGTGGCTCGTCGCGAAATCGTGGGACGACGTGAAGGTGAGCGTGAAACACTTCCTGCCCGGCGATTGCCCCGCTATTCCACCCAATGTTGTAGCCATCGGGAGACATTGCGGAATCGATTTCAAGTTTGGCGGCGCGGAGCAACTCAAACGTCGCCGTGATCTCCGCTTCCGTCATCTCGAACGGCGTAGCCCGGTGTTGCCGAGGCACGATGATGCGGGAGCCGGCAAGAATCTCGTCCGCAACGTCAATTGAGAGGCAGTGTTCGTTGCGCCCAACAATCGGCAGGTCCTCAACATGTGGTTTGCAGAACGGGCATTGCACGAAGTCGCTCCTATGGCCTATTGGACCTTGTGTGCCAATTGCAACGAAAGTGCGGCAAGAGCATGTACAGGCGAGCATTTGGTGGTGGGCCAAGGCGTACCGATTTGCGAACTTTCCGCTGGGAGGTCCTGATCTAA
>JAPPNT010000101.1 GCA_028873745.1 Chloroflexota bacterium | reverse complement strand
AGCAAGAACATGCCGTTCGCCCTGAGCTTGTCGAAGCCTGTCCTGAGGCTCTCGAAGGGGGCGCGCTCCTCTTCCCCGCGTTTTACCGGCGAAAGCCGGTATCCAGAGAGTCGCGCGACCGCAGACAAAAGAAGAGGCGGCTGCCGTTACAGCAGCCGCCTCATTCTCATGCACGCTCTGGTCTAGCGACGCCCGCCAATCTGGCTGAAGCAGTCGCTGCAGTAGACGGGGCGATCGCCACGGGGCAGGAACGGGACCATGGTGTCCTGACCGCACTGCGCACAGACCGCCGGGTACATTTGCCGGGGACCGCGGTCGTAGCCGCCGCTTGCGGCACGCCGCGCTGCACGACAAGTCGGGCATCGCCGCGGCTCGTTCGTGAACCCCTTCATGGCAAAGTACTCTTGCTCGCCGGCTTCAAAGATGAAGTCGGTGCCGCACTCTACACACTGGAGCGTCTTGTCCTCAAATGCCATCGGTGACCTCCTTTCTTCCAGGATGGGAACGGGACCGGTCACCGATGCATTGAGGGCCTTGTTCTGTTTTGGGACCTTGCATCATTGGATCGGACCACCACGTTGGCACAATACCACAACCTTCAAGGGTGCGCCAGTGCTTTTCTGCCCTTTCGTACCTTCGACGAATACGAATGCCTCAGTTAGCCAGCGAGCGCATCGCCCGCCCCTACCCCCGCGCCGCACTCCTTGCCATCTCCGCGAACGCCTGCCGCCACCCCTCCGAGAGCGCCGGAATCTCCGCGGCCCGCCGGAAGCCATCCACGTTCCCCCGGTCGAAGTACCGCAGGTACGACAGCCCCCGCACGGTGAAAGCCTCCGGGTCCGTCGCCACCCGCTCCACCGGGTCGCCCGCCTTGATCACACCCTCCCGCGCGACCCGCAGGTAGAAGCCGATGCGACCGCTGGCCAGGAACTGCTTGGGAAACTCCGGCAGGCCCATCTTGTGCGCCAGCTTGAAACACGGCGTTCGCGGCTGCGACACCATCACAACCGCCTCGCCAATGGCGAACTCGTCTCCAATCCTGACCTCGTCCTCGGACAGCCCGGCAATGGTCAGGTTTTCGCCAAACTGCCCCGGCCCCCACTGCGGCAACCCAAGCTCCCGCGACCAATGGGCGTAGTGCTCCCAAGGGTAGGCGTAGGCGGCGCGGTCCGGCCCCCCGTGCGCGTCCAGGTCGCCCTGCGCGTCGCCGTCGAAGTCGAGGCTGCGCAGCATGACGGGGCCATCGACTGGCTGCTTGAAGATGCTGGTGAGGACTTCCTTGTCGTCGATGGTCTCGATGCGCGGCAGGGACACGTTGACGGAGATGACCTCCATGGGGCGCTCCTCGAATCGGGATGGCATCGCGCGAGCGGGCGTGCGTCCGCCCTCAATCATACACTGTGCGGGCGTACGAGTCCGGGTCGATGAACGCCTCGATGACCGAGGGTCCGTCGAGCGACATCCCCCAGTCCAGCGCCTCTCGCAGCCCCGCCTCGTCATGCACCGCGCGCGCCGGCACGCCGAAGTACTCGGGCGGTGTCGACGGCGGCTCGCCGAGGAAGGAGCCGTCCACACCGAACTCCTTGCCCTGCTGCTTCAGCTTGATGAGCGCCAGCCATCCGTCGTTGAGCACCACGATCGGCAGCGGCAGCCCCATCCGTCGCATGACCGCCAGCTCCCCCGCCGTCATCTGGAAGCACCCGTCGCCGACGACGCCGACGACACGCCTATCCGGATACGCCAGCTTGGCGGCAATGGCGCCGGGAATGCCGTAGCCCATGGACGACCACCCGTTCGTCGACACGCAGGTGTTGGGCAGGTCAGTCCGCCACTGCGTCGCGATCTGGTGCGTGTGCGCGCCGACGTCGTAGATGAGGATGCCGTCGGCGGGCAGCTTCTCCCGCAGCTCGTCCAGCACCCGATGCGCGCTCATCGACGCCGTCTCCGGCCGCAGGTCGGCATCCAGCTGCGCCCGGTGCGTCGCCCACTCCTCCACCGACCAGTCGTTCCCGGCCGGCGCGAGCCCCGCCATGCCCCGCAGCGCCGCGTCCATGTCGGTCGCCTCGTTGAAGACCGCGTTGACGCTGCCGTCCACGTCGGCGGCCTCGTTGGCGATGTGCACCACCGGCAGCGAGCCGGCCCACTCCTCGTAGTTGATCTCCACCGGGTCGTAGCCCACGGCGATGATCAGGTCGGCGCTGTTGATGAACCGCTGCACGTTGGTCCTGCGAGCCCGCCCCAGCACGCCGGCCCAGTTGGTGTGGCTCTCCGGCAGCCAACCCTTGCCGTGCATCGTCGAGATGAACGGGACCCCCTGCCGCTCTACGAAAGCCTGCAGCGCATCCGCCGCCCCGCTCCGCGTGAACCCGAGCCCCGTCATCACGACGGGCCGTCGGCTCGCGGCCAGCGCAGCCTCAACGGCCGAGACAGCCGCAGATGCGTCCACGCCAGCGAGTTCCGAGCCGCCGCCTTTGACCGCAACGGCATCGGACGGCGCCTCCGCGTTGCCGACGTCCTCCGGCAGGTCCAGGTGCACCGGCCCCGGCGGCTCCGCCGTCGCAATGGCCAGCGCCTCCGAGAGCCGCTCCGCCACGTCTCCGTGGCGCAACGGCAGCGAGGCTTTCGTGATGGGCGCAAAGAGCGCGTGGTGGTCGATGCGCATCTGGATGCGGCGTTCCAGCCACGGCGTCGGCACGTTGCACGTGATGGCGATCAGCGGCGCGCAGTCGAGCCACGCGCAGCCCACGCCCGTCGACATGTTGGTCGCGCCGGGCCCCAGCGTCGAGAGGCAGACGCCCGGCGTGCCCGTCAGGCTGCCGACCGCGCTCGCCATAAACCCGGCCGAGGTCTCGCTCGCCGTCAGGACGTAGCGGACGGACGTGCGCTCCAGCGCATTGATGAGCGGCAGCACCGGTCCGCTCGGCACGCCAAAGACCCACTTGACCCCCGCCGCCTCCAGCGTGCGGGCGATGAGGTCAACGTTCTTCATCGCTGCGGCTACTCCCCGTTGCCAATGCCGCAGTCCTTGAGGAAGCGGTGGACAAGGAAGTTGAAGACGTCCGGCATCTCAAAGTACATGGAGTGTCCGCACTGCGGCACCTCAATGAGCGAGGCGTTGGGGAAGAGCCCGCAGGTCATCTCCAGTACGTCCGGCGGCTGCAGCACGTCGTCCTCGCCGCCGATGAAGCGCACCGGCATCGTGACTCGCGCGAGGTCGTCCTCGGTGATGTCGGCGACGCTGGGCCCGGAGATCTGGGACATGGTCAACCCGCGGAGACGCGCCTGCGTCGAGGGGTTGAAGCCGCTGATCTTCAAGTAGAGCTCGGTGGACACCGGATCGCGCTGCCGGAAGCTCGGCGAAAGGACACGCTCGGCTTGTGCCATGGCGTCGGTGGCCTTGCGGACCTCCTCCTGCCGTTCGGCCAGCGCGCCGGTCGACTCGAAGAAGCCGGTGGTCGCCGCCATCACCAGCGCCTGCACCCGCTCGGGCCGCTTGACCGCGAAGCCCAGGCAAGTGCGCCCGCCCATCGACTGCGCCACTAGCGATGCCTTTTCGATTTCCAGGTGGTCCAGCAGTGCCTCGAGGTCGTCCACGAACGCCGCGCGCCCCGGGCTGCCCTCGATGTCGTGAGAGATGCCAAAGCCGCGGTGGTCGAAGTTGATGACCCGGTACCACTGCGAGAAGTACTTGACCTGCCGCCACCAGATGGCGTGGTTGCCGCCGACGCCGTGGGCGAGGACCACAGCGGGACCGGTTCCCGTGGACTCGTAGAAGAGGTCTATTCCGTTGATCTTTGCGAAAGGCATGGCAGCCTCCTTCGACCCCGTTTGCGGCGATTGAACATCAGCGGCAAGGGGGTGTCAAGAAAGACCCGCCGAAAGCAGCCGTTCACCCTCCGAAACGCCCCGTTTACTACGAGGCGCCCGCCATGTGGAAGATCTCCCACTGGTGGTTGTCCAGGTCCTCGAAGGCGCCGCCGTACATGTGACCGTGGTCTCGCGCCTCGCGGGTCAGCGTGCCGCCCGCCTCCACCGCTGCCCGCAGCATCGCGTCGACGCCCTCGGGGCTGTCGGCGGAGAGGGCGATGACCACCTCGGTCAACTCCCCCGTGTCGAGAATGTCCTTCGTCGTGAACGCTTGGAAGAAGCCCTCGGCCAGCATCATCACGTAGGTGCTCGGCGAGATGATCATGCACGCGCATCCGGCGTTGCTGAACGCCGGATCGAACTCGAACCCCAGCCTCTCAAAGAAGTTCCGGGACTTTTCGATATTCTGGACCGCAATGTTGACGAATGCCTGCCTGCTCATGCCGCCCCTCTTTCTCCACCCCCCCCGACGGCCACGACTGCGTGCAACGCTAGCCGCCGTCTGCGGACGGTGTGGGTGTGCGCCATTGCGCAAGGGCCACCAGAAACCCGATGCCCGCTGTTGCGGCGAAGATGGCGGGGATCTGCCAGTCGCCCTTGATGTCTCCCTTTGCAATGAGGACGGCAACGTAGGTGTCACCCAGCCCCGTCGCCAGGAGAATCGCCGCCGCAAGTCCGATGACGTGCTTGCCGACCGTCGGGACGAAGACGGCGGCGAGCAGGCCAACCGCGCTGATTGGATGCGCCAGCGTAACCAACAGCCGCAGCGGTGCGTCGCCGCCGTCGGCAAAGGAACCCACCAACGCCAGAAGCGCTGCAAAGAGGCCGTAGAGGACGGCATAGGCTTGCATGGCGAAAAGGAGAATTCTCATGCTTCCAGCCTAGCCCCGTGGAAGAAGGTGGGTCAAGGAACGGGAGAACTACAGCGCGGCCAGCCCAGCCCCACCCACCGCCGCCAGCGCCACCACCAGCCACGGCGGCGTCTTCCAGAACGCGAGCAGCACGAATGCCGCCGCCCCCAGCGCGAAGTCCTCTGGCGCGCCGATGGCGCTCGTCCAGACGGGGTCGTACAGCGCCGCCAGCAGAATGCCGACGACCGCGGCGTTCACGCCCATCAGCGCCCGCCGCACTCTTGCGAAGCCGCGCAGCCTCTCCCAGAAGGGCAGCACGCCCCACACCAGCAGGAACGACGGCAGGAAGATCGCCCCCAGCGCAAGCAGCCCGCCCAGCCACCATGGGTCGAGCACGCCCATGACCGTGCCAAGGTACGCCGAGAACGTGAATAGCGGCCCCGGCACGGCCTGTGCAGCCCCGTATCCCGCGAGGAACTCGTCCTTCGTTACCCACTCCGTCGGGACGACCTCCGCCTCCAGCAGCGGCAGGACGACATGCCCGCCGCCGAACACCAGCGACCCCGACCGGTAGAAGCTGTCCGCGACGGAAAGCGGCTCGCTGTCGACGGAGCGCGCCACAGCGGGCAGCGCCAGCAGCGCCGCGCCGAACAGCAGCAGCGTGAGCACGCCAATGCGCGCGCCCGTCGCCCGCGCCGCGCCGCCCGAGCCTGAGTCGCCCGCTGCCTGCGTCTCACTCGGCTTCAGCAGGACAAGACCGAGCACCGCGCCGCTGAGAATGACGAGCACCTGCGCCGCCACCCCGCCGGTCAACAGCAACGCCGCCGCCGCAACCACCGCGATGCTGATGCGAGTCCTATCGGGCGTCAGCGTGCGCCCCATGCCCCACAGCGCGAACGCCACCACCGCCACCGCCGCGATCTTGAGGCCGTCGAGCCATCCGCCGCCGTCGCCCCCGAACTCGTGCACCCCGTAGGCAAACGCCGCCAGCGCGACCGCCGAGGGCATCGTGAACCCCAGCCACGCTAGGAACCCGCCCAAGTACCCCGCTCGCCCGGTGCCGATCGCAATGCCGAGCTGGCTGCTGGCCGGCCCCGGCAGGAACTGGCACAGCGCCACCAGCTCCGCGAAGCGCTCGTCGGACAGCCACCCGCGGCGATTGACGTACTCCTCGCGGAAGTAGCCAATGTGCGCCACCGGCCCCCCAAACGAAGTCAGCCCCAGCCGAAGGGCAACCAGCAGCACCTCGATCAGTCGTGAAACCCCCATAGCGCGCCCATTGTCGCCCACGCCGCTCGCAATGTCAGCACGAGCCTGCTCCCAATCGCATTGACGCGCACCGCGCCCTATGCTTCCATTGCCGCGACGAGCCGGCGCGCGGCGCGCCACGAACACAGGGAGGGTCGATATGGACGTTCTGCGGAAGCCTGTTGCTGTGTACCTGTTGGTCAGCGCCCTTGCCGTGCTGCTCCACTTCTGGCTCAGCCCCTTCTACCCCGAATCGTGGGACGTGGGCGACATCTGGGAGGTGCTGGACGCCATCATGGCCGTCGGCATCGTCGCCACAGTCGCGTACACCCTCTCGTACAAGCGAGGCGTCGACTCAGACGCGGGCACCCTCGCGCACGTCTGCGCCTACACGGCCTTCTACGCTGCGACGGTGCTGGCCGTCCTGTTCTTCTGGAACTGGTTTGACGAGCTGGCCAGCGGCGACGAACAGAGCCAGACCCGAAACAACTTCTGGCCCATCATCAACACGATGTACATCGTGCTCATGGGGACGGTCGGCTGGCACCTGTGGCGGAAGTAAGGGTTGGCAAATAGCGCAAAAGGGGTCGTCATGGAGGAGAGGCTCAAAATACCAGGCTCCATCTACCTGGGGCTCACCGCGCTCGCCGTGCTCCTCCACTTCTGGCTCAATCCGTTCTATCCGGATTCCTGGGCAGTAGGCACGATATGGGAAGTGCTTGCCCCGTTCATGGCGGTAGGCGCTGTCGCTTTGTTGACCCACGCCTGGGTGCACAAGCGCCGGCTGACGCCCGACGCCACCTCGATGACCCAATTCTGGGTCCATGCGACCTTTTACGCCGCCGTCGTGCTCGCCGTCCTGTTCTTCTGGAACTGGTTCGACAACCTTGCGACGGACGGCGACCAGGGGCAGACGCACCTCAACTACTGGATAGTCATCAACACCCTCTACATCGTCCTCGCGGGAACGTTGAGTTACCACCTCTGGAGGGAATAGTCCGTCGAGTGAGCGTTCGCACCCGGAAGGGTAAGCCATGACCAACGGCCTGCCGCTCCTGAACAAGCTGCTCTACACCTCCGACATGATCGGCGGCCAGGCGGTTGTGCAGGCCCGCAACCTGTGGCTGCTGTTCTTCCTCGCGCCGCCCAAGGCCGAGGGCGACGCCGTTGTCCCCGGAGTCGCCCTCGGCCCCATCGACGTCGACGCCCGCGTCTTCGTCGGCGCGCTCCTCACGGCCGGCCGCCTCATCGAAGCCTTCGACGACCCCATCATCGGCTGGTGGAGCGACCGCACGAAGTCCCGCTGGGGTCGGCGGCTGCCTTTCATCGTCCTCTCCACGCCCTTCTGGGCCATCTTCTTCATGCTGCTCTGGTTCACCCCCGTCGAGGGCGCCAGCATCGTCAACGCCATCTGGGTCTTCGTCATCCTGGAGCTCTTCTTCCTCAGCAACACCGCGTCCATTGGCCCATACGAGTCCCTGCTGCCCGAGATCGCGCGGAGCCACCGAGACCGGATGAGCATCGTCGCGTGGCAGTTCTACTTCGGCATCCTCGGCGCAGTGCTGGGGCTCGTCCTCAGCGGTGTCGTGCAGGACGAGTTCGGCTTCAAGGTCATGGGCGTGCTGATGGGCGTCATGGGCCTCGGCTTCCGCTTCCTCGGCGTCGGCGGCGTCTGGAGCCACGCGCCGCGCGAGACCCCGCCCGCGCAGATGCCCCTCAAGGGTGCCTTCCTCGCGACCCTCGCCAACAGGCAGTTCCTCTACTTCCTGCCGACCTTCGTCCTCTTCCAGCTCTCGGCGACAATGACGCTCGGCTGGATGCCCTTCTTCGTCGAGGCCATCCTGGAGTCCGAGAATGAGGGCACGATGACCTCGGCGCTGACGGGCACCGCCCTCATCGGGATGATGGTGGCCGTCTTCGTCATGTGGAAGCTAAGCCACACAAAGGGCAAGCGGTGGGTCTACTCCAATAGCCTGCTGGCCACGGCCGTCATCCTGCCCATCATGTTCCTCGTCGGCCTCGTGCCCGGCATCCCAGTCCTCGCGCAAGGCGTCGTCGTCGCCTTCCTGGTCGGTCTGCCCATGGGCGGAGTCAACTTGATGCCGAGGGCCATCACCGCCGACATCACGGACTACGACGAGATCCGCACCGGCATGCGCCGCGAGGCCATGTTCTTCACCACCCAGAACCTGTTCGAGAAGATCGGCTCGTCCTTCTCGGCCCTCTTCCTCGCCCTCATCCTGCTCCTAGGCGAGACGGCCGACGACCCCCTCGGCATCCGCCTCCTTGGCCCCGTCGCGGGCGTCATCGCCCTCGTCGGCTACTTCGCTTTCCGGGGCTACCGCCTCCCGAGCACCGTGACGCCGGAGAGTGTGAAAGAGGCAGGACTGTAGGGAGCCCTTCAACAGGCTCAGGGCGAACGGTAGAGGCTAACCCCATACCGCGCGCGCCGTCTCCGCCACCAGCTCCAGCTTCCGCCGCTGGTCATCCCACGAGAGCAGGTTGCCCCACTGCGTCGACGCGAACCCGCACTGCGGGGAGATGGCGAGGCGGTCGACGTCCACGTACCGCGAGGCCTCCTCGATGCGCGCCTTCAGCGCGTCGACGGGCTCCAGCTCCGGCTCCTTGGAGCTGATGATGCCCAGCACGACGTTCACGCCCTTGGGCATGAACCGCAGCGGATCAAACCCTCCCGCGCGGTCCGTGTCGTACTCCAGCAGGAAGCGGTCGACGCGCAGGCCGTTGAACGCCTTCTCCGCCATGGCCTCGTAGCTCCCCTCCGCGTGCCACGCGCTGCGGTTGTTGCCCCTGCACATGTGCAGTCCGACGGTCACCCCCGTCGCCCGCGCCGCGTCCAGCACGGCGTTGTCGCACGCGATGAGGCGGTCGAGGTACTCCTCCGGGTCGTCGCCGTCGGCCACCATCCGCGCGCGCATCTCCGCGTCCGTGATCCGCTCGACGTAGTGCAGCGAGTCCAGCTGGATGTAGGAGACGCCCTCGGCGGCAAGCGCGGCAATCTCGCGCTGCAGCATGGCGACGACCTCGGCGGCGAGGTCCCACCGCGTCGCGTAGAACTGGTCCGTCACGCCGGGCTTGAAGAGCGTTCCCGCCGCCGACATGGCCCCCGGCATCGTGATCTTCCACGGCCCCGGCGCATGCTCACGCAGAAAGGCAGCGTCGGCCTCGACGAGCCGCCGGGTCTGCCGCACCGGCGCGCCGACGACGAGGCCCGTGCCGGGGATCGTGCTGCTCCGCGCCACCTCCCCGTGCGGCCCGCGCCACTGGCCGAGGATAGTGTTGATGGGCGGGTCCGGGTTCGGCACCAGCCCGTCGATGGACTCCCGCACAGCCGCGCTCCACGCCGGCCGGCGGTACTCGCCGTCCGAGAGGATGTCGACGCCCGCGTCCCGTTGCATGGCGAGGGCGCGGAGAACGCACGCATCCTCCAACTCCCGCAGCCACTCCAGCGACATCGCGCCCTGCGCGAACGCGGCCCTCGCGTCGAGCAGCTCCGGCGGTCGCAGCAAGCTCCCAACATGGTCGGCACGGTACGGCGTCGGCATGGCGTCCTCCTTGGGCGAGGTGTCGGGGCGCCATTGTACTCCCAAACGTGAAAGGAGGGGCCTTCCGGCCCCTCCCTCATACGCGCTTGCGGGCTCGTCCCTACTCAAAGAACGGCACGTACGCCACCGGCTCCCCGCCGTCGACGTCGCGGACGACGCTGGTCTCCGTCTTCCAGTCCGCGCCCTCCGGCAGGATCGCCCCGACGGGGCGGACGCGCACCAGCTTGGGGTCGTCGACGCTCTCGGGAACAGTCCCGTCCTCCATCAGCGCGCGGGCGCCGGAAAGAAGCTGCTTCCGCACCTGGATGATCATCCGGTCGCTGGTGCCGAGGTGCTCGCGGCGGCGGTCGTAGATGGCGCCCATGGTCTCCGTCATCGCCCGGTCCTGCAGGTTCACCAGGAAGGGGATGCCGGACATCATGTACTGCTTCTGCACCTCGTAGTCGATGCAGTAGTCGTTGGCCTTCCGCGCGAAGGACATGTAGCGGGTGCGCGGGTCCGGCGTTTCCTCGATGTATCCGCCGGCGGACTCGAACGGGTTAAGCAGGAACGCCTCCAGGTCGGAGGAGGTGTCGGCTTCCGCCCTGCCGCTCATCATGAAGAGCATATGGTAGTCGTCGTCAATGGGCACCCAGGCCCGCAGGTTCACCGTCGCGTCGATGGTGATCATGCTGAAGAAGGGGTAGAGGTACTGGTTGACGCGGTGGTGGATGTTGCCGTCGCCGATCTTGCGCAGCGCGGTGTAGTACACGCCGTAAGGCGTCGGCACCACGTCGAGCGCGGGCGCGCGGTCCCGCGTCCACACGCCCCGGAGCTGCCCCGGCGCCGCGGGCGCGTCCTCCGACAGCCGCCCGTGGATGAAGTACACGTGCGAGGAGTCGAGGTCGCCCTCCAGCCCCTGCATCCAGTTGCACTCCTCCGTCATGACGTGCGGCTCGTAGACCTGGTCGTACGGCAGCGTATTGACCTCGTACAGCGGGAAGGGCGGCGGCGTCTCGCGCGGGCCCATGTAGGTCCACAGCGCCTTGTTGCACTCGACGACGGGGTACGCGGTTGCGCGCACCTTGTCCTTGAAGTTGCTCTCGGCAGGCTCGTTCGGCATGTCGATGCAGGCGCCGGTGGTGTCGAACTTCCAGCCGTGGTAGTTGCAGGCGAGCCCGGCGTGCTCGTTGCGCCCGAAGAAGAGCGACGCGCCCCGGTGCGGGCAGTTCTCCGCAATCAGGCCCACATCGCCGTTCGAGTCCCTGAACGTGACCAAGTCCTCGCCCAGCAGGCGGACGCGCTTCATCGGGCCGTCGCGCTCCGGCAGGTCGCGTGAGGGGAGGAAGGGGACCCAGAACTCCCGGATATAGTTCCCCATCGGCGTCCCCGGCCCGACTCGCGTCAGCATCTCATTGTCGTGCGTGGTCAGCATGTTTCTCCCCCTTGGCGTTTGGTGTCTCGACTCGCGTTCCCGCCTACCCGGCGCTGGCTGCCGCCTTGCCGCCGAACTCCGCCCGCATCACCGGCATCACGTCCGAGATGAAGAGCTCCAGCGACCGCTCGGCCCGTTCCGGCGCCAGGTCTCCGTACGAGAACACAAGTATGCAGTAGTTTATACCTGAGACATTCACGGATTCAATAAGCCGCTCCGCCACCGTTGCCGGAGACCCCGCGATGACCACGCGCGTGCTCCGGTCCGGCTGCGGCGCCCTCACGAGGGACGCCTGGTGCTTGCGCGAGAGGTGGCTGATGTGCGACGCCCACTCGGCCATCGCCGGCCCCGCGATGGCCTCCGCCTCCGCGTCGGTCTCGGCGACGAAGACGTGCTGGTTGCGGCCCAGCCTCGGCGCCGTGACGTGTGCGTTGTGGCGGCCCTCGTCGTCCCGGTGTTCCATCCAGATCTCGCGGTATTGGTCGAGCATCGGGCGCACGTCCTGCGGCGGGCCCGGAATCGCCGTGTTGTACCCGTGCCGCGCCACAAAGTCGATGATGTCCGGGCTGCTGCTGGGGAACCAGAGCGGCGGGTACGGCTTCTGGTAGGGCTCCGTGTGCAGCTCCACGTCGTGGTAGTTGAAGTACGCGCCCTCGTGCTCCAGCGTGTCCTTGCCGCAAGCGTTGAAGAAGATGTCGAGCGTCTCGCGGTAGCGGCCCCGCGACTCATCCACGTCATCTATCCCGTACACCGAGGACTCGATGAGCGAGATGCCGCGCCCGACGCCGAGTTCCACGCGCCCGCGGCTCATCTGGTCCAGCATGCAGATCTCGTTGTAGAAGCGGTACGGGTCGTACCACGGCAGGCAGAAGGTCAGCGCGCCCACGTGCAGCCGCTCCGTCCGTTGAATCGCCGCCGCGAGGATGATCGAGGGGGAGATGTTGATGGAGAGGGGCGTCGCCTGGTGCTGGGCCGTGTGCCACGCGTAGAAGCCGCCTCGATCGGCCATCTCCACCAGCCGCATCTTGTGCTCGACGATGTCGGCGACGGGCCGGCCAGAGTTCTCGATCCAGTCGAACATGGCGAACTCGAAGGGGGCTTCCGGGAATGTGGTTGCGGCCATGGGCTCGGCTCCTTAGACCTGTGTTGCTAGTGTGGTTCTGAAGACCCGTGCAAGTATACCACCATGCCCGCCAACCCTTGCCGCTCCCACCCCATGCGTCTATGATGCGACGAACACAGGGGGATGCTGAGCGAGGGGGTCGCTATGAGGTTCGGTTCCTTTGTGGAATTCTCCATGCCTGACGGCGGAAACCCGGCCCATGCCTACGCCCAGGCCTTTGACCATGTGGACATGGCGGAAGACCTGGGCTTGGACGTCATCTGCCTGGCGGAGTTCCACTTCACCCCCAACCGCGTGATCTCGTCGCCAATCACGGTTGGCGCAGCGATTGCGGGCCGCACCAAGCGGATCACCATCGGCACGTCTGTCCTCGTCCTCCCGCTGTCGAACCCCCTGCGCGTCGCGGAGGAGGCCGCCACACTCGACCACGTCAGTGACGGTCGCTTCGAGTTCGGCGTCGGCAGGAGCGGCTTCCAGACGGCGTACCAAGGCTACGGCATCCCGTACTCGGAGAGCCGCGACCGCTTTCGGGAGGCGCTCGACGTCATCACGATGGCGTGGACCAATGACCGATTCAGCTACAGTGGTGAGTATTACAGTTACGAGGACGTCTGCGTCATCCCCAAGCCCGTCCAGTCGCCGCACCCGCCCATTCGCATTGCGGCGACGACAAACGACACCTTCCCGGTGAACGGCAAAATGGGCTACCCGCTCCTCATCGGGTTGCGGACGGTGCCCCTGGAGGGCGTGACCGAGCAGGTCGCCAGCTACAAGAAGGCGTACAAGGAGGCCGGCCACCAGGCGCCCATGGACGTCTCTTTGCGCATCCCGGTGTACGTCGCCGAGGACCGCGAAGCCGCTATGACGGAGCCGGAGGAGAGCTTCATGCGGCAGTTCCGCAGGCTGCAGCGCCGGCTGGAGGCGGAGGGGGCGCAGGCTGTCGGGTCCCCGTCCGAGCAGCGCACCGAGCGGGCTGCGGGCATCGCGTCGATGGACTGGGAAGACGTGCAGCGGGAGAAGGTGGCCGTCGGCACCCCGGAGATGGTGGTCGAGCAGCTCAGCAAGCTGCGGGAGGCCCTCCACCTGACGGAGGTCGTCGCCGAGTTCAACGCCGGCGAGCTCATCCCGCCCGAGCACATCGAGCGCTCCCTGCGCCTCTTCTGCGAGAAGGTGATACCCGAGCTGCGGTAGCCCCTGCCGTTCGTCATGAGGGAAATCGAAGCCTGTCCTGAGCTTGTCGAAGTGGGCAACGGGCCAACAGTCACAGGAGGACAACATGCCGGCCAAATTAGAGCGAATTGGCCACTGCCTCATCAAGGTGCGCGACGTCGAGCGCTCCAAGCGCTTCTACACGGACGTTCTCGGCTTCCAGTTCATGGAGCAGGATCCCGACCACGGCGGCGTCTTCCTCAGTCTCCCCGGCGACGGCCACACCATCGACCTGTCGCCCGTGGGCGACCCGGCGACGGCGACGCCGCCCGTCGGGCAGCAAGACGGCGTGGGCGTGCTGCACATCGCCTTCAAGGTAGCGAGCTACGAGGCGCTTCGGGAGTCGTACGACAGCCTCGTCGCCGACGGGGTCAACGTGCAGCGAATGATGGACCACGTGAGCCAGCGCAGCCTCTACTTCCAGGACCCCGACGGCAACACCCTGGAGATCTACTACGAGTTTCCCAGGGCGCGAGAGCTCTTCCTGGCAGGCCGCGGCGACATGGACGAACCCTTCACGTGGGACGACCCGCTGCCGCAGCACGCCGGAGCGGCCTCGTAAGGGGCGGCAGGTCACCGGCTCGCCGAGGCCGTCCGCTTTTTCCAACAGGACAGCGATTACACAAAACACCGGGAGGCCTCCAATGACGACAGACCCTCGCCAGGATGGCTTTGCGCCCACCGAGTACGGCTCGGACGTCATCGTCGACGCCATTCGCGCCCTCGGCATCGAGTACATCTCAATGAACCCCGGCGCCACCTTCCGTGGCATCCACGACTCCATGGTCAACCACCTCGGCAACCAGGGGCCGGAGTTCATCCTCTGCAACCACGAGGAAATCGCCGTCGCCCTCGCGCAGGGCTACGGCCGCGCCGCCGGCAAGCCCATGGCCGCCTTCGTGCACGACATCGTTGGCCTCCTGCACGCGTCGATGGCGATGTTCAACGCGTGGATGGGCCGCTCCGGCGTCCTCGTGCTCGGCGCCACCGGCCCCCTCGACGCCAACCACCGCCGCCCGTGGATCGACTGGATTCACACCGCCAACGTGCAGGGCGAGGCCGTCCGCAACTTCGTCAAGTGGGACGACCAGCCCACCAGCGTCGAGGCCTCCGTTGAGTCCCTCATCCGCGCCTACAACCTCGTCGTCTCCGAGCCTCAGGGCCCCGTCTACGTCTGCTTCGACGCCGACGTGCAGGAGATGAAGCTCTCCGAGCCCTTCCAGATGCCCGACGTCTCGCGCTTCCCCGCGCCCACGCGCCTCCAGGCCGACCCCGCGGCCCTCGAGCAGGCCGCGAGCGCCCTCATGGCCGCCGAGCGCCCCGTTGTGCTCGCCAACTTCCTCGGCCGCTCGGAGGAGGCAGCGCAGGGGCTGCTCCGCCTCGCCGAGAGCCTCGCCCTGCCCGTCATCAACGGCGGAGACTTCTTCAACTTCCCCACACGCCATCCGCTCTACGCCGCCGAGAGCCGCGACGAGCTGCTCGCCGAGGCTGACGTCGTCCTCGCGCTCGACGTGTACGACTTGCAGCAGGAGCTGACCCGCCTCGACAGGGCGACGCGCAAGACGGAGGACATCCTCCGTCCGGACGCCATGCTCATCGACATCTCCCTCCGGCAGTTGCAGGTCAAGAGCTGGGCCGACGACCATGGCAGCCTTTACCCGACGGCCATGTCCATCGCGGCCGACACGGCCCTCGCGACGCCCGCCCTCGCCGACCTCGTCCAGCGCCGGCTCGACGACGCGGCGGGCAGCACGGCTGCCATCGCCGCTCGCCGCGACCGCATCGCGCAGCTCAGCGAGGCCGCCCTCGCCCGCAACCAGGCAACGGCCAGGGCGCGCTCGGAAGACCACCCCCTCGCCCTCTCCACCATCGCGCAGGAACTCTGGGAGGTCGTGCGCGACTACGACTGGGTCGTCGGCAACGGCGACCTGCGCGGCTGGGTGCAGCGGCTGTGGGACATCAAGCACCCGTACCAGGACGTCAGCGCCCGAGGCGGCGGCGGCCTCGGCGAGGGCCTCCCCCACGCCGTCGGCGTCGCGCTGGCCAACCGGGACAAGGGCCGGCTAACCATCAACATCCAGTCGGACGGAGACATGCTCTTCACGCCCGCCGCCATCTGGACGGCCGTCCACCACCGGATCCCGCTCCTCATCGTCATGTACAACAACCGCACCTACGGCAACGACCTCGGCCACCAGGGCTCCATGGCGCAGGTGCGCGGCCGCCCCATGGAGCGACGCACCATTGGCATCGACATCGACGATCCCGTCGTCGACTTCGCCGGCCTCGCCCGCTCCTTCGGCGCCTACGCCGAGGGCCCCATCGAGCGCGCTGAGGACCTCCAGCCCGCTTTCCGCCGGGCGGTGGACGCTGTGGTCAACGAGGGCCGCGTCGCCCTCGTCGACATGTACACGCAGGTGGTGTAGGGGTAAGAATGGGCGAGCACTATCTGGGTATTGACGTGGGCTATTCAAACGATGAGGCTACTACTGGACTATGTCTGATTACAGTTAACGGCAATTCCCTCCAGTGGAGATGCCTCAAATCCTTCAAAGACTCCAAAAAGCGCAGTGAAGATCTGCGCTGGCTTATTCCCAAAGGTGCAAGGATAGCTGGAGTTGCGATAGATGGCCCACTCGCCCCGAACCTCGAGCTCATAAATCACTACCGTTCGGCCGAAGCTCTTCTGATCACGGGAGAATTTGGCAAAAGGGGAAAGCCCGGCCAGGCGAATTCAGGCAACGGCCAGCAACTCCACTACCACGCAACCCAGCTAGCTAACCTAGTGGTTGCGCTACACGAAATCCAACACTTCTCTCTTGCTTCTGCAACTCATCCCGACGCCATTCACAAATTTCGCCTTGTTGAAGCTTTCCCAACAGGTTTTCTCGCAGTACTTCCCGAGCACGACGACTGCATTCCTTACGGAAGGCACAAGTGTGATAGATATTGGGAAGCCCCTCGCGTGTTAAACAACCTTAGGCAGCTATTGAATTTCCTGTTGCCCAATTGTCGGCCCCCTGGCGAGCTTGCGAACATCACAGACCATGAGCACAGAGCAGCCTTCATTTGCGCACTAACGGCACTGTGTCTTGAACGGAATCAGTATGTGTCGGTTGGCGACGCCGAAGATGGGGAAATCATCTTGCCTCCTATTGAAGTGTGGGGTCACAACGACAGCGGTGATCGTTGGGCTGAACTCGCACTACGCGAGAACTTACCCAAGGTGCGGGGGAACAGGAGATTTCCTTGCCACAAGACAGCACGAGTAATGCGGAACGGCCAACGATGGATTGGCTAGCTACGGTACGCCCCACCCCGTCATTGCGTACGCCTTGGCATATTGCTATCCTTTGCATGATGTTTCGCCTTACATGTGCAGATGCGCGTGCGAGGCCAAAGACACCAAGGAGGACTGCGGATGCTCACCAGGGAAGACAATGATCTGGTAACCCAAGTCGGCCCCGGCACGCCCATGGGCGAGCTCTTCCGGCGATTCTGGCTCCCTGTCATGCTGTCAGAGGAGGTCCCCAACGCCGACTCCACGCCCGTCCGCGTGACCGTGCTCGGCGAGAAGCTGATCGGCTTCAAGGACACAAACGGCAATGTCGGCCTCGTCGACGCCTACTGCCCGCACCGGGGCGCGCCGCTGTTCTTCGGCCGCAATGAGGAGTGCGGCATTCGCTGCGTCTACCACGGCTGGAAGTTCGACGTCGACGGCAACTGCGTCGAGCTGCCCAACAGCCCGGAGGGCGAGACGTACAAGGACAAGGTGCAGATCAAGTCCTACCCGGCCGTCGAGCGGGCGGGCCTCGTGTGGGCCTACATGGGCCCCAAGGACAAGCAGCCCCCGATGCCCGGCTTCGACTGGCTGAACGTGCCGCAGGAGAACCGGTACCTGATGAAGTTCATCCTCCAGTGCAACTACCTGCAAGGCATGGAGGGCGACTACGACCCTAGCCACGCGATGTACCTGCACTCCACGCTGGACAACAATGCGTCCAACCGAGCGCTTCAGGTGAGCCAGGTCGGCAACACCTTTCAGGACCCACGGCAGATCTACGTGGACATCGAGGACACGGACGGCGGCATCGAGTTCGTCTCCAGCGGACTCGCGGAGCGCGGGAAGCTGATGAGCCTGGGCCACTGGATGATGCCGATCTTCTGCACAGCGGGCATCGCCGGGCCGGGCATCTTCTCCAGCAACATGCGCGTGCCCATCGACGACGAGAGTTGCATGTTCTACCGGCTGCGCTGGAGCTACGACCCCATCCCCGACTACGAGCTGGCCGAGTACAAGTACGGGCAATTCACCCACCCGGAACTCATCCCCGGCACCTTCTACACCAAGGCGAACATGCAGAATGACTACATGGTCGACCGGATTGCCCAGAAGAACTACTCGTACACGGGCATCAAGAACTTCCCGCTGCAGGACATCGCACTGATAGAAGACCAGTGGGGCCCCATCGCCGAGCGCGAGAAGGAGCACCTGGTGCGCTCCGACGAGGGCATCATCCGCGTGCGGCAGCGCCTCATCCGCACGGCGCGCAAGCTGATGGAGGGCGAGGAGCCCAGTGAGCCGATGAACCCGCAGGGGTTCAACGCCCGTACCGTTCGCAAGTTCTACCCCCACGACTTTCCGGTGCAGGATGCCGTGAAGGAGCTGAAAGAGCACCGGCACACCGCACGCCGCCCCGTGCTGGAGAACGTCACAGCATAAACTGGAGTCGAGCAGAGCCGAGAGGCCCTGCCCAGGGGGGTGGGGCCTTTTGGTATGGAATGGCCTGAGCCGAATGGAGTCCATGTCGACGCGACCGACAAGCGAAGCCCCTGAGGACGCCCGGCTTCAGGGTGCGGGCGCGCCACCTGCGGGGCGAGGTCCGTGGGGCGGCTACCCCGGCGCCGAGGCCGAGCAGAGCGGGCCGTGGCTCCAGCGCACCTTCCGGTCGCTGGGCAACACGGAGTTCCGCTTTCTCTGGATCGGTTCGCTGCTGGCAATGGGCGCCATGCAGAGCATGGCCTTCGCGCAGGGGTTCTACGTCTACGAGCTCACCGGCGATCCCAAGCTGCTCGGCGTCGTGACTGCCGCCAACGGCGTGCCGGGTCTCGGCCTCAGCCTCTTCGGCGGCGTCTTCGTCGATCGCTGGGAAAAGCGCGCAATCATCCAGGTGAGCCAGGTGCTCTTCGCGATCATGGCGCTCTCCATCGCCCTGCTCATCTACACCGGCGCCATCCACTGGACGCACCTGATGGTCGCCGCCTTCATCCAGGGCTGCATCATGCCGTTCATGATGCCGGCACGGCAGGCCATCGTGCCGCAGGTCGTTCCCAGGCACCTCATCATGAACGCCGCCGCGCTCAGCGCCATGGTCATGAGCGCCACCACCATGGCGGCGCCCGCCATTGCGGGGCCCTTCGCCGGGTGGATGGGCATGCACATGCTCTACGTCCTGATTGGCGGCATGAACATCGCCTCCTTCGCCTTCACGACGCAGGTGCACAAGCACTACCCCGAGGGCGGCCCCTCCGGCCGCAGCCCCCTCGGCGACATTGTCCTCGGCTTCCAGTACATCCGCCGCGACACGGTCATCATGCTGCTCCTGATCATGGGCATCGTGCAGGTAATGATGATGGCCCCCATCCGGTTTGTGATGCCGCTGCTCGCCCGAGACGACTTCAACGTCGAAGAGGCCGGCCTCGGCTTCATGCTGGCCGTGCTCGGCCTCGGCAGCATGGGCGGCGCCCTGCTCGTTGCGGGCCTGAAACGGGCCAGGTACCGAGGCCGCCTGCTGGTGGTCTCCGCCATCGTTTCCGGGCTGACGCTGATCGGATTCGCGGCGGTGGCGGAGTTCATTCCGCTGTTCATTCCCGGGCTGGTGGTGCTCGCCGTCGTCGGCCTGATCCAGTCCGCGAGAATGACCCTGCAGGCCTCGCTCACGCTCGAGTACGTGGATCCGACCTATCGCGGCCGCGTCATGAGCATTCAGGGCCTCATGTGGGGGTTGATGCCCATCGGCGTCCTGCCACTCACCGTCATCGCCGACTACTGGGGCGCCCCGGCGGGCCTGGCCGCGCTGGCGGTGACCTTCATCCTCATCGCCACCATCGTCCTAATCTTCTCGCCGACGATGCGCCGACTGCACTAGGCCTTCCTCTCACCCTTGACCCGCCCCGCCCCTCTCCGTAAGGTGTAGCCGCGCACTCCGCCGTAAACCGAGTCCCGTGAAGCCATGTCAAGGAGCGTGGTTTGCCCAGTTTCGTGACCGCGATGTCCAAGCAGACCCTCGAAGCGCTCCGGGACCTGGCGCCCATATTCGGCGTCATCGCATTCTTTCAGATCGTCGTACTGCAGCAGCCCTTCCCGGAACTCGTCAACATCCTCGTCGGCCTCGTCTTCGTGGTCCTCGGCCTTGCGCTCTTCATCCAGGGCCTCGAGAGCGGCCTCTTCCCCTTGGGCGAGGCGCTCGCGCAGGGCATGGCGCGCAAGGGCAGCGTAACCGCCCTCCTCGCCCTCGCCTTCTGCCTCGGCTTCGGCACCACCGTCGCCGAGCCCGCCCTCATCGCCGTCGCAGCCGAGGCCGGCGACGTCGCGGCCGAGGCCGGCTTCATCGGCCACAGCGAGTCCGCCCGCCAGACCTATGCCCTCGAGCTCCGTCTCGTCGTTGCCTTCTCTGTTGGCCTCGCCATCGTCCTCGGCGTGCTCCGCATCGTGAAGGGATGGCCCATCCACCGTTTCATCATTGCCGGCTATGTCCTTGTGA
>JAPPNT010000071.1:16277-20081 GCA_028873745.1 Chloroflexota bacterium | reverse complement strand
CCCGCATCGCCTTTCGCATGTCCTCGTGCATGAACCGAGTCGGCACCTTGTCGAGCTGGAGGTACGTCACGCCCTCGTCGGCCAACGCGAGCATCTCGTCGCGGAAGATGCCGGTGATGTCCGCGTTGATCTCGGCAAAGCTGGTATACGGAGGTGGAATCGAGGGCTGCTCGCCGGGATTGCGCAGGGGCGTCGGCATGGTCACCTTGAACTGCCCCGGCGCGTGCGCCAGCAGGAAGGTCGACTCATGCCCCGTCAGCCGCCGGAGCTGCCGCAGCTTGCCGACGACGGGCTTGGTGTGCCGCTGCACCATCACCGTCACGCCGTCCGGGCGCGTGCTCTCAAACTTGGGATACTCCGCCGCAAAACCCTCGATGGCGTCGTACTGGTCGGTCGTGTACGACTGCCGCCGGAACTCGCCGTCAGTGATCACCTCGATGCCGATGTCCTTCTGCCGCTGGAAAGCATCCAGGATGCACTCATCCTCGACGGCCCGCAGCTCCTCGAGCGGCAGCCGCCCCGCCTTGAACGCCTCCCGCGCAACAAGCAACCGCTCGGGGCGCACCAGACTGCCGACGTGGTCCGTGCGGTAGGTCATGGGATCTCCTTGTGGGAGTTCGGGGGCGGTCTATTCCCTCACCGATTGCTGTGGAGTGTACACCTGCAGTGCGCTGTGGCGGGAGAGTACGGAGAAGTCAGCGTCATTGTGCAGAACTGGGACGCCGGCGCGAATGGCGATAGCGGCGATGAGGCAGTCGATAAAGTTGCGGACGGTCTCCCCTGCACGCCGGCAGCGGCGGTACAATTCGGCGGCGGTGTCAAAGTCCTCTGAGATTGTCGGGAGCAGTATCGTACGAGCGAACAAACCTATAAGCCGTTGCTGATGGCGTTCATCACGGGCTCCGGCAATCACTTCCATGCGGACAGGGTCACATGAGGCCAACCCGTCCTGAAGTAATTCCCGGACTGCCAAGCAGGTGGTTGACCCGGTGTCTCGCAGGTATTCCACCCACGCCGATGTGTCGACTAGCACCACGGCACGCGGCTTCGGCGCATCTCGTCGAGATCACCGTCCCAGCCGGAACCCTGCAAGGACAAGGCTTCCTCCAGAGTAGCAGGCTTGACAGAGGAATCCTCGTTTTCGGCAAGCTTGCGCAATGCGAGGTTGACCGCCTCCCGCTTGGTGGCTAGCCGGTAGCGGCGCATGACCTCTGCGCAAGCCTGATCGTCAATGTCTATGTTGGTACGTGCCATATGGACATGGTACCCCGCAACTGAGTCATGGGCAATTGCGGCTAGCGTTCCCCGCCTCCCCGCAGCCGCGCCACCAGCGCCCACGCCGCCGGCAGCGTCAGCGATGCGAGGAACAGCTTCATCATGTCGCCGACGATGAACGGATACAGGCCCCACTCGAGCGTCTTCGCCCAGTCGCCATCCGCCGCGTCGATGTTGAGCCAGAGCAGGCCGGGGACGTACAGCACGGCGTTGCCGAGGAACATCGACAGGTGCACCCACTGCTTTCGGTCCCAGCCCTGCTCGGCCAGCCAGCCGACCAGTCCCGCGGCAAGGATGAAGCCGACGATGTACCCGCCGCTCGACAGGCTCCACACGAGCCCGCAGGAGCCGCTCCAAGGCAGGATGAAGTGCGCGTCCCACGAACCCGCAGTCGACTCCGCTCCCGGCGCGAACACCGGAATGCAGGCGGACCCCATGAGCATGTAGATGCCCAGCGAGCCCGCTCCGCGCCACGCGCCCAGGGCGCCGCCCGTCACCAGCACGGCGAACGTCTGCCCCGTGATGGGCACCGGCGTCCACGGAAGCCGCACGGCGATCTGCGCGCACAGCGCCACGAAGAAGGCGAAGCCCACCATGATCGCCACGTCGCGGGCGATGGCGTACACGCGGTCGTCCGGCCGGTACACCGGCACGATGGCGTCGATAAGCGTCCGGGGATTGGCTGCGGCCTGCATATGCGCTCCTCTTGGCCCACGGAAGTCCGGGGCTTGATTGCCGCCAGCATAGGTACGGCCTCCTTGCCCTGTCAACGCGGCCACCTCGAGAAAAATCAGCGCACAAGGCCGCGTAAAACCACGCCGCGCGCTGCTTGACGGTGTAGAATGTGGCAGACTAGAGTACCCCCAATTTCACCCGCCGCAGATTGAGGTGTTGATGACCACGGTCGAAAAGCAGAAGGCTCTTGACATGGCGATGAGCCACATAGAACGCCAGTTTGGCAAGGGCTCCATCATGCGGCTGGGTGAGGCCGCGGCCAAGATGGAGCAGGACGCCATCCCCACGGGCTCGCTGGCGCTGGACCTCGCCCTCGGCGTCGGCGGCGTGCCCCGCGGCCGCGTCATCGAGGTCTTCGGAGCGGAGGCGTCCGGCAAGACGACGCTCACGCTGCACATTGTCGCGGAGGCGCAGCGCCTCGGCGGCGTCGCTGCCTTCATCGACGCCGAGCACGCCCTCGACCCCTCCTACGCGGGCCGCATCGGCGTCAACGTCGAGGAGCTGCTCATCTCGCAGCCCGATTTCGCGGAGCAAGCGCTCGAGATCACCGACTACCTGGTCCGCAGCGGCGCCGTCGATGTCGTCGTGCTGGACAGCGTCGCCGCCCTCGTGCCCCGCGCGGAGATGGAAGGCGACATGGGCGACACCCACGTCGGGCTGCAGGCGCGGCTCATGTCGCAGGCGCTGCGGAAGCTGACGGCATCAATCAACCGCTCCCACACCGTCGTCATCTTCATCAACCAGCTCCGGGAGAAGGTCGGCATCATGTTCGGCAACCCGGAGACGACGCCCGGCGGCCGCGCCCTCAAGTTCTACTCTTCCGTCCGCATCGACGTGCGCCGTATCGAGGGCATCAAGCACGGCAGCGAGGTGCTTGGCAACCGCGTGCGGGCGCGCATCGTCAAGAACAAGGTGGCCCCGCCCTTTCGCGTGGCCGAGTTCGATATTATGTTCAACCGGGGCATCACCAAGGAGGGCGATCTGCTGGACCTGGGCGCGGCCCAGAACATCGTCAAGAAGAGCGGCGCCTTCTACTCCTACGGCGAAATGCGGCTCGGGCAGGGGCGCGAGGCCGCCAAGGACTTCCTCCGCGACCACCCGGAGACCGCCGATGCTATCGAGCAGCTCATCCGCGCGGCCGCCGAGCCGACGGTAGAGCTCGTCACCAACGGCCTCGGTGATGCCGACCCGCCGGAGGACGACGACAAAGAATAGGGCACAGGTGCACCATGCCGCTTCTCTCTGACCAGGATCGCAAGGCGCTGGAGACGCGCTTCAAGAAAGACCTGAAGCGCGACGTGAACATGACCCTCTACACCGTCCGTAACGTCGGTGGGCTCATCCTCCCAGGCCGCGAGTGCCCCACCTGCCCGCAGACCGAGCAGTTCCTGACCGAGGTCGCCGCCGCCTCTAGGCGCCTGCACCTCACCGTGAAGGACGTCTTCGCCGACGTTGACGACGCCCGCGAGCACGGCATCGAGCGTGTCCCCTGCATCACCCTCCACGGGGAGGGCGAGGAGTCGGACAACCTCCTCTTCTACGGCATCCCTGCCGGCTACGAGGTCCTCACCCTCATCGAGGACATCATCGCCGCGTCAAAGGGCACCAGCACGCTCCAGCATTCGACGCGAAAGGCCCTCCACAGGCTGGAAACGCCCGTTCACCTGCAGGTCTTCGTGACGCCCACCTGACCGCACTGCCCCACCGTCGCCAGGCTGGCGCACGCAATGGCAATGGAGACCCCCATGGTCCGGGCCGAGGTCGTGGAGGCGCAGGAGTTTCCCAGCCTCTCCC
>JAPPNT010000071.1:0-16267 GCA_028873745.1 Chloroflexota bacterium | reverse complement strand
CTCCCAGTCGTACCGGGTGCAGGCCGTGCCCAAGACCATCATCAACGGCGTCGCGGAAGTGCTTGGCGCCGTGAACGAGCGGACGCTGCTGCAGCGCATGCTCAGCGTCGTCGGGCAGGAGGACCTGCTGGAGGACAAGGGCAAGCCGGCGGGCGGCGACGACTCGGGCGGCCCCACCAGCATCCTCAGCCGCTAGCCGCGAATGCGAAGCCTGCTCCACATCCTGGCCGCCGCACTCCTCGCCGCCGCGCTCGCGCACTCGACCGCCGGCACGGCCTCCGCCCACGAGGCCCAGCATTTCACCGTCCACCCCAACAGCGAGTTCCCTGACGGCCTGCGATTCGATGTCGCCGTAGACTGGCACGCAGAGGTCACTGAGGCGCGCGTGCGCTACCGGGTGCTCGGCGAGCAGGTCTCGCGCTACGACCCGCTCGAGTTCGAACCCGCGCGCAAATTCACGGCGGACCTGCTGGTGCGCACAGACACCGCCCAGCGCTACATCCCGCCGGGCGCAGAGATCGAGTTCTCCGTGGAGGTGACCGACGCCTCAGGCGTCGTGACCGAGTCCGAGCCACAGCGTTTCGTCTTCCTCGACCCCCGCTTCGAGTGGACGCGCATCGACGCGCCCGGCGTCTACTTGCACTACTACGGCGGACAGGAGGGCCGCGCCCTCCGCTCGCTGGAGGCCGCCCAGGAGGCCCTCGAGCGCATGGGCGACCTCATGGGCGTCGAGGACCGGGGCACGCTGCGGCTCACGGTGTACAACGGCATCGCTGACATGCGCCGCGCCCTGCCGCCCCGGAGCGTGGTGCAGGAGAGTGTGCTCGTCACCGAGGGCGTGTCCTTCGGCGACACGGGCGTCGTGCTGCTCCTGGGCGGCAACCCGGAGGTGGAGGGCGTCGCCGCCCACGAGACCGTTCATTTCCTCATGCGCCGGGCCCTCGGGCGGGGCGCCGGCATCGTGCCCGTCTGGCTGAACGAGGGCCTCGCCGAGTACGCCAACCCTTCCCCCAGCTTCAGCTTCCAGAACGTCTTCTCCCGCCGCCTCTACGACAACACACTGCTTCCCCTGACGTCCCTCACCAGCGCGCCGGGCAGGCCGGAGGACGCCCTGCTGATGTATGGCCAGTCGGAAAGCGTCGTCACCTACATGATCGAGACCTACGGCGCCGAACCTCTGCAGGCGCTGCTGGACCGGCTGGGCGCTGGCGACACCGTCGACGAGGCCCTCACCGCCGCCTACGGCTTCGACCGCACGGGCCTCGAGCACGAGTGGCGCACGAGCATCGGCGCGCCCCCGCTGGCCGCAACGCCCAGCCGCAGCGCCCTGCCGACGCCCATCCCGCGCCCAACGCTGGCGCCCTTCGGCTTCGGCGACACGCCCATCTTCGACGAGACCCCGCGCCCGAGGCCCGCGCCCACGCAGCAGCCTGAATCCGCCCCGTCGCAGGAGCAGGCGTCGGGCGGCTGCACCCGCGCCGAGGACGGCTGGGACGCCGCGATTCTCGCATCGGTCGTGCTGCTCGGCCTGCTCTGGCGGCGCAGACGGTAGCCCTCCGTTCGCCCTGAGTCTGTCGAAGGGCCCTCGTTCGCCCTGAGCTTGTCGAAGGACGCCGCCTGCTGTCCATCGCCGCGGTTGACACCCACCAACGCGCCCCGTATCTTCACTCGCTGGGGAGGGTCACCATGAAAGCCGGCTACAAGACCATCGACTGCGACCGCCACGTCGTCGAGCCCATCGACATGTGGGACAACTACCTGGAGAAGCGGTTCCAGCACTACAACGTGCAGATGGGCGGCCGTTTCACCCTCGCCACGCGCATCGGCGGCGTGCTGCAGAACGACGACTCCCTCGGATCGCCCGGAGCCGGCATGGCGACGGACCCCATCTGGCGCAAGAAGTTCAAGCACGGCATGACCCACAACTTTGAGCCGCAAGCGTACCTGGAGGACATGGACGCTGAGGGCGTCGACATCGCGGTCTGCTTCACCGGCATCGGCCTCTACGCGACGTGGGGAGACAACCTCGACCCCGACCTCTCGGCCGCCATGTGCCGCGCCTACAACAACTGGCTCTACGACTTCATGTCGCACAACCCCGAGCGGCTGAAGGGCGTCTGCCTCCTCCCGCTCCAGGACATCGAGCTGGCTGCGCAGGAGCTGCGCAGGTGCGCGACGGAGCTGGGCATGGTCGGCATTTTCTGGCGCCCCAACCCCCACATGGGCCGCCTCATGTCCGACCGCGCCTACGACCCCATCTACGCCATCGCCGAGGAGTACGGCGTCAACATCTCCGTGCACGAGGGCATCCAGAACCGGCTGCCGTGGTTCCCTCAAGGCCGCGTCAACACCCACTTCGCCCACCACGCCGCCTGCCACCCGATGGAGCAGATGGCCGCCTGCCTCGCCATGACGAGCGGCGGCGTCCTCGACCGCTTCCCCAACCTCACCGTGTCATTCCTCGAGTCCGGCGCCGGCTGGCTGCCGTACTGGCTTGAGCGCCTCGACCAGCAGGTCTCCAACCCGATGCTGAACGAGGGCTACGGCGGCGAGCACCCGCCGTCCGAGTACTTCCGGCGCGGCCAGGCCTTCGTCTCCTGCGAAGCGGGCGAGGAGGCCCTCCCCATGATCGAGCGCTCCCTCGGCGGCGGCGTGACCATGTGGGCGTCGGACTACCCCCACCGCGACGCCATGATGGACTTCCCCAACGGCCTCGACATCCTCACCAGCGTCGAGGGCGTCACCCCGGACTTCATGAAGCAGCTCCTCTGGGACAACCCCTCCCGCTGCTTCAATCTGAAGGTCTAACCAACTCCGTCGTTCCCGCGCAGGCGGGAACCTATAGCGGTTGGTTGGCAATCCTTTCGCCTTGAGCCTATCGAAAGGCGAACACCCCCCTACATCAACCCCAGCACCTCCAGCCGCGGGTACCCGTTGCCGCCGAGGTTCGTCTCCAGGATGTGCAGCACCGGCGGCCGCTGCCCCTCGGGCGTCAGCGCCAGCATCGCGCGATGCACCTCCGCGCCGAAGGCCGCGTCGCCGACGAACGCCGTCACCTGCGTCACGTTCGCGAAGCTCCCCCCGCCGTCGCGGAACATGGCGTCCACGTTCGCGAACACCCTCGCCGTCTGCTCGGCGAGCCCGCCCTCGCGGCTGCCCGTCACCACCCGCGACGACGTCACCAGGTTGCCCGTCAGCGCGCCCATCGACATCGGGTCGTTGTGGACGACGCCCGGCACCTCCAGGCACTTGCGCTTGCCCGCGCCCACCATCGCGATTACGTTCGCGCCCATGAGCACTCCCGACGGGAGCGTGCTGGGCACGTACTTGTGCGGCGGGCGGTCGTCCGGGTCCGGGTACCACTCAATCCACGGAGGGTTGAACTTCAGCCGCTCCGACAGCTCCGGCAGGAAATGGGTGAAGCGCGCCATGTCGTCCAGCCCCAGCCCGTTGACGCTCAGGAAACGCCGCACCTGCTCGAACATCGCCGCAAGCTGCCCGTCGAAGTCCGCCGCCGCCAGCGCACCCGAGCACGGGTCGACCGGCTCCAGCAGCGGCGCGACCGCTACGTCGCCTATGCACGCGCCGGCGGGCTTCGCGTTGCCCTCCTCGCACGAGTACACCTCCACGAACCGCTCACCGGACGGGCCGTCACCCTCCGGCAGCAGCGCCATCATCTCGATAGCGACGTTCATCCGGGACGAGACCACGTTCACGAGCTGGTGCAGGACCGGGCGCGTCGCGGGGTCCGGGAAGCGCTCCTCGAACACCCGGCGAGCGACCTCCTTGTACGAGTCGTCCCGCCCGAACATGTTGAGCTGGACGATGTTCTCTTCGCTGCCACCCGCCAGCCCGACCAGCGTCGCGAGGTTCTCCAGCGTCTGCCGCGCCTCCGCCTCCACCCCGCCCTCGACGATCTGGCCCGTCGTATGGTCATTGCCGTGGCACCGCGAGGTGAAGAACACGTTGCCGGCGAGCACGGCGGGGTCGCGGGCGTGGACGTTGGGGATGTCGATGCGCGTCCGCTTGCCGCCGATGAGCCCAAAGGCGTCCAGGTGCACCAGGTGCCCCTCCGGCAGCGGCGTGATCAGCGCCTTCAGGCCGGGGCGGTCCGAGGCGTCGGGGAAGAGCGTCTCCCACGGGCCGTAGATGGTCTCGCGATCCTCGATGTTGGTCACGTACGCCGCGCACCGCACGACGCCGTCGAGGCTGCCGCCCGACGCCTCCATCAGCCGCCGCAAGTGCGAGAGGATGAGCCACATCTGTCCCTCGATGCCTCGAGCGGGAACGCCGGTGACCGGATCGACGCCTGCCAGCCCGTTCGCGTAGACCACGTCGTTGATGCGCATGCCCAGGGGCCTCGTCCCGCGCGGGTCCGCGGGGTAGACCTCGAAGAACTGCCTGAGAGATTCAGCCATCAGCAAGCCCCCTTGTCCGGGTTCCCTCTTCCACCGAGGCCAGCACCTCGATCATGACCTGTAGCGCACCGCCGCCGTACCGCAGGTGGTGCAGCACGGGCCGCGCCGACGCGTCCGGGTAGAGTGCCGCCCACCGGTCCGTCACCAGCGGCAGGTTTGCCAGGTCGGCGACGAATGCCCGACCCTGCCTGACATTGCTCCAGTCCATCCCGCCCGTCCTCAGCAGCGCCTCCGTGTTGCGGAACAGGTGCTCTGCCTGCTCGCGAACGTCCTCCGGCGGGCGGCCCGTCGACGGGTCATACGGCAGCACCCGAGACGAGAACAGGTACGGCCCCATGCGCACGCCCATCGGGATCGGGTTCGTGTGCGCGACGCCATCCACGCTCAGCATCTCCCGTGGATGCCCCAGCACCGCGAAGTAGTCCAAGTACACCAGCATGTCGCCGGGCAGGTCGGCGGTCAGGAACTTGTACGTGGGGCGGTCGTCCTCGTCCGGGAACGCCTCGACCCACGGCGGGTTCATCGCCTCCCGGTCGCGGGCGAAGTCCTGGAAGTACATGCTAACGTGGGCGATGTTCGCCCGGCTGCCCCCGGCGCTCTCGATGCTGCGGCGCATGTGCTCGTGCGCGAACCGCAGCTGCGCCTCGATGCCGTCGCCGAGCGCCCCCGTGTCCGGGTCCGTCCCCACGATGCGGAAGCCACGCACCAAGTCGCCGGACCGCACCGCAACGGGCAGCGGACTCACCCTCTGATCGCCGAAGACCTCTGTGATCATTTCATTCGCTCCGTCGCCCCTGCGCAGGCAGGGGCCCCGACAAACGTGACCTACCCCGTTCGCCCTGAGGGAAATCGAAGGGCGCTACGCGTCGTACTCCGGCGTGTAGCGGAACATCGACTCGGCGTGCGTAAACCCCTCGCCGAGCGCCTGCAGACCGATGGCCACGTAGTCCCAGTCGCCCCTGCCCTCGCCGCCACCGCCGCCCGCGACGGCGATGCCGCCCACCATCTTGCCGTCGTAGATGATGGCGTACCCGCCGGGCAGCGTCGTCAGCATGGAGTCGTTCCAGTCGGACGGCCCTCGATGGCCCTCGGACTGCTGCCGGTCCCAGAACTGGATGATGCCGCTGGTGTCCATGTCGAAGGCCGCCGCGCTGTACGCCTTCCGCCACGCCGCCTTCATGAACCGGTACGGCCGCCCGTCCATCCGGCACCCCGCGATGAGGTCGCCGTGCTGGTCGACGATGGCCACGGCAAGCTGCGAGCCCCGCTCCTTCGCGGCCTCGATCACCGCCGCGATGACCCTGTTCGCTTCCTCCAGCCCAAGCCGCTTTTCGACGAGCATCGTCCACCTCCGGCGCACACCGCCACCGTCCTCTGGCGGGGCTTGCGCTAGGCTACCACAGCCTCTGACAGCGTCAAGCTGTTGCACCCACTCCCGCGCAGGGGTACGCTGCCCGGCAAGTGAATGCCCCGCCCTCCATTCGCCCTGAGCCCTCACTTCGTCTTCCCGGCGAAAGCCGGGATCCAGAGGGGCGGAAATAAGTGGGACCAACCCCGTCCGTTCGTCCTGAGGGAAATCGAAGGATGAACTGACGGGGTGCACGAAAGGAACACGCAATGGAAAGACCCCTCACCGGCAAGGTGGCAATGGTGACCGGCGGCTCCCGCGGCATCGGCAGGGGCATCTCCCTCTGCCTCGCCGACGAGGGCGCGACGGTCATCGTCTGCGCTCGCAGTGACGACGACGCCGGCAGCCCCTACGGCAGCATCGAGCAAACGGCGCAGGAGGCCCGCGATCTCGGCGGCAAGGCCGTCGCTATGAAGCTCGACGTGACCGACGACGACGAGGTCCGCTCCGTCGTGGATGCCGTCATCCGTAAGTACGGCCACCTGGACATCGTCGTCAACAACGCCGCGCGCATGGGGCAGGGCGGCGGCGACTTCTGGGGCAGCTCCCCCGCCAACCTCGACGCCTATTACCAGACCAACGTCCGCGCGCCCTACCTCATCACGACGCTTGTGGGTCCCCACATGGAGGAGTTGGGCGGCGGCGCCATCGTCAACGTCACCTCGGCGGGCGCGGGCCTCCCCCCGCCGCCAGGGCCCGACTGGAAGCTCTCGCCCGGCCGCACCTACGTCGGCTACGGCATCACAAAGGCCGCGCTAAACCGATGGGTGGCGGGCGTCGCCGGCGAGCTGCGGCTCCGCAACATCGCCATCGTCGCCGTCGACCCGGGCCGGACTGTCGTCGAGCGCAACATCGTCAACCCCATCGCCGGCGTCGACTACACGACGGCCAACTCGCCGGAGGTAACGGGCCGCGCCATCGCCTTCATCTGCCGCGACGCCATGTCCTACACCGGCCGCGTCGTCGAGTCCAAAGCCCTCGTCGACGAGCACAACCTCGCCATGACTGGCATCGTGCCGAGGAACGCAGCGCGGGCGTAGGGCCTACCGCGCCCGCGGGTTCAGCACGTCGTTCAGCGCGTCGCCCAGCAGGTTCCACGCGAACACCAGCAGCCCCACCACGATGACCGGCGGCAGGATGAGATGCGGCTGGTTGCGCAGGATGGACACGTCCTGCCCCTCGCGGATCATGCTGCCAAGGCTCGGCACCGGGTGCTGGATGCCGATGCCCAGCCAGCTCAGCACCACCTCGGCCCCCGCGATGGCGCCCATCCCCATCGTCACCACCACGATGACCGGCGGCAGCGCGTTCGGCAGCAGGTGTTTCAGGATAAGCCGGGGCGCCGTCGCGCCCGTCGTCTTTGACGCCTCCACGAAGGGCATCGCCTTGAGCTGGATGACCTGTCCGCGCACCAGCCGCGCCACGCCCACCCAGCTGAACACCGCCAGCGCGCCGAAGACGACCAGGTAGTCCGCCACGCCCCACTGCGCCAGCCCGTAGATGCCCGTCGCGTCCTCCAGCCCCCGCACCCACTCGAGCACCCGGGGCCGCACTGTCGCCGCCAGCAGGATGACCAGCAGCAGGCCGGGGAACGCGAGGAAGACCTCGCCCATCCGCATGACCGCGGTGTCCACCCGCTTGCCGAAGTAGCCCGCCATCAGCCCCAGCGTGATGCCGAGCGCCAGGCTGCCCGTCGCGACGGCCGTCGCCGTGACGATGAGGTTGGTGCGCAGGCTGTAGATGACGCGGCTGAGCACGTCGCGCCCCACAAAGTCCGTGCCGAGCAGGTGGTCCGCACTCGGCCCCTCCCGTGCCGCCAGCAGGTCCTGGTCGTCGAAGCCGTAGGGCGCGAGCACCGGCGCCAGCACGCCACCGCCATACAGCAGCACAATGACGGCGATGCCGAAGACGGCCTTCGGGCGCCGTAGCAGCTCCAGCGCGGCCCGCGCCCACGGCCCCCGCGAGCGCCGCTGCTCGTCAGTTTGCGCGGCGTCGTCGATGTCTGCGATAGGGCCACGCTCAACGTGCGCCATACGCCCCCATCTCCTGCCGCGTCCTCGGGTCGACGAAGCCGTACAGCACGTCGACGACCATGTTGGCCACCACGAACGCCGACGCCACGATGAGGACCAGCGCCATGATGACCGGGTAGTCGCGGCTGAAGATCGACTCCACCGCCAGCCTGCCGATGCCCGGAATGCCGAAGATCGTCTCCGTAATGAACGCCCCCTCCACCAGCGTCGCCAGGCTCAGGCCGAGGACGGTGATGAGCGGCGTCAGCGCGTTGCGCAGCACGTGCCGCACCTGCACCGTCGCCTCTGTCAACCCCTTGGCGCGGGCCGTGCGCACGTAATCCTGGCCCAGCACGTCGATGGCGCTCGCCCGCGTCAGCCGCACCACGCCCGCAACGCCCGGCAGTCCCATGACGAGCGCTGGCATGACGATGCTCGCGCTGAACAGCCCGTCCCACCCGCTCACAGGCAGCAGACCTAGCTGCACCGCGAGGAAGAGGATGAGGAAGGGCGCGGAGATGAAGACGGGCGTCGAGAGGAAAAAGAGGGTAAGGCTCACCAGCGCCGTGTCCAGCCACCGCCCCTGCTGGTACGCGGCGATGAGCCCCAGCGGGATGCCGAGGCTCACCGCAATCAGCATCGCCGCGAGCCCGAGCTGCACGGACACCCAGATCTTCGGGAAGACCAGCTCGGAGACGGTGCGGCCGCGGAACGCAAAGCTGTCGCCGAGGTCCCCGCGCGCCGCGTCCGCGAGGTACGAGCCGTACTGCACGAAGAACGGCCGGTCGAGGCCAAGCTGCTCGCGAACGAGCGCCACCGCCTCCGGCGTCGCCCGCTCGCCGAGACGTACCTCGGCCGGGTCGCCGGGGCCGTAGTGCCCCAGCACAAACGTCACGAAGCTCACGATCACCAGCAGCACCGGCAACCACAGAAGCCGTCGCAGCACGAACGTCGGCATCTTGCCTCTCTTAGATTCGGTTTCGGCGCGCGCCCCAACCCTCCGTTCGCCCCGAGCTTGTCGAAGGGCGCCGTCAGCAGTGATTCTACTACGCCGCCGCCGTCCCATTGCCGCATCGGCCCGCGGCGGATGTATACTGGCGCCGCAGACTGCGATGGGAGGGCATGCCATGGGCGACATCAGGGTTGAATACGACGTGACGGCTATCTCCGTGGGCAGCCGCGACCTCAACGTGGACATCTTCCACCCCGGCGACAACGCCAACGGTGGGTGCCTGCTCTTCCTCCCCGGCGGCGGCTTCCGCACCGCCAACAAGGCCGGCCTCCACGAGCGCTACGCGCCCCGCATCGCCGAGCGCGGCTACGTGTTCATCGCGACCGAGTACCGCGTGATGGAGGAGGCCATGTGGCCCGCGCAGATCCAGGATGCCAAGGCCCTCATACGCTGGACGCGCGCCAACGCCGAGCGTCTCGGCATCGACCCCGACCGCATCGTGCTCGGCGGCGCCTCGGCAGGCGGCAACCTGTCGACCCTCGCCGGCGGGACCCAGGGCAACCCGTACTACGAGGGCGACGGAGGCAACGAGGGCGTCAGCAGCGACGTCGCCGCCATCATCGGCGTCTACCCCGTGACCGACGTCACCGAGCGCGCCTACGGTGAGGGCCGTGAGCAGCTCTACGGCGTCAACCCCAGCGCCGAGTTCGTCCGCGCCGCCAGCCCCATCCACCAGGTCAACCCCGGCTACCCGCCGACGCTGCTCATCCACGGCACCGGCGACACGACGGTCCCCTACTCCCACTCCACCACCCTGTTCGACGCGCTGGAAGCCGTCGGCGTCCCCGTCGAGCTCCACCTCTACGCCCAGCAGGAGCACATCTTCGACCGCGAACCCGCCTTCGCCGAGTCCGTCTCGGCCGTCATGGCGCTGTTCATGGACCGCTGCGTCCCGGCCAAAGTGCCCGCGTAGCCGCTCTCGTGAAGACGGGAGGCGCCCAACAAGACCGTCATGCGAGCCCTAGCGACGGGGAAGCCGATCGGGCGCGAAACTCGGGCGGTTGAAGCTGTGGTGTAGGATGATGCGGCAGATGACTCAGAGGAGCAGTCAAGGTGAACGGCTGACTGGGCTGGCGCAGCAGGTGAATGCCTAGGAAGCGCGGATGCAGGTAGATCGCCCAACTCGGAATTGGGACCTTGTGGTCCAAGGGGTCCGTTCAACCGGGGCCCGGCCAGCTACGTCCATTTCTCCCATTCGCCTTCTCGGTTTCGGCCCGGTCCGAATAGACTCAATTTGGCTAACCGATATTGCGTTGATTCGAACCGACTGAGAGTATATGCTCGTTTAACTCTCGAAGTGAGAGCAAGGTAAGGTGGCAGAAGCTGAGAAGCGACAGCATTGGGCCTTCCTAGTTACGGCACAGAGGCGCCGTTGTGAGCACAAGTGGCTTTCCAGTAAGTAGTGCCAAGCCAATCGTCCCGGTGTCAACCAGAGTCCAGAATTGCCACAGCGGAAAGACCCCAAAAAACTCTGGAGGGGAGATCGCTCTAGCCTAGCATGACTGTTGAAGAACTCAACTCAAGCGGACTAGTAGTTGTGGGAACGTCCCGCATTCTCTTCGGCGACGCATTCGAGTGGCTAGAAAACGCCGAACCAAACTCCATTCACGCCGTAGTGACCGACCCGCCGTATGGGCTAAAGGAATATTCACAAGGTCAACTCGAAAAACTGCGTAATGGTAACGGAGGTGTTTGGCGGATACCGCCTGCGTTTGACAACGCCGTGCGCAAGCCCCTTCCGCGATTCACGGTGCTAGCCGACGACGACAAGAGGCGTCTTGAAGCATTCTTTGATCGCCTCGCCACCCTGCTTATGCCAGTCTTAGTTCCCGGTGCACACGTCTTCATAGCAACTAATCCCCTGGTGTCCCACTTCGTTTACCTGCCATTCGTCAGGGCTGGATTCGAGAAGCGGGGTGAGGTCGTCCGTGTTGTTCAAACCTTGCGGGGTGGTGACCGACCCAAGAACGCACATGATGAGTTCTCCTCAGTCTCAGTAATGCCCCGGTCGTGCTGGGAGCCTTGGGGATTATTTCGGAAGCCATGTGAAGGGCGGGTTCAAGACAATCTCCGCAAATGGAAGACCGGGGGACTTTCTCGTTTGTCGGACGCTGAACCATTTCGCGATCTTATTCATTCTTCGCCCGCACGCGGCTTGGAGAAGAAGGTTGCACCACACCCGTCATTGAAGCCTCAAGACTTCATGCGGCAAATCGTGCGGGCATCTCTTCCAATGAACGAGGGCGTAATCCTAGACCCGTTTATGGGTTCTGGGTCGACGATTGCAGCGGCGGTTGCCTGCGGTCTGGACGGCGTAGGGATTGAGATTGACCCGGAGTATTTCGCTTTGGCACAGAGGGCCATTCCTCAGTTGGCCAAGTATATTCCAAATGAGCGTAGACAGCATGGTAAGAGATAAGTGGTTTGATTCATCAGTACCTCGGCCGCCGGGACTTGCAATTTCGTCGATCCGAAGGGCCATAGATTATGTTGAACGTGAACTGTCGGAGTTGGTGGAAATCTATTTCGAACAAATGAACGTCTTCAGTGCCATCGTAGGTATTTTCGGTGCTAGGGCGCTCGACTCAGTCAGTAACTATGAGAAGCATAGAAACCTAGACACTGCTCAGCAACGATTTCCGGATCTACGCCGAAGGGGAGCCGGTCCGAACCCAACACCCAACAACTCATTGGAAAGCAAGGCGAGCAAACGGCCTTGGGCACTTCAATCACACTTCGATCACCCTGGATGGTATATCGTCTGGCGATATCTTGTCGACACTACTGAGACACTAGAGGCTGGCAAGCCAGTAGTCATTTGGCGGGTAGACATCGCCTTCATCGAAAAGGACGATTGGAAGTACGAATCAAGTCGGGCAGGACCGGAGGGTGGAGGACGCACCCATACCTTTGGTCTACATCGACCCTCAACGAAACTACGGCGCAAAGCAGTTTATAGTAGGGGTGACGTCGCTTTGGTAGGTGGGAAACCGATCCCCGCAAATGGCGACTAGGCGGCTGCCAAACTTACGCAGTATTGTGTTTGATGATCTGATCATTCAGAAAGGGGCAGTGCCCTACCTCTGGCGGTGGGGGACATTGGCAATTGCATACGCCTCAAATGACGCCTCATGGGCCTCAAGCCAATCCTGCGCTTCCTGCGTGCTTAACAGTTCTAGGCTATGGAGTTCACCATGTTCAGCAATCATCTGTAGGGCCTCTTCCGTGCTAACTGCCTCAACTCCCAGCCCACTACCATCCGAACCTCGCGGCACAAACAGAATGACATCGAAAAGGCGACCCTCTTTATCCTTATAGAGACAACAATGTGTTGGGTTCCCAGCGAGCCCAAATGGTTCCCCACAGAACACTCTGGTCATCTCATCAAAGGAGACTGGTTTCCCGGTTGCCATTTGCTTGTGACCCCTTTCCCGACTAGCTATTGACAGTTGCCTTACGTTGCTCCCACCAGAGTAGCATGGTCCATTGGTGCCTGGCCATCGGCGGACTGGGCAGGCGCGACCGCTTCTGACAAATCGACGGCATCCGGTAACTACATTCTTTTGTCATTTCCGCCCTCCCTCCAATTGCGTCATTACCGGGTTAGCCGGAATTACGCCGGATAAGGAAAAACCTACCGCCCCTCGATATACACGTCCTTCAGCTTGGGCACGATGAGCGGCGTCAGCGCGTAGCCCTTCACGTACGGCTTAAGCAGCACGATGTTCTCGCCACTGAACCACAGCAGCACCCACGGCACGTCGTCCACAATGAGCTGCTCCGCCTCGTTGTACAGCGCCTTCCGCGCCTCCCAGTCCCGCTCCACCCGCGCCGCCTCCAGCAGCCGGTCGACCTCGGGGTTGCTGTAGCCTCTCTGGTTGAGCTGGCTCTCCGAGTGGAAGAGGATGTCCAGGAAGTTCTGCGGGTCCGGGTAGTCGGCCTGCCAGCCCAGCCCCGCAAAGGCCTGAAGCCGGCGGTCGTTCAGGTCCTCCCAGAACGTCGCCGCCTCCACCTGCTGCAACTCCACCCTCAGCCCCAGCGTCTCCTCCCACATGTTCAGGATCGCCTCCAGGTCGAGCCCGGCCGAGCCGCCCGTCCCCGGTATCGTGACGATGATGCGCGGCGCGCCGCCTGCGTACTTCGACTGCGCCATCAGCTCCTGCGCCCTCGCCGGGTCGAAGCCCGGTGCCTGCACCGCCGGGTTGTAGCCGGGGAAGTCCGGCGGCAGGATGCCCGTCGCCGGCACGACGAGCTCCAGCAGCACCCGCGACGCGATGGTCTCCTTGTCGATGGCGTGGGCCAGCGCGCGCCGGAAGTTCGCGTCGTCGAAGGGCGGCTCCGACAGGTTGAAGCCGATGTACGCCAGGTCGAAGCCCGGCGGCGCGACCACCACCTCGGCGTTCAGCGGTTCCAGCGGGTTGCTCACCCGGTCGAGCTCCGACAGCCCGACGCCCGTGATGTCGATCTCGCCGTTCTCGTACATCGCCATGGCCGAGCCGCCGGAGAGGATCAGCTCCACCCGGTCCAGCAGCGCCGGGCCGTGGTAGTAGTGCTCGTTGCGCTCCAGCACGATGAGCGCGCCGACGCGGTACTCGGTCAGCTTGAACGGGCCGGTGCCGTTGGGCTTGAACACCCAGTCGTCGCCCTCCGCCGCCAGGTTCTCGCGGTCGACGACGTAGGACGTCGGGTAGGTGAGCTTGGCGAGGAAGTAGGGCTTGGGCTCGTTGATGGTGATCTCGACGGTGCCCGCGTCGATGACCCGTACGCCCTCGATCTCGTCCGCCCGTCCGGCCAGCTTGGCCGTCACGCCGACGATGTCGTTCAGGTACGCCGACGCCTCCGGCGACTGCGTCTCGGCGTCCGTGGCCCGCTCGAGGGAGTATTTCACGTCCTCTGCCGTAACCGGCTTGCCGTCGTGGAACCTCGCGTTCGGGCGTAGGTGGAAGGTGTATGTCTTCCCGTCCTCGCTCACGTCCCAGCGCTCGGCCAGCTCCGGCGCCACCTGCAGCGACGTGTTGAGCGCGACGAGCCCGCTGAACACCTCGACGATGATGCCCGCCGACGTCGTGTCGCCCGCCTCGTGCGGGTCGAGTGTGGGCGGCTCCTGCCACAGCCGCCGGAAGACGCCGGCCGTCCCGCCGCTGCCGCCACCGAGCGTCAGCTCGTCGCCGCTCGAGCCTGTCCCGGACGCGGGCTCCTCCTCGCCGCCGCACGCGAGGGCAAGGACAAGGAGGCCAAGGGCCGCTCCAATTACTGTTATGTTGAGCAACCGGGTCATCGTGCGTGTCCTGCCAACACAGTCTTTCCTGGTGGTGTGCCCTTAGCTGTCAGCCCCGTTCCCGACTGTCCGCATCAACTCCGCCCGCAGCATCTCGTCGATCTCCCCGTCCAGCACCGCCTGCGGGTCGCGCGTCTCGAAGCCGCTCCGGTGGTCCTTGACCATCCGGTACGGGTGCAGCACGTAGCTGCGGATCTGGTTGCCCCACCCCGCCGTGATGTGCGCGCCCTTGATGCGCGCCTGCTCCTCTGCCCGCAGCAACTCCTCGCGCTCGACGAGGCGCGCCTGCAGGATCTTCATCGCCACCTCACGGTTCTGCCCCTGCGATCGCTCGTTCTGGCACGTGACCACAATGTCCGTCGGGATGTGCGTGATGCGGACAGCCGTTTCCACCTTCTGCACGTTCTGCCCGCCGTGCCCGCTGGCGCGGAAGGTGTCGACGCGGATGTCCTCGTCGCGAATTTCGATGGCGCCCTCGTCTGCAGGCTCCGGCAGCACCTCGACAAGCGCGAAGGACGTGTGCCGCATGTGGTCCGCGTCGAAGGGCGAGAGCCGCACCAGCCGGTGCACGCCCCGCTCCACCTTGAGCCACCCGTACGCGAAGGGACCGGTCACCTCCACCATCGCGCTCTTGATGCCCGTCTCCTCACCCGGGGACGTCTCCAGCACAGAGGCCCGGCAGCCCTTCCGCTCGGCCCAGCGCAGGTACATGCGGAGCAGCATTTGCGCCCAGTCCTGTGAGTCCGACCCGCCCGCCCCGGCGTGGATGGCGAAGATGGCGTTCTCGTCATCGTGGGGGCCGGAGAAGACGAGCTGGAACTCCATGTCGGCGACCCTTGCCGCGAGCTCCGCAGTCTCCCGCCCGATGTCCTCGGTCAGGTCGCTGTCGCCCTCGCGCAGGCTGATGGTGACCAGCTCCGCCAGGCCGTCCGCCTGCGCCTGCACGCCCCGCCACGAGGCAATCTCGTCGCCAAGGGTCGAGAGGCGCTGCATCACGCCCTGGGCGCGCGTCTGGTTGTCCCAGAAGCCCTCGGCCGATGACTGTTCATGGAGCCGGGTCACTTCCTGCTCTTTTGAGGAAACGTCAAAGACGCTCCAGGAGGTAGGATATGCGCCTCCGAAGCTCCTCGATCTGTGACCGCAACTCCAGCATTGTGCTCCTTTGCTCCTGCCTTGAAACGAAACCCTTTACGCCGCCTGACCGGCACCGGGCCCCGGCAGCAGCGCGCCTTGCAGCGCCTCCGCCGGGTAGACGCCCTCAGCGTAGCGGCCCGCCGCCGCGAGATGCGCCAGCCGCGTCGGCTCCGGCAGCCGGTGCTTGCGGCAGCACCCCAGCGTCACGGCGATGGCCGTTTCCAGGTCGATCCGGTGCCCCACCGAGACGTAGACCGGCGACACGTCTGTCCGGGTGCGCACGGCGGCCCCGATTACTTCGCCCCGGTCCACCAGCGGCGCGGAGGCCCCGCGCTCGTCGCCCAGCCCCTCCCAGCGGCCCGTCAGCCGCGACTTGGCGCAGCCGACGGTGGGGACGCCCGCCGTCAGCCCCAAGTGGCACGCCACGCCGAAGCGGCGCGGGTGGGCCATTCCCTGGCCGTCCACCAGGATGACGTCCGGAGTAATCTCCAGCTGCTCCAGGGCGTCCTCCGCGGCGGGGATCTCGCGGAAGGCCAGGTAACCGGGGATGTAGGGCACCGGCGGCTGCGCCCTCCCGATGCGGACCTCAGCCAGCGTCAGCTCCGACCAGCGCAGCACGACGATGGCGCCCCGCACCCATCCCTGATCGTCCGGCGCGGAGATGTCCACCCCTGCCACGTACCGCAGCAGCTGGGCCGTCTCGTTGACGGTGGAAACCAGCCCCGCAAGCCTGCGCTGCAGGGCCGCCGCCTCCTCGAGGTCTCCGGGCCAGGGATACGCCGCCGCTAGCTTCACACAGCTAGTATATCAGCTTGACACGCCAATTGAGCGCCACCTACCATGAACGTACGCCGAGGTAGCTCAGCGGTAGAGCAACGGACTGAAAATCCGTGTGTCGGCAGTTCGATCCTGCCCCTCGGCACGCCCCACTTTTTTTCATATTGTGTGGATGTCGTGTAGATGCTCGGTGCAGCTCTTTTGCGGCCCACTGGGACGCAGCCTGCC
>JAPPNT010000192.1 GCA_028873745.1 Chloroflexota bacterium | reverse complement strand
GGTCGTACTCGATGCTGAACACAACGCCGGGGACGCCAGCCTTGTCACGCCGCTTGAAGTCGATGACCCGGTACCGGCGCTTGTGGCCGCCGCCGCGGTGCCGCACGGTCAGCCGGCCCTGCCGGTTCCGGCCGCCCGACTTGCGCAGCGGCTCAAGGAGCGAGCGCTCCGGCTTGCTCCTTGTAATCTCGCTGAAGTCGGGCCGCACCAACTGGCGCATTCCCGGCGTTATGGGCTTGAACTGCTTGAGACCCATACCTACACGCCCTCAAATACCGTAATGCGGTCGCCCTGCCGCAACGTCACGATGGCCTTCTTCTTGTCCGGGCCCTTGGACATGCGCGGGCCAAACCGCTTCCTCTTGCCCGGCAGCCGGACCACGGTCACCTTTTCAACCTTCACATCGAAGAGGGTCTCCACCGCCTGCTTGACGATGGTCTTGTTGGCGTGGAGCGCCACGCGGAAGGTGTACTTGTTCTCGTCTTGCAGGCGGGTGCTCTTCTCCGTCACCACCGGCCCGATGAGCACGCCCGTCAACTGCGCCATCGTCATGACGACTGCTCCTCACCGGCCTCGGCTTCGTCTTCGTCCGCCTGCTCCGCAGCCGCCACGACGCCGCGGCGGGGTCGGTCCTGCGCCCAGAGCTCCTCGATACGCCGAACGGCCGCGACGCTCAGCACGAGGTGGGTGTAGTTCAACAGGTCCACCGTATTGAGCGTCGAGGCGGGAACGGACTTCACTCGCTTCAGGTTGTGGCAGGCCTGCCACAGCTCCTTCTGGGAGACGGCCTCGTTGACCACCAGGCACTTGGCCGAGATCTCCAGGCCCTCCAGGACGCGCAGCACCTCGCGAGTCTTGGGCTCAGGCAGCCGGAACTCCTCGATGACGGTGACCTCGCCGTCGCGCACCTTCTGCGACAGCAGCGAGCGGATGGCGAGGCGCCGCATCTTCTTGGGCGTCCGCTGGGAATAATCGCGCGGCTTAGGTCCGAAGGTGACGCCGCCCGTACGCCACTGGGGCGACCGGGTGCTGCCGTGCCGGGCGCGGCCCGTGCCCTTCTGCCGCCAGGGCTTTCGCCCGCCGCCGCTGACCTCGGCGCGGGTCTTGGTGCTGTGGGTGCCCGCGCGCTTGTTGGCCAGCTGCGCCACCATCACCTGGTGGATGACGGCCGTGTTGAGGGGCGTGTCGAAGACAACATCGCTCACTTCGATGCTGCCCACCGTCGCTCCCTGTATGTTCTTGAGCGGTAGTTCCATGCCTGCTATCCAGCCTTGTTCGTTCGCCTGAGAATTACGAGACCATTCGACGGGCCCGGAATGGCGCCCTTTACGAACACCAGGTTGCGGGACGCGTCGACCCGCACCACCTCGAGGTTGCGCACCGTCACGCGCTCGGCGCCGTAGTGGCCGGCCATACGGGTGCCCTTCCAGATGCGCCCGGGGTAGGTACCCGAGCCGATGGATCCCGGCGCGCGGTGGCGGTCCGACTGACCGTGGGTCTTGGGACCGCCGCTGAAGTTGTGGCGCTTGATGCCGCCGGTGAAGCCGCGGCCCTTCGACGTCCCGATGGCGTCGATGTACTCGCCCTCGGAGAAGATCTCCGCGCCCACCGGGTCACCCACCTCCACGCCCGTCAAGTCGCCGGCGGGGACCTCCCGCAGGTGGCGGTAGAGGCGGCCGATCTTGCGCAGGTGCCCCTTCTCAGGACTGCGCAGGTTCCTGACCTCGTGGAAGCCGAGCTGCACGGCCGTGTATTTGTCCTTCTCCGGCAAGCGGATCTGGGTGATGGTGCATGGGCCGGCCTGCACGGCAGTCACGCCCACCAACCTTCCGTCTTCACGGAAGATCTGGGTCATGCCGATCTTCTTGCCCAGGACTCCGTCTACCGCCATGCCTTTCCATGCCTCTCAGTAGAAAACGGAGCCAGCGATTGGCTCCGTTTTCCGGGATTCACCCGAAAGCTATGTCTTAATAGTGATATCGACGCCGGCCGCGACGTTCAGCCGGGAGAGCGCCTCCAGCGTACGGCCTGTGGACTCGAGTATGTCCACCAGCCGCTTATGCGTACGAAGCTCGAAATGCTCTCGCGAGTCCTTGTCGATGTGCGGCGACCTGATGACGCAGAAGCGCTGCTTGTGCGTCGGCAGCGGCACAGGCCCGGCCACGACGGCGCCTGTCCGCTCCGCAGTCTCGACGATCTGCTGCGCGGACAGGTCGAGCGCCCTATGGTCAAACGCCTTCAGAATTATGCGTATCTTCTGGCCGGGCATGACAAAACCTGCCTTGCTCTTCTCTACACGCGGACCAACATCTGCTGCGCCACGGAGTCTGGCACCTCTTCATAGTGGTGGAACTCCATGGAATGACTCGCTCTCCCCTGCGTGAGGGAACGGACGGTGGTTGCGTAGCCGAACATCTCCGCCAGGGGGACCAGCGCACGAATGGTCTGGACGTCCCCGATGCCCTCGATGTTCTGCACCCGCGCCCGCTTCCCGGACAGGTCGCCAAGGACCTCGCCCAGGAACTCACCAGGGGTGACGACTTCCGTCTGAATATATGGCTCCATGAGGACGGGCTTCGCCTTGCGGAGGCCCTCCTTCACGGCCATAGAACCAGCGATCTTAAAGGCGATCTCAGAGGAATCGACGGGGTGATAACTGCCGTCTACCAGGGAGACCTTGATATCCACAACAGGATAGCCCGCTATGGAGCCGCTGTCCAGTGCCTCCTGCACGCCTGCACGCACGGGGTTGATATACTCCCTGGGCACGACGCCACCGACAATCCTGTCCTCGAACACAAAGCCGCCGCCGCGGTCCATCGGCTCCAGCTCCAGCCATACGTGGCCGAACTGGCCGTGGCCACCCGTCTGGCGCACGAACCGGCCCTCGACGCGGACGGGCTCCCTGATGGCCTCGCGGTAGGACACCCTCGGCCGGCCCACCTGCGCCTGCACGTTGAACTCGCGGCGGAGCCGGTCGACCAGCACGTCGAGATGCAGCTCGCCCATGCCGGAGATGATGGTCTGGCCGCTCTCTTTGTCGTAGCGCACAACGAAGGTCGGGTCCTCGTCAGCCAGCTTGCGGAGGGACTCTTCCAGCCGCTCCTGGTCGGCCTGCGTGCGCGGCTCGACGGACACGGAGATGACGGGGTCCGGGAAGCTGGGCGGCTCCAGCACCACGGGCGCGGAGCCGTCGCAGATGGTCTCGCCGGTGAAGGTGTTCTTCAGGCCCACCACGGCGCCGATCTGCCCGGCGTTGAGCGCGGGCACATCCTCGCGGTGGTTGGCGTGCATCAGCACGAGCCGCGCGATGCGCTCGTCCGTCTCCTTGGACGCGTTGTAGACGTAGGAACCGGCCTTGAGCTGGCCGGAGTAGACGCGCACGAAGACCAACCGGCCGATGTAGGGGTCGGCGGCGACCTTGAATGCCAAGGCGGCCAGCGACTCCTGCGGATCCGCCGCCCGGACGATGGTCTCCTCGGTGCGCGGGTTGATGCCCTCGACCGATGGAATGTCCAACGGCGACGGGAGGTAGTCGATGACGGCATCCAGTAGCGGGTGGATGCCCCGGTTCCGGAGCGCGGTGCCGCACAGGACGGGGACGAGGGTGTTGGAGAGCGTTGCCCGCCTCAGAGCGGCGACCAGCTCCTCCTCGGAAAACTCCTCTCCCTCGAGATACTTCTCCAAGAGCGCATCATCGGTTTCCGCGACGCGCTCGAGCAGCAGGTCGCGGTACTTGGCGGCCTCTTCAGCGAGCTCCGCTGGGATGGGAGCTTCCACGGGCGCGCCGGCCTGGTCGCCGTAGACCAAGGCCTTCTGGCGAACCAGGTCCACCATGCCGGTGAAGGTGTTTTCCGCGCCAATGGGCAACTGGACCGGCACGGGCCGCGCCGACAGGCGGTCGCGGATCATGTCGACCACGCGGGCGAAGTCGGCGCCGGGGCGGTCCATCTTGTTCACGAAGCAGATGCGGGGGACGCCGTACTTGGTGGCCTGCCGCCAGACCGTCTCCGACTGGGGCTGCACGCCGGCAACGGCGTCGAAGATGACGACGCCGCCGTCGAGGACGCGCAGGCTGCGCTCGACCTCGGCGGTGAAGTCCACGTGGCCGGGCGTGTCGATGATGTTGACGTCGTAGCCGTTCCACTCGCACGCCGTCGCGGCGGCGGTGATCGTGATGCCGCGCTCGCGCTCCTGGGGCATCCAGTCCATGACGGTATTGCCATCGTCGACGTTGCCGAGACGGTGGGTGCGGCCCGCGAAGAAGAGCACGCGCTCAGTCACCGTCGTCTTGCCGGCGTCGATGTGCGCAATGAACCCTATGTTGCGTATTCGATCCAAGGGATCCCTTTCCGGCGCTCGGAGGCGCCGATTCAATCCAGAGGGGTCAGGCCACCATCACCACCTGTAGTGGACGAAGGCACGGTTGGCCTCCGCCATGCGGTGGAGGTCCTCCCGCCGCTTTACCGCGGCGCCGTCGCCCCTGGAGGCGTCCAGGAACTCCTGCGCCAGCTTCTGGTGCATGGGGCGGCCCTTTCGGGCGCGGGCGCTGTTGATGATCCAGCGCATCGCAAGGGCGCTGCCGCGGCGGGCGGGCACTTCAATGGGTATCTGGTAGGTGGCGCCCCCGACCCGGCGGGCCTTTACCTGCAATAATGGAGTGGCATTGCGCAGCGCGTCCTGGAAGACCTCCAGGGGCGGCCGGTGCGCCTGCTGCTCCACGATTTCCATGGCGGAGTAGACAATTCGCTGGGCGACCGTCTTCTTGCCGCGGAGCATGATGCGGTTGATGAACCGCGCCAGCTCAACGTTGTCGTATTGGGGGTCCGGTGGGACCACTCGCTGTTCTGCCTTGCGCCTTCGCATATCTTGCGTCCGTCTCCCGTGACCTTCGTATTGATTCTACCCGCGCGGAGCTCGCGCGCCGTACTTGCTTCGACCCTGCCTGCGGCCGTTGACACCGCCGGTGTCCAACACGCCGCGAACGATGTGGTAGCGCACACCCGGCAGGTCGCGGACACGGCCGCCTCGCACCAGCACGACTGAGTGCTCCTGCAGGTTGTGTCCCTCGCCCGGGATGTACGCGGTCACCTCAAAGCCGTTGGTGAGCCGCACCCTCGCGACCTTGCGAAGCGCGGAGTTCGGCTTCTTCGGCGTGACCGTGCGGACCTGCACGCAGACGCCCCGTCGCTGGGGGGAGCCGACGTCGTCCCAGACGACGCGGTTCTTCAGCGCGTTCTGGCGCCAGTGCATAGCAGGGGCCCGGCTCTTCGTCCGGTTCTTCACCCGGCCCTTTTTGATCAGCTGATTGATGGTGGGCACTGCAATGCTCCAAGTCCACAAAATATCCGCCGCTAATGAAGCGCAAGTTCACATTGTAGGGAGCGGGATAGGGGCTGTCAACCTTCGGCGCAGGCCACGGCAGCCGACGCGCGGGGCTGCGCTATAGTGACGCTTGCCAGCCCTTCGAGCAACGCCAAGCCCGCGGGTTTGACCTTTGGCGGCTACCCTCGCACAATGAAGCCACTTGCCCGGCAGATAGCAGCCGAACCGCGACCGAATGGACGGAGGCGCACAGTGGTCGACCCCGGCACGATTTATCCGTCCTTTGTGGAGCCGGCGCCTGAGCCCGGCCAATGGTCCCAGGAGCGGCTCCGTTCACTCGCTGGAGAGCTGTTTGCCGACGCCCCACTTGTCGTCGTGTCCAATCGCGAGCCGTACGTGCACCTGCCCGACCGCGCCAAGCCCGACGGCCTGAGCTGGCGACGGCCCGCCGGCGGCCTTGTCTCCGGCCTCGACCCTGTGCTGCGCGCCGTCGAGGGCGGGCTGTGGGTCGCACAGGGGACGGGGGAGGCGGACCGGCTCGCAGCGGACGCGTGGGGGCGCGTGGCGGTGCCGCCCGATCACCCTTCGTACACCCTGAAGCGGGTGTGGCTGCATCCCAACGAGGTCGCCGGCTACTACGAGGGCATCTCCAACCAGGGGTTGTGGCCCCTTTGCCACGTCGTCTTCCTGCGGCCGCGGTTCACCATTCGCGACTGGCAGCAGTACCAGAAGGTGAACCGCCGCTTCGCGGAGGCCGTGCTGGAGGAGGTGGGCGACGGCCCGGCCTACGTCTGGGTGCAGGACTACCACCTGTGCCTGGTCCCGAAGTACCTGCGGGAGGCCCGGCCGGACCTGACCACGGGCATCTTCTGGCACATCCCGTGGCCGAACCCGGAGATCTTCCGGACGTGCCCCTTTGGGGCGGAGCTGCTCGAGGGGCTGCTCTCGGCGGACATCATCGGCTTCCACATCCGCTACCACGGCGCCAACTTCCTCGCGACGGTGGAGCAGACGCTTGAGGCCCGCCACGACCGCGAGCGGCGGGAGATCATCCGCAGCGGCCACACGACGCGCGTCGTCGACATCCCGATCAGCGTGGACTTCGACGAGGAAGAGGCGACCGCGCAGTCGTCAGAGACCGCGCAGTGGATGGACGAGTTCCGCAACCGCTTCAAACTGGACCGCTTCGAGCACGTGCTGCTGGGTCTGGACCGCTTCGACTACACCAAGGGGATCCCGGAGCGGCTGATGGCCGTCGACGTGCTGCTGCAGGAACACCCCGAGTACAAGGGCAAGCTGGTCTTCCTGCAGGTGGGCGAGATGAGCCGCATCCAGATTGCCCACTACCAGGCGCTGAACGACGAGGTGGAGAAGCTGGCACAGGAGATCAACGACCGGCACCGAACAGCGGACTGGCAGCCCATTGAGCTGTCGCGCAATCCGGTGGACCGGCCGGACCTGATGGCGCTCTTCCGGTTGGCCGACGTATGCGTCGTGAGCTCGCTGCATGACGGGATGAATCTGGTTGCGAAGGAGTACGTCGCGAGCCGCTTCGACGAGGGCGGCGTGCTGGTGCTGAGCCGGTTCACGGGCGCGGCGCGGGAGCTGCCGGAGGCGCTGCTCATCAACCCTTACGACATTCGCGACATTGCCCAACGGCTGCACCAGGCGCTGCAGATGCCCGAGCACCAGCAGCGGGACCGGATGCGGAGGATGCGGAGCACCGTTCGGCGGAACAACATCTACGCCTGGGCCGGGCGCTTCCTGCGCGAGATGGTCCTGGGCGGCGTCTGAGGCCCCCGATGCTCCCGCTACGCGACCACATGGACGTCGTCTATGAGGGTATCGCCACCAAGGGGCAAATCCTCGTGGCGCTGGACTTCGATGGAACACTGTCCGACATCGTGTCGCGCCCCGAGGACGCCACGCTCACGGAGGAGCGGCGGCAGGTCCTGCGGGAGTTGAACAGCCGGCCTCGATTTGCCGTGGCGGTGATCAGTGGCCGTCCGTTGGATGACCTACGGGAGCGCGTGGAGCTGGACGACATAGCCTATGCCGGGCAGCACGGGCTGGAAATCGCGGGGCCGGGCTTCCATCACGTGCCGCCGGAGGTCGAGGCGTTCCGGGAAACGGCCGCACGACTCGGCGAGACGCTGGAAGCGGCGATTGGCCAGATACCGGGCGTCATCTTCGAGCACAAGGGGCTATCGCTGAGCGTACACCACCGGCTAGTGGCAGGAGACGAGCGCACGACGGTGCAGCGGGCGCTTCGTGACGTCATCACCCCGTTGGCCAGCGCGGGCGAGGTGCGCGTCGTGCTGGGGAAGGAAGTGGTGAACCTGCTGCCTCCGCTGGAGTGGCACAAGGGCTCGGCGTTGCGATGGCTCATGGAACTGCTGGACGCCATCCCGCACCGCGTGGGTGGGATCTTTCCCATCTACATCGGCGACGACGTGACGGACGAGGACGCCTTCCCCGTTGCTCGGGAAACGGGGATCGCTGCCCGCGTCGGACCGCCCGTCGAGGGCACCGCGGCCGAGTACTCGCTTGTGGACACGGCGGAAGTCGAGGCGACGCTTCGCGCCATTGTCGACTGCTCGAAGTCGCTGGGGATTGGGTAGGCGGTGCAAGGGGGTTGAGCGCAGCGCCCGGCCCCTCTCCTCGCGCTAGACCCCCCGTGGTGCAACGGGCTAGACTGAGGTTACGCCTTCCGATGCCCGGTGGTGCAGCGGTAGCACAGGGGACTTTGGATCCCCTGACCCTGGTTCGAATCCAGGCCGGGCAGCCACCAACCCACCTCACCGATTCCCCTCTCATGCGAGCATGGACAACTGCGCCGTGACGCCATAGAGTGCGGGCATCAGCCTTCTGCGGAGGGTCGCAATGAGCGGCGTTCACGACATGGGCGGCAGGCCCAACGACGACCCCATCGACCAGTCCGAGCACGTGTTCTCCGACTGGGAGAGGCACACGCACGCGATGGTCGGGGCCCTGCGGGAGAAGCGCATCATCACCACGGACGAGCTGCGGCGCGGCATCGAGTCCATCGCGCCGGAGGAGTACGGGAAGCTCTCGTACTACGAACGATGGGCGGCGTCGCTGGAGACGCTGCTGGTGGAGAAGGGGCTGCTGGCGCAGGACGAGATTGACGCGCGGGCGGAGGCGCTCAGGGAGAGGTGGGGCTAGCATGGCGCGCTTTCAGCCCGGCGATCGGGTGAAGGTCATCGCCGCCGAGATGGCCACGCACCACCGCACGCCAAGCTACATCAAGGGCCGCGTGGGGCGCGTGCACGCGCTGTCCGGCCTGTGGCCGAACCCGGAGACGCTGGCCTACGGCGCCGACGGCAAGCCGGAGCGGGACCTCTACCTGGTTGCATTCGACATGAAGGACCTGTGGGGCGAGCGGTTCGACGGGCCAGCGGGCGACGTGCTGCTCGTCGACGTCTACGAGCAGTGGCTGGAGGCCGCCGAGGCGTCAGCAGATGGAGGAAAAGCATGAGCACGCACACCCACCAGGGACACGACCACGCCCACGACGGCCACGAACACGAGGGGATGCTGGAGGACGTCGAACTGAGCGAGCGCGCCCGCCGGGTGCTCGCGATGGAGGAGCTGCTGGCCGAGAAGGGTGTCATCGGCGCGAGCGAGGTGCAGCGGCTCATCGACTTCCAGGGGGCGCGCTCGCCCGTGGACGGGGCGCGGGTGGTGGCGCGGGCGTGGACGGACCCGGACTACAAGCGCCGGCTGCTGGCAGACCCGGAAGCGGCGCTGCTGGAGCTGGGATACCCTCTGGTGGGCTCGGCCAAGCTGGCCGTGCTGGAGAACACGGACGCGGTGCACCACCTGGTGGTCTGCACCCTCTGCTCCTGCTACCCGACATCGCTGCTGGGGCTGCCGCCGGACTGGTACAAGAGCTTCGCGTACCGGTCGCGGGCAGTGGTGGACCCGCGCGGGGTCATGCGGGAGTTCGGCCTCGACGTGGGCGACGGCGTGGAGGTGCGCGTCGTCGACAGCACGGCGGACCTGCGCTACCTGGTGCTGCCGCAGCGCCCGACGGGGACCGAGGGCATGAGCGAGGACGAACTCATCGCGCTGGTCACGCGGGACAGCATGGTCGGCGTCGGCGTGGCGCTGGCGCCGGTTGCCTAGCGCGGTCTCAAGCCGGCCTCAATCAGAACGGTGTGACTACCCCACTCGTCGGCTACACGGGCGTGGCCATGCGGTCTGTGTTGTCCATGCCCATTTCCAGGATGCCGAAGATGAGCTTCCACTCGCCTCGGCTGCGCTGGAGGCAGGGGACGAGGTGGTTGCCCGCTGGGTCCCGCCAGAGGGTGCCGGCGAAGACCAGCGTGTAGCGGTTGTAGGCCTCCGGGATCTGCTCCGGGCGGGCAAACAGGTACTCGCAGTGGCGCTGGCCGAGCTTGGGCGACATGGCGCGGACACGGTCGACGACGTCGTCGCCGACCATGAAGGGCTCGTCGTCGCCGAAGACCTGGGTCTCGCCGAGGTTCTCAACGGTGAAGGACGCGGGCTCGGACACGTCTTCGAGCAGCTCCATGCCCTCGGCGGTCTTGTCGTTCTGGAAGGGAGCGTTCGGGTTGTAGACCTCGCTGACGGGCGCGGCCGGGGCCTCGGGGACGGCGGTCGCGGCGGTTGGCGCCTCGCCGACGGGGACGGCCATGCGGTCTGTGTTGTCCATGCCCATCTCCAGGATGCCGAACATGATCTTCCACTCGCCCTGGCTGCGGTGCAGGCATGGAACGAGGTGGTTGCCGGCCGAGTCCCGCCAGAGGGTGCCGGCGAAGACGAGGGTGTAGCGGTTGTAAGCCTCCGGAACCATGTCCGGGTGGGCGAGCAGGAACTCGGCGTGACGCTGGCCGAGCTTGGGCGACATGGAGCGGACGCGCTCGACGACGTCCTCACCGACCATGAAGGGCTCGTCATCGCCGAAGATCTGGACCTCGCCGACGTTCTCGGCGGCGATTAGCTCGGGCTCGGCGACATCCTCGACGAGCTCCATGCCCTCGGCCGCCTTGTCGTTCTCGAAGGGGCTCGCGGAGTCGATGGCGCCGACGGGGGCGACGACCAGGGCGGCTGCGAGGGCCTCCTCCAACTGATCGGGGGAACCGGCCCATCGGCGGGCGGCGGCCTCGTCGATGTCGCGGGGCAGGCGGGCGACGACGGCCGCGACAAACTCCATGTACCAGTCTGGCGTTTCAGGCATGGGACTCACTCCTGTCACGGGGTGGCGCCATTGTAGCGGCTGAGGCCGTCGAGGGATACCCGCTCACTGTTGCCTGGTTCCGACACGCTGAGGCGTGCACGGCCGATTGATTCGTTTCAGATTTTTCCTCAACTCGGCTCTCATACGAAAACGGGCTCTACAGATACGATTCGGATTTTCTTGTTCGAATGTGTCCCAGATACGTGGATGTGTTTCTCAGGCGTACTTTGCTCCTTTCGCTGCGGGTTGATGCTCGGAGTGTCGAGGACATAGAAGAAGGGTAGCGGGGAGGGCAGGGTGAGGGCGAGGGCGTAGCGGCAGGGGTGGGGGAATCCCACGTCCTTGATGGAATGTGAAGGGCGGCCACGTTGTCTGGTGGCCGCCCCTTCGATTGCTCGTGCGGTATCCGCGTCAGCGTTTAGTAGCGGTAGTGGTCTGGCTTGTAGGGGCCGTCTTTCGGGACGCCGAGGTAGTCGGACTGCCTGGTCGTGAGCTCGGTGAGGTGGGCGCCGAAGCGGGCTAGGTGCAGGCGGGCGACCTTCTCGTCGAGGTGCTTGGGGAGGGTGGTCACCGACTTGCCGTAGGACTCGGCGTTGGCCTGCAGCTCGAGCTGCGCGATGACCTGGTTGCTGAATGAGTTGCTCATCACGAAGCTGGGGTGGCCGGTGGCGTTGGCCAGGTTCACCAGGCGGCCCTCGCCGAGGACGATGATGCTGCGGCCGGTCTCCTTGAACTTCCACTCATGCACCTGGGGCTTGATCTCGATCTTCTCGACCTCCTCATTGCGGCGCATGCGCTCGAGGCCGGCCATGTCGATCTCGTCGTCGAAGTGGCCGATGTTGCAGACGATGGCGTTGTGCTTCATGCGGCGCATGTGGTCGGCGGTGATGATGTCGGTGCAGCCCGTGGCGGTGACGTAGATGTCGTACTCCTGCTCGATGGCGTCGTCGACGGTGATGACGTCGTGGCCGAGCATGCAGGCCTGCAGGGAGCAGATGGGGTCGATCTCGGTTATGCCAACGCGGGCTTGCTGGCCACGGAGGGCCTGGGCGCTGCCCTTGCCGACGTCGCCGAAGCCGCAGACGAGGGCCTTCTTGCCGGAGAGGAGGACGTCCGTGGCGCGCATGATGGCGTCGACGAGGCTGTGGCGCGTGCCGTAGAGATTGTCGAACTTGCTCTTGGTGACCGAGTCGTTGACGTTGATAGCGGGGAAGAGGAGGGTGCCGGCCTTCTGCATGTCGTAGAGGCGGTGGACGCCGGTGGTTGTTTCCTCGGAGACGCCGCGGATGTCGGCGGCGACGCGGGGGAAGAAACCGGGGTCCGCGGCCTGCACTAGGCCGAGGAGCACGTGCAGGAACTTCTCGTCGGGAGAGGCGTCAGGGCCGGGGTCGTCGACCTTGCCGGCGTTTGCGTACTTGTGGCCGAGGTGGACGGCAAGCGTGGCGTCGCCGCCGTCGTCGACGATGAGCGTGGGGCCCTTGCCGTCCTCGAACCGGAGGGTCTGCAGCAGGCACCACCAGTACTCCTCGAGGCTCTCGCCCTTCCATGCGTAGACGGGCGTGCCCTTCGGGTTGTCGGGCGTGCCGTCGGGGCCGACGACGACGGCGGCGGCGGCGTGGTCCTGGGTGGAGAAGATGTTGCAGGAGGCCCAGCGGACCTCGGCGCCGAGGGCGGTCAGGGTCTCGATGAGGACGGCTGTCTGGATGGTCATGTGGAGGGAGCCGGTGATGCGGGCGCCCTTAAGCGGCTGCTGTGCAGCGAACTCCTCGCGTATGGCCATGAGGCCAGGCATCTCATACTCGGCGAGCTCGATCTCCTTGCGGCCGAAGCGCACGGAGTCCGGCGACAGGTCCGCGACCTTATAGGGGAGGTCGGAGAAGACCTGCTCCCCGGCGAAGACGGGCGCGCCGGCGTTGGTGGACTGCGTCATAGGATCCCCCTTGATTGGGCAAATTGGATGGAATCAGTCTACACGAAAGTGGGAGTATTGAGAATAGCGGTGGAGAGGTGGGGGTTAGCAACGGTGTGGCGAATTATTAGTCAACGGAAAACGAGGAGAGAGGGGGGCGTTACACCGCCACCAACTCGATCAGGTCACGGTACCGCCTGAAGTGTGCCGTGTTAAGGGTGAGGAGCTGCCGTTCGTCGTGGGTCAACATGGTGGCAACGATGTTGGCATCGTGTAGCTGACGGCCACCAACGGGAATTTCCCTACACAGGGCAAACAACCGCTCCATCACCACTGGCCCATCCTCAAGGACGGTGAACATGGCGGTCAACTGTTCCGCGTCGTCAAGGGCGGCTCCCATGGTCAAGGGCGAGGACCAAGACTGCGGGCGTGTGAGCGCAGAGAGGTATTCGCGAATGATCTGGCGGCTGATGAAGAGGGGAGCGCCGCTTCGTCGAGCGTGGTCGAGAGCATCCAACGCGACCTGGTGATGTGGTCCTTCGAGGATGCGGGCTTGAACGAGGATGTTGGTGTCGATGAACAAAGGCGCTAGCGCCCGTCTTCGTCGTAAATTTGATCACGACCGACCGTGAATCCTTCAGGCCATTCGCCCATAGATATGGGAGGCCACAGCCTGCCCAACCACTCCCGGAATTCGGGATCAATCGGCTCCTCCGCGTCGTCCGCGGACACCTTCCCGGTCACCGGATCGGCAGGCAGCGTCTGCGTTTGTGGCTTGGCCCGTCTTGTCGCCAAAGGGAACCTCCACCCATGGCAATGCAGCACGCAGAAGGCACTGTGCCTAGTTATGGTACAACTATCGCCACCGGAGCGGCAATAATACGAATAGCCACCCCACCCTCCGGATTCCCGCCTCCGCGGGAATGACGAGTTTGGACTGCTAGATTTGGGCCTCCACGGCGCCGATGACGCGATCCACTTTCTCAACAAGCTCGTCGAGCTCGTCGCGGGTGGTGCTGAGGGGCGGGGCGAGGTGCATGACGTCGCCCATGACGCGGCCGAGGAGGCCCTCCTTGCTCATCTCTGCGGAGGCGAGCTGCATCAGGTTGGCATCGGCGGAGAACTTCTCCTTCGTCGCGCGGTCCTTGACGAACTCCAGCGACACGAGGAGGCCGAGGCCGCCGCGAACGTCGCCGACGATGGGGTGCTCGAAGAGGGACTGGGCCCTGTCAAAGAGGTACTCGCCGAGCCGGGCGGAGTTGCCGACGAGGTCCTCGCGCTCCATGATCTCGAGGTTTGCGAGGCCGGCGGCGCAGGCGGGCGGGTTGCCGCCGAAGGTGATGAGGTGGCGGAAGGTGCTCGCCTGGTCGCCGATGAAGGCGTCGGCGACGTTCTTGCCCGCGACGGCTGCGCCGATGGGCAGGTAGCCGCTGGTGAGGGCCTTGGCGACGGTGAAGATGTCCGGCTTGATGCCCCAGTGCTCGGTGGCGAACCATTTGCCGGTGCGGCCGAAGCCGGTAATGACCTCGTCGCAGATGAGGAGGACGCCGTACTTGTCGCAGATCTCGCGGATGGTGGGCCAGTACTCGGGGTGCGGGACGTGGACGCCGGAAGCGACGGAGATGGGCTCGGCGATGAAGGCGGCGACGGTGGAGGGGCCCTCGTTCTGGATGGCGATTTCGAGGTCGCGGGCGCACTCGAGGTCGCAGGCGCTCATGCCGCGACAGAGGCGGCAGCGGTACTCGCCGGGCTGGGCGATGTTGACGGCGTAGGGCATGAGAGGGCCGTAGTCGGAGCCGGAGGCGACGCTGCCGCCGCCGAGGGACATGTTCATGAAGGTGGCGCCGTGGTAGGAGCCGCGGCGGGCGATGAACTTGAAGCGGCCCGGCTCGCCGTTGTTCTTGTGGTACTTGCGGGACATCTTCAGCGCCGTCTCGACGGCCTCGGCGCCGCCGCTGCAAAAGTAGACGCGGGAGTCCGGGTCGGGCGACAGGCTCGCGAGCTTGGCGGCGAGGCGGGCAGTGACGGGGGAGACGGAGCCGCCGGGAGTGTAGGAGATCTCGAGCATCTGCTCGTAGACGGCGTCGGCGATCTCGCGGCGGCCGTGGCCGGCGTTCTTCAGCCACATGCCGGAGATGAGGTCGAACCACTGCTTGCCGGCGGCGTCCTGCACGTAGGAGCCCTCGCCGCGGACGACGAGCTTGATGCCGGTCTCGTCGGACATATCGCCGGCCTGTCGGCTGTGCGGCCAGAAGTGGGCCGCCGCCATGGTCTTGATGTCCTCAACGTCGTAGGCGTCCAAGAGTTCTTTGACCATGTGGGGCCTCCTCAATAGCATTCACGCAGCGGATGCGGGGTTTCTGCCCTCATGATAATTGCCGTGGGATAGGTTTACCAGCGAATGCCTCTCCCGGCGCGAAGACTGGGCGCAACCACAGCTAGTTTGCCAAGCGTTCGCACAAGCCGGTGCTCAAGAGAACCGAAGCGAGCATAGCGAATGCGAGGAGCACCAATACGAAGCGGATGGGTGAGCCGACTTCCGCAGGCCGGCGCACTCTGGACCGGTGGGCCCACGGCGTGACCCGCAGGCTGTTGGGCAGCGCCCAGATCCCTTCGTTGCGGCGACGCGCGTCGGCTTCCTCAGAATAGAAGCCCAACTCCTTTCGGAACCACGCCCCTTGCCTATGCCTTGAGGTGTAGGCCATTCCGAGCCCCACCATGACGCGGTTGACCGAGCGACCGCGGCCGTCGCGTTCCCAGTAGAGGAGGCCGAGGGCGCGGGCGTACTGGTCGTAGGCGAATACCTCCATGCGGAGGACGCCGGGACCGTCCCGCAGGAGATTGCCAAGGGCTAGGGTAGCCTCTCGGCCGAGGGGTTGGTCCCACTCGGGCGCGTCGATGCCCCAGAGGCGGACGCGGGTGACATTGCCACCTCGGCGCGCTCTCGCCGGGACGACGTCAACGGTGTCGCCGTCGACGACGTTGACCACGCGCACCGGCTGCGAGGGCGGGCGTGATCCGCTGGAGCGGCGCACCTGGGGCTACGCCGGGATTGGCGCGAAGTTGCCGGTGACGCGCTGGTGGCCGCCGTTCTCCTCGTACGGCTCCTCGCGGTAGAGGCCGAGGGGCTCGAGGACGGGGGTGTCGGTGTACCAGAAGACGACGGACTCCTCGGTGGCGACGTGCTCGTGGAAGGCCCAGGACGGGACGACGAAGGTGTCCTTGGCGGTCCAGTCGAAGCGGACGCCGTTGATGACGGAGTAGCCGCTGCCGGTGATGACGTGGTAGACAACGCCGCCCGTGTGCCGGTGGGCCTGCGTGTGCATGCCCGCGGGGAAGAGAGAGGCGTAGCAGGCCATGGAGGCCATGGCGGGGCCGCCGGTCTGGGGGTTGGAGTACTCGAGGCAGATGCCGTCGAAAGGACTGCCCTCGGACTCGCGAGCGAGGGTCGAGAGGGCGTCGTAAGCCTGGGCGAACTTGTAGTTGATGAGGGGCGAGTGCAGCCGGGAGCGGTCCACCCACGTGGGGCGGAGGGAACCGGCAGCGTAGAGGCGCTGGGAGACCTCGGTCGGCTTGGTCAGGGGCTGGCTCTCCTCTGGGTACTCCTCGCGGAAGGTGGCGTCGAGGGCGTTGACGAGGGTGGAGTCGAGGCCGTCGAGCCAGACCATGGGACGATCGCCCTCGTTGCCGTGGTCGTGCCACAACCAGTTGGGGGTGGTGATGAAGTCGCCGGGCTCCATGTAGGTCTTCTCGCCCTCGACGGCGGTGTAGGCGCTGTCGCCCTCGACGATGAGGCGCAGCGCGGAGGCAGTGTGGCGGTGGCTAGGCGCGACCTCGCCGGGGTTGATGATCTGCAGGTTGGCGGAGAGGGTGCTCGTTGCGGGCCCGCGGCCGAGGAGGCCGGGGTTGGAGAAGATGAGCACGCGGCGCTCGGCCATTTCCATGGGGACGATCTCGGCGGCGCGGAAGAGGAGAGGGCGAAAGTCCTGGTACTTCCAGAGGTAGGGGACGGCCTTGGGCTGCGGGTCGGTGCGGGAGACCCAGAGCGGGCGGCTCTGGTAGCGCTTGACCTCCTCGTAGAAGAGCTCCAGGTCTTCCATGCGGCTTCCGGACATTGGCTCCTGCATGACGCACCCCCTTCTCCTCCGAGGCGGCCCATGGCTGTCAGTGGCGGAAGGCTAGCACCGAGGGTGGGGGCGGTCAAGGAGCGGGGCGGGCGCGCGGAGAGCGCTACACGCCGGGGACGGAGCTGATGGTATCGTCACGGGCGGGCTCCACCTTGAGGTCGCGCACTCGGGTCACGGCGCCCTCGCGCTCGGTGCCGACATAGACGCCGGTGGCCACGGCGACATCGCCGGCACCGGTGATGAAGATGGGGCTGGTCTCACGCACCACCCAGTTATTAACTATCAGGGTCAGTCTCCGGCCGATGACGGTCACCGTGACTTCGTTGACTTCGCCTTCACCCTGACGCATGAACGGCGTGTCTTCCTCCCGGTTCAGCATGTTGACGGGGCCCCGGTTGCCGATGTCGGCGCCTATAGCAGGGAGACGGGACCCGAGGCTGACCTCCACAAACTCGTACGAGGCTATGCCCGCAACCCAGCCGTCGCTGTGGATGACGCAGGCGAAGGACTTCCCCTCGGGATCGTCAGGGACGCGGATGAAGATGCCATAGCTGAAGGGGTGCTCCGAGGCGTCGTACGGATTGACGAATTGCGCGGTCACGGTGGCGTCGGCCAATGAGACACCCGTCGAGCGATAGGTGAAGGAGCGGCCGTCCGGGTTGTGGGAGAGGTCAACATCGCGGGGGCCGAACGACGTGACCGGCGTCGGCGTGGGGACAGGCGTTCGCGTGGGCACGGGCGTCCGCGTAGGGGTTGCAGTGACGACGATAACCGGCTGGGGTGTCGGCGTGGAGGCGGGCACCGGCGCGGGGACGGGCGTGGGAGCCGGTGTCGGCACGGGCACCGGGACGGGAGTAGGCTGCAGGACTAGGGGCGTCGGAGAGGGGGCGAGGGTCGGCAGGGCGGCGACGGTGGCGGCGATGCCGGCCTCGACGGTTGCGTCGAGGTTGGGGGTCGCTGTGGGCGTGGCCGTGGGCAGCAGGGCCCGTACGGTGGCCTCGACGTCGGGGGGATCTTGGGTCCCGGTGTCCGCAGTACAGACGACAGTGGACGCGGTGACAGCCAAAAGAACCAACACCACCGCTTTCCAGGCTGTCATTCTCATTCGGCGCTCCATGGGCTATCGTCCGCCTCCCGCCGGGGGGAGCGGGACAGTACACCGGCCCGCTTGGCAGGGGCCGTGACGTTCCGTCAACACAGCCAGAGTACAGTAAGCGCTCCGGGATGAAAAGGACGTTTCCATGGAAAAATTGCGGCAAAGCGCATGTTGTTTCCTGCGGACGGGCCGGCCCAATAGCCAATCCTGCTATACTGCACCAATCACCACGCACACCTCTCCCTGAGGGCCATTCAGAGAGGGGTTCCCTCCAAAAGGGGGCCCCTCCAAGAGGGAAGATGAAGCGCGTACACCAGTTTTTCGGACGGGCGCTCCTTGCATCCGGGGCGTTCATGCTTTTCTTGATCATCACGGACTTCACGGGGCCCGCATTCCCACTGTGGCTAAAGAACTGGACGTTTGCCGTCTTCGGGCTGTCCCTGGCGGTGTTTGCGTTCACGTACAAACGCTGGTCGCCGGAGGACCCGCCGCAAGGGCCGCCCGGCACACCCGAGAACCGAGACCGGAATGAGTGAGGAGTAGCCATGCTGACCCGCGAAGAGAACGACCTGATCACGCAGACGGGGCGGGGGGCACCGCTGGGCGAGATGATGCGCCTCTACTGGATCCCCGCCCTCTACTCGCACGAGATCCGTGAGAACGACGGCACCCCGCTACGGCTGAAGCTGCTGGGTGAGGACCTGGTGGCATTCCGAGACTCTAACGGCGACGTTGGGATCATGGAGGAGTTCTGCCCGCACCGGGGAGCGTCCCTGGCGCTGGCGCGGAACGAGGAGTCCGGGCTGACGTGCATCTACCACGGGTGGAAGTTCGACGTGCACGGCAACTGCGTCGACATGCCATCGGAGCCAGCGGCGTCAAACTTCAAGGAGAAGGTGAAGGCGCGCGCCTTCGCGACGCGCGAGGCGGCGGGCATCGTGTGGTGCTACATGGGCACGAGCGCGACGCTACCGCCCTTCCCATCGTTCCAGTGGACGCAGGTGCCGGAGAACCACCTAAGCGCCATCAAGACGTTGCAGGAGTGCAACTTTCTGCAGGGGCTGGAGGGCGGCATCGACTCGTCGCACGCGTCCTTCCTGCACCGCTCGTTCGGCGGCGTGCGGACGGGGTGGGGGAACCCGGTGAACGGGCTGATCATGGCGGACACGGCACCGCGGCTGGAGGTCGAGTATACCTCATACGGGTACCGGTACGCGGCCGTCCGGACGGCGGGGCCGGACCAGGAGTACGTGCGGATGACGCCGTACATCCTGCCGTTCTACAGCTACATCCCCGGCCCGCCGGACCGCACCAACGGGTTCTCCATCTGGGTGCCGCGCGACGACCACTCGTGCTGGCAGTGGGAGATCGGGTTCAACGAGCACCGTCCCTTCACCGCGCAGGAGCGGCACGACCGGCGGGAGCAGTTCGGTTTCCACGACCTGGAAGACGGCTTCAGGAAGGCGCGCAACCGCGACAACTGGTATCTGCAGGACCGGGAGGCGATGAAGTCCCGCGGGTTCTCCGGCATCTTCGGAACCCGGACGCAAGACCACGCGGTGCAGGAGAGCATGGGCGCGATCTACGATCGCACCCGCGAGCACCTGGGCACGAGCGACCGGGCAATCATCGCGATGCGGAGGCTGCTGTCGGAGTCGGTGAAGAACTTCCAAGAGGGGATCACGCCGCCAGGGCTGGACCCAGCGATCCCGTACGAACTGATCCGCGGCGACGACTTCGTGAAGCCGGCGGACATCACGTGGAAGGAAGCGAGGCCGCTGGACCCGGGGCACGCGCTGGCGCGGTAGGGGTTCGCCCTTCGATTTCCCTCAGGGAGAACGGGCAGAGGAACCGGTTGCGGCGAAAGCCGCACAGGAGGCTCGCAATGGCGAAGAACGGCTTCAAGGTGATCGACGCTGAACCGCACATGATGGAGCCGCTGGAGATCTGGATTGAGCGGCTGCCGGAGCCCTTCCGGTCGCGGACGCACGTGGTGCGGCCGGACAACGGCGGGTTCCTCGAGGGGAGCAGCGGGCGCATCGTGCTGGACGGGGTGGAGACGCCGAAGTCGACGCCCAACCCGATGGTGCGCCGCCGCAGCCAGCGCCGCGTGACGGCGAACCCTGGGCTGATGAAGGTCACCAAGGACCCCTCGCCGGACGTCTTCCTGGAGGGCTTCGACATCGAGGGCATCGACGTTGGGGTGTTCATGCCGACGGTCGCGATGGGTATGGTGCGGTACGACGGCCTGGACCCGGAGCACGCGCTGGCACTGTGCCGGGTGTACAACGACTTCACGTCCGAGTTCTGCAGCGCGCACCCGGACCGGTTCAAGTTCTGGGCGTGGGTGCCGCCGCACGACGCCAAGCTCGCCGCCGGGGAGGCCCAGCGCGCCGTCGAGGAGCTGGGCGCCGTGGCGGTCGCGATGACGGGCGGCGCGGTGAACGGGAACCTGCTGAGCGACGAGCACTTCGACCCGCTGTGGCAGGAGATGGACCGACTGGGGACGGCCTTCGGGATGCACGGGCCGCCGGCCAACTACCTGCTTCGCGACAACTACAATCACCGGTATTGGGGCAAGCGGAACATGGAGATCGTCGGCAACGCGATGGTGGGGCCGGTGCACGCGATGACGCAGCTGGCAGAGCTGACCATCGGCGGTGTGCTGGAGCGGTTCCCGAACCTGAAGCCGGTGTTCATGGAGGTCAACGCGAGCTGGCTGCCGTGGTTCCTGTGGAGGCTGGACGACAAGTGGGAGACCCACGCTCCCGACATGGACTACGAGCTCTCCAAGCTGCCGAGCGAGTACTTTCAGGAGCAGGGCTACTGCGTGGTGGAGCCGGAGGAGGGGCCGATCAAGTTCGCCATCGACTTCATGGGGGCGGACCGGCTGCTGTTCTCGACGGACTACCCGCACTCCGACTGCATCTTCCCGGAGGCAGTGAACACCTTTCTGGCGCAGGAGCACATCCCGGACGAGGCCAAGCGGAAAATCCTGTGGGACAACGCCTCCAAGCTCTTCGGTGTGGAGGCGCCGGTGGAAGCGCCGGCGGGCGGGTAGGGAACACCTCTGTTCGCTTTTCCGGCGGAGTCAGGATGAACGGGACGCCGCGACGCCAGGCAACAGCAGGGGCGAGTCTGATGGCAGACTCGCCCCTGCCATTACTCCTGAGCTCACAACGCGCTCGCCTACTCCAGTACGCCAACGAGCGGCACCGCAAACTCACCGCTGCGGAGCCAGACTCCGGACGGCATGTCCGCAGGCAGGTAGCGGATGTCCGGCACGACACTCTGGCCGTCGGCGCCCAGGAAGCCCAGTTCCATGCGGCCATCGGCCAGGCGGCGCGAGCGAATCTTGCCGATGGGCTGGCCGTCCACCTCAACGTCGGTGCTGATCCGCCACTCGTCGAGCGGGGCGTCAGCGGGCAGGTGCCGCGAGGACGGCAGGACCTGCTCACCGCCCGGCATCTCAACGGCGTGCTCGATGCGGCCGTCCTCCGTCAGCCGTGCAAGGATACGCAGCCGCACCGGCGGCGCTGCCCCCTCGGCGGCGGCGGAATCGATCCCCAACAGCTGCAGAACCTCGGCGCTGTCAGCGATGGCGAGACCGTTCAGAAACTGGAGGGTCTCGGCATCGGCGCCCCCGGCGGCGCACAGCATGCTGCCGGCCAACGCGCCGTAGACGGGCAACGCCGCCCGCATCTCAACATCAAGGTTGAGCAGGCCCTCAACGTCCGCTGCGCCCGTCCCAGCGAGGGCGCTGCGCAGCGCCGCCGCGGAACTCCCGCACGACACCTGTTCCGCGAGGTCGTCCACCATCGCCGCAACGCCGGGATCCAGCCAGCCCTGCCCGGCGTTGCGG
>JAPPNT010000220.1:474-21729 GCA_028873745.1 Chloroflexota bacterium | reverse complement strand
CCCGACCTGCCGGAGGTGGGCTGGGCCATGGTGCCGGATGACCACCGCGTCGTGTCCCGGCGGCTGCAGGAGAACAACTACGTGCAGGGCATCGAGGGCGGCATCGACTCCAGCCACGTGTCCTTCCTTCACTCCGGCCTGACGCCGTACCAGCGCGACAACCCCGACGCGCCCCGGCGCCGCAACAGCGGCGGGCAGCCGTCCGCCATGATCGGCGACAGCTCGCCGCGCTTCATCGTGAAGGACACGGAGTACGGCTTCGTGTACGGCGCGCAGCGCAACTCCGGCGACAGCGAGTACTACTGGCGCATCACGCCCTTCATGATGCCCTTCTTCACCATCATTCCGGGCGGCCTGGGCAACGCCGACGAGCTGACCTACAGCGGCCACGGCTGGGTGCCCATGGACGACGACAACTGCTGGATGTTCACGTACAGCTGGAACGCCAGCCGCCCGCTGCGCCCCGGCGAGAACCACCCCGCCAGCGACCTGGAGCTGGACCCCCGCACCATGCGGGCCACGGTCAACAGGGACAACGACTACGGCATCGACCGGGAGATGCAGAAGTACTTCAACTTCACGGGCATCGAGAACGGCTCGGTGCAGGACGCGGGCATCCAGGAGAGCATGGGCGCCATCTGCGACCGCACCAAGGAGCACCTGGGCACATCGGACTCGGCGATCATCAACCTGCGCCGGGTCTACCTGCGGGGCGCGCGGGAGATCATGGAGGGCTCGGAGCCCTACGTGCCCCGCGATGGCAGGCTCTACCAGCTGCGATCGATCTCGCTGATCCAGGACCGGGACATCACGTTTGACGAGACCGTTCCCAGGGTGAAGAACCCCGGCCACCCGACGCTGGTGTAGTCCGGTGCGGTAACGGGCCGCTTCTTCAACAGAAGGGAAGAGCGGGCCGTTCGTCCTGAGGGAAACCGGAGGGCGAGCGGCCCGCTTGCACATCCCAGGCACGGAGGGAAACTGCCATGCGCGTTGTCGTTCTGGTGAAGGCCACGGCGGATAGTGAGGCGGGCTTCATGCCCTCCACCGAGCTCATCGCGGCCATGGGCGCCTACAACGAGGAGCTGGTCAACGCGGGCATCATGCTCGACGGCGACGGCTTCAAGCCGACGTCCCAGGGAGTCCGCATCACCTTCGACGGCGACAGCCGCACCGTCGTCAACGGCCCCTTCGCCAGCCCCAACGAGCTTGTCGCCGGCTACTGGATCTGGCAGGTCAAGGACATGGACGAGGCGATCGAGTGGGCGAAGCGCGCTCCCAACCCCATGCCCGGCCCCAGCGACCTCGAGATCCGGCCGTTGTACGAGCCGGAGGACTTCGGCGCGGCGTTCACGGAGGAGCTCCGGGAACAGGATTCCCAGCTCCGCGACCGGCTCGCAGACCGCTAGCCCTCTCATTCAGTCTCCCGGTGGGCGTCTCGCGCCTGTCAAGTGGACGGACGACCCCATCGGGAGTAGGATTCGCCCTACTCAGAAGAGGCCCCGCGGAGCGACGACGCCCGCACAACGGAGGTCAACGCCATCGCCGAGAGACTGGCGGTCATCCAGGCGCTTCAGCACCGGGACTTTCGCCTCTACTGGACCGGCAACTTCATGTCGGTCATTGGCCAGCAGATCTCCATCACCGTCCAGGCATGGCTCATCTTCGAGCTGACGGGCTCCGCGCTGCAGCTTGGGCTGCTGGGGCTCGCACGGGCGGCGCCCGCGACGGTCCTCGGGCTGGCCGGCGGCATCGCCGCGGACAAGTTCAGCCAGCGCAAGCTGCTTACCATCACCATCGCCATCGTCGGGGTCATCTGGACCATCTTCGCCACCCTCACCTACTCCGGAAACATCCAGGTGTGGCAGGTGCTCGCGCTGGTGTTTGCCGTGGGCGCGGTGCAGTCATTCCAGCAGGCGTCGCGGCAGGCAATTTTCCCCAGCCTCATCGACCACCGGCACATGTCGAGCGCCGTCGGGCTGAACTCGGCCATCCACCCCGGCGCGCGCATTTTCGCGCCGGTCCTCGCTGGCTACCTCATCGACTACCTCGGCGTTCCGATGCAGGGGGCGGGCGTCGCGCTGTACATCGTCGCGATGGGCAGCTTCATCTACTGCTTCATGGTCTTCCTGACGCGCCCCCGGGACATCAAGCGGGCACAGGGGGCCAACGGCCTGCAGGACCTGAAGGACGGGCTGATATTCGTCCGAAACCACCGCATCTTCTTCCTCATCATCGGCACCAGCATGACGAATGCCTTCTTTGCCGGCTCCCACGTCATCCTCGCGCCCGTCTTCGCCGACAAGCTCTTCGGCGAGGCATCCGGCTCGGCCATCGGCTACATCTACGCCGCAGGCGGCGTTGGCGGCATGGCGGGCGCGCTGTTGGGCGGCTCGCTGGGCGGCATCCGCAACAAGGGCGGGGTGCTGGCCGGCAGCGCGCTGTCGTTTGGCGGCGCGGTAATCGTTTTCGCGCTTTCGCCGTGGTACGCGCTGCTGCTCGCGATGGAGTTTCTCTCGGCCGCCGGAAACGAGCTCTTCGTGGTCATCGGCCAGAGCATTCTGCACCTGGAGGTGCCCAATGAGTACCGGGGCCGTGTCATGGGCATCTGGGGCATGACGTACACCCTCGCGCAACCGATGGGCTCGATGCAGGTGGGCTTCCTGGCGAACGCCATCACGGCGCCGCTGGCCGTCGCCATCAACGGCGGCATCGCGTGCGCCATCGCCCTAGCGGGCGTGACCCGCGACCCACAGGTGCGGGCGATTGGGCGGGAGCGGGGCGTGGCAGCTCAGAGCCGCTTGTAGGTTGGCACGGTCGACGGACAGGCGGCTCGATGGCGGATACGAGTTATCCTCATCCAGGACTTGACCCCCTACGCGCCTTTGGGTAGCATCGCTGTACTGAGGAAGCATTCAGCCGGGCTATCTATGCGTGTTTCCCGGCTGCGCGAAAGGAGTGACATCATGGCAACGCAGGAACGATTGGCGGCAGCGGCGGCCTACACCAAGGCGCTGGCCACCGGCGACCGGGGCGCGGCGGACGATGCGGCCTCCCACCTCGCCCAGGACATCGTCGTGCAGGTGGGCAACCGCACCTTCGACGGCTACGACGAGGCGCTGGAGCACATCACGGGCATCTGGCCCCTGACGCCCGTGTACCGCAAGGGCAACTGGCCCGACCCGGTCGAGGAGAACGGCAGCGTGGTGGTGCGCGGCACGATGCAGCCCGTCGGCGCGGGCCCCTCGAAGGTCAACCTGACCTTCGCCTTCAACGACGCGGACAAGATCAGCCGCGTTGACCAGGAGAACGTCGTCGGCACGGAGCTGTTCGAGGTCAGCGAGCTCCCGGACTTCGTGTGCGAGGCCGTCAACAACGCCCTCTTCAACGACACGCCCCTCTCCGTCAGCTACGTGGACGCCGACGGCAAGCCGAAGCTCTCACTGCGGGGCAGCGTCCGGGCTTACGGCGGGCAGGCGTTGAGCATCTGGGCCCGGAAGGAGTCCGGTCTGGCGGACGCCATCAAGACCAACCCCAACATGTCGCTGCTCTACCGCGACAACCCGACGCGCTCCACGCTGATCTTCACCGGCAAGGCGCGCATCGAGGAGGACGACGAGGAGCGCAAGCGCATCTTCGATGAGACGCCGGAGGTGGAGCGAAACCACGAGTCATGGACCACCGGCGCGGCAGTCATCATCGAGCTGGACACCGCGGACGGCGCAACGCCCAGCGGCCGCGTGCGCTTCCGCCGGTAAGCGCCCCTCAAGAACCACATGGGCCGCCCTGCCCGGCGCACAGCCGCAGGGCGGCCCTGCATTTGGCAGCCGCACGACGAGCATTGGAGGACGCGATGAAGACGCCCGCCGCCCTATATCTCGAACAGGGCAAGCCCATGGTCATCGATGATATTGACCTGCCGGACCCTGGCCCGACCCACGTCGTCGTCAGGCAGTTCGCGACGGGGGTGTGCCACTCGCAGCTGCACGAGCTCGACAGGCCGAACGCCAACGTGCCGCTGGTGCTCGGCCACGAGTCGACCGGCGTGGTCGCCGCCGTGGGCAGCGCGGTGACGCACGTGCGGGAGGGCGACAACGTCATGGTGACGTGGGTGCCGCGAGGGGCGTCGCCCACCATTCCCGCGCCGACGCCGGCCATCGTGACGTACAAGGGCGCGACAGTCAACTTCGGCGCGCCGGTAGCGACGGGCACCTTCACGTGGGCGGAAACGGTTGTGGTGGACGAGCAGATGGTGGTGCCGCTCGACCCGGGCGTGCCGACGGACGTGACGTCCGTCATTGGCTGCGCGGTGATGACGGGCTGCGGTGCGGCCATCAACGCGGCGATGGTGCGGCCGAACACCTCGTGCGCCATCATCGGCGCGGGCGGCGTCGGCCTGAGCATCATCCAGGCGTGCGCCAACGTCGGCGCGTACCCGGTTATCGCCGTGGACCTGACGGCCGAGAAGCTGGAGTTCGCGCGGCAGTTCGGCGCGACGCACGGCGTCCTCGCGTCGGAGACCGACGCGGTGGCCGAGGTGGCGGCGATGACCAACGGCGGCGTCGAGTTCGCCTTTGACGCCATCGGCATCGGCAAGACGATCGAGCAGGCGCTGCTGATGACGCGGCCCGGGCGGGGGGGGGCGCGCGTGGGGGGCACGGGGGTGCTCGGCGGGGTGCCGCACGGCGAGGCGCCGCAGATCGCGCCGTTCAACCTCTTCCGGGGCAACGTCTACCGGGGTGCGCCGGGCGGGTGCAGCGTGCCGGACCGGGACTTCCCGATGCTGGTGCGGTGGTTCCAGGAGGGCAAGTTGCCGCTGGACCTGATGGTCACGCAGCGCTACCGCCTGGAGCAGATCAACGAGGCGTGCGAGGCGCTCCGCAACGGGCAGATCGCGGGTCGGGCTATCGTCGAGTTCTAGCGCAAGGCCGCCGTCAGGGCGCGGATGTGCTCGGGGCCGGTTCCGCAGCAGCCGCCGACGATGCTGACGCCCATGCGCGCCAGCTCCGCGAAGTGCGGGGCCATGTACTCCGGCGACTCCGGGTAGACGATGTCCGCGTCTCTGATGGACGGGATGCCCGCGTTGGAGTGGATGATGGTGTAGGCGCTGGAGGCGCTGCGGATTTCGCGGGCGACGGCGACCATGTCCTCGACGCCGTTGCCGCAGTTGGCGCCCACCACGTCGGCGCCGGCCTGCTGCAGGCGCTCCATCGCCTCCGCGGGCGACAGACCCATGATGGTGATGAAGCCGTCGTCGCCGCGGTCGAAGACCATGCTGGCCATGATGGGCAGGTCCGTGTGCTCCTTCGCCGCCGCTATGGCGATCTCCGCCTCCTGCACCACGCGCAGGGTCTCGAACAAGACGGCGTCGACGCCCCCCTCCGCGAGGGCGACCACCTGCTCGGCGTAGGCGTCCCGCATCTCGTCCGGGTGCACGCGGCCGAGGGGCAGAGGAAACTCGCCGAGGGGGCCGACGGAGCCGACGACGTAGCGTCCCGCCCCCGCCTGCGACCTGGCGTGCTGGGCCGCCTCCCGGTTGAACTCCGCCACGCGGTCGCCGAAACCGTACTTGCCGAGGCTGTAGCGGTTGCCGCCGAAGGTGTTGGTGAGCACCATCTCGGCGCCGGCGTCGAGGTAGGCGGCGGCCATGCCCTGGACCACGGGGCCGTTGGTGACGTTGAACTCCTCGGCGCACTGCCAAGACTCGAGGCCGTTCTGCTGCAGGTACGTCCACGTGGCACCGTCGGACACCATGACACGGCCCGTCGCGAGGCGCTCCATCAGGGTTGCCATTACATCGCCTCCGCTGGGGCCCTGGAGATGAGGAAGGACTCATCGGTGAACCAGAGGCCGTTGTACTTTTGGAGGACCGACTGCGTCACGTCGAGGTAGTCGCCGCGGGTCATGGCGTCCCGGAGGCGGTCATCGTCCGTCTGCGCGACGTAGGTGGCGGCGTTCCAGGCCGCCAGCAGCGCGGAGGTGCCGATGTTGCTCTCGACCTCCTCCGGCTGGAGCTGGAGCTCGTAGCGAAACTCGGCGCGGGAGTCCGGGTAGCTGAGAAAACGCAGGTCAGAGTTGGACTCGCCGAGCTGGGTGCGGAGCTCCCGCATCAAGTCGAAGCGCGGGGTGCGGAAGGGGTCCTCGTCGGGCCAGAGGGTGCGGATGATCTCCATGCCGGGGTCCTTGCCCGTCGACTGCACGACGACCATGCTGCCGCCGGGCGCAAGGGCGCGGGCGAGGGGAGCGAGGACGGTCCGGATCTTCGCCGGTGCCGGCTGGGTGGCGCGGAAGGGCTGCGCGGCCAGCATGAGGTCGTAGGCGAGGCCCTCGCCGCCGCGCTGCGGGATGACGGGAGCCAGCGGCCACTCCTGGTCCTTGCGGTAGATGATCAGGACGGAGGGGGCGGCATAGACGGGATTGCCCGTCCGCTCGCTGGGCCGCGTCTGCCACCACTCGCGCACGAGGGGCAGGAGATCGCGGATCTGCTCGTCGAACTCGTAGGCGGTATTGCCCTCAAAGGCGACTTCCATCCAGTTGATGCGCGCCTGCTTCTCCTCCGACGAGGGCCAGAGGTAGGGCGCCTCTGTGTAGAGCATGTTGGTGACGGCGAGCACCGTCTGGGGGTGCTCGCTCAGGCGGTCGCCCATGCGCTCGAGGCTGAGGCGGACGTCCTCGTGGCTGATCTCCTTGCCGACGACGAGGAAGGGCACGGTGGGGAAGCGCTGGTGAAGGTGGCGCATAAGGCGGGTGAGGACGGTGGCGTCGCCCATGCCGGCGTCGAACACGCGGAGCGCCGGCTGGACGGGCTGGAGATAGCGGATGTCCATAGCGACGCGGCGGGCGATGATCTGCTTCTCATTGCAGGTGGACACGAACTGCAGGTATTTTTCGCGGTTGTCGAAGAAGCGGAGCGACGGGGCCTGATTTTCCATTGCGTCCGATGTCCTCCCCCTGCGGTCTCTCGGCCACTTTAGAGGCTGCGGCCTCCTCAGAGGCCGGCTTCCTCCAGCACCTTCGGCAGCCTGGACTCCCAGCCCGCCGCGATGAGGTGCACGCCCTGGCACATGCCCTGCAGCCCGCGAATGGTGCGGGCCGCGATCTGCACGCTGACCTGCGAGCGCTCCTCCGGCGTCTCCGCCTTCTCCATGTCGTTGATGATGGCCTCCGGCACGGTGATGCCGGGAACCTTCTCGTTCAGGAAGCGGGCCATGTCGGCGGACTTGAGCATGATGATGCTGGGGAGCATGGGCACGCCCATGTCCGCGGTGGCCTCGGCGTAGGCCTCGTAGTCCGCCGGGTCGTAGACGGCCTGGGTCTGGAAGAACTGGGCGCCGGCGTCGATCTTCAGCTGCACGCGGCTGAGCTCGAAGTCGAGGTCGTCGGCGCCGGGGTTGGCGACGGCGCCGGCGAAGAACTCCGGCGTGCCGCGGAGGGCGTTGCCGTTGATGTCGGCGCCCTCGGTCAGCGACTTGACGGCGCCGAGCAGGCCGACGGCGTCGAAGTCGAAGACGGGCTTGGCCTCGGGATGGTCGCCGATGGTGGGCGGGTCGCCGCCCATGCAGACGACGTTGCAGATGCCCATCGCGCCCGCGCCGAGCAGGTCGGCCTGCAGGGCGATGCGGTTGCGGTCGCGGCAGGTGAGCTGCAGGATGCTCTCGACGCCGCGGTCGAGGAGGAGGCGGGCGGCGGCGAGGGGGACCATCGCCATCTTGGCGGTGTAGGAGTCGGTGAGGTTGAACGCGGTGACCTTGTCCTTGAGCAGGTCAGCCTTCTCATAGAGGGAGTCGAGGTTGGTGCCCTTGGGCGGGCTCAACTCGGCGGTGACGGCAAACGTACCGCCAGTCAGCTTGTCCTTGAGATTGCTCATGCGTTCTCCCCTCGTTTAGCATGACGGCGTCTTGAAGACGCAGGCATGGTCACGGCTGCGAGGGCATTGTAACATACACGTTGCGGTATATAAACGCCTGGTTACCTGCGCTGGTCAGAATAATGCGCGCGGCCCTATCATGGGGCTTGTGGGTACCCGCGTCAAGGGGAAATCACAGGGAATCTGAACGAGGCCTAGAGCGGCTTGCATGGGATTGACCGGTCCGTGCGCCGAGGCCGCCGACATTGGAGGAGCAGCATGAAGCCAATCGCGGAAATCGCCGAGAGCCTGGGGCTGGACCCGGCAGCCCTCATCCCGCAGGGGCACTACAAGGCGAAGATCCCCCTCGACGCCATCCGCGAGGACGGCAAGCGGGGCAAGATGGTGGTCGTCACGGGCATCACGCCCACGCCGGCGGGCGAGGGTAAGACGACGACGACCGTCGGCCTGACGCAGGCGCTGGGGCGGCTGGGCAAGAACGTGGTGGCGACGCTGCGGGAGCCGTCGCTGGGGCCGATCTTCGGCATCAAGGGCGGCGGCACGGGCGGCGGGCTCTCGCTGGTGGAGCCGCAGGACGAGGTCAACATCCACTTCACCGGCGACGCCCACGCCGTCGGGTCGGCGCACAACCTGCTGGCGGCGCTGACGGACAACGCGGCGCAGCGGGCGCAGGTGCCCGGGTTCCGGCCCGAGCGCATCTCCTGGCGGCGGGTCACCGACGTCGAGGACCGGGCGCTTCGGAGCATCGTCACGGGGCTTGGCGGCTCGGCCAACGCGCCGCTGCGGGAGTCGGGCTTCGATATCGTGACGGCGTCGGAAATCATGGCGGTGCTGGCGCTGAGCCGCGACCTGGACAACCTGCGGGAGCGGCTGAGCCGCATCGTCGTCGGGTACACGGAGGAGAACGCGCCGGTCACGGCGTCGGACGTGAACGCCGTCGGGTCGCTGATGTCACTGCTGCGGCACGCCATCCTGCCGAACCTGGTGCAAACGACGGAGGGGCAGCCGGTCATCGTGCACGCGGGGCCCTTTGGAAACATCGCGCACGGGTGCAGCTCGGTCGTCGGCGACCGGCTGGCGCTGGGGTACGCGGACTACGTGCTGTCCGAGGCGGGCTTCGGCGCGGACCTGGGCTTCGAGAAGTTCATGCACATCAAGGCACGCTTCAACGGGCTGGAGCCGAGCGCGGCGGTCCTCGTCGCGACGGTACGGGCCGTCAAGTACCACGGCGGCGTGGCGGTGCGCGACCTGGAGACGCCGGACGAGGACGCGGTGCGGCGCGGCATGGAGAACCTGACCCACCTCATCGGCGTGGTGCGGGCGACGGGGCTGCCGGTGGTGGTGGCCGTCAACTACTTCCCGACGGACACGCAGGCCGAGATGGACATCGTCAAGCGCGGCTGCGAGGACGCGGGGGCCTTCGCGGCCGTCGAGAGCCGGGTCTTCGGCGAGGGCGGGGCCGGCGGCATCGAGCTGGCCGAGGCGCTCATACAGGCGACGGAGGGCCCGCAGCCGGAGATCAGCTACTTCTACCCGGAGGACGCCTCCATCCAGGACAAGGTGCTGGCGCTGGCGAAGACCGTCTACAACGCCGAAAACGTGAGCTGGAGCGCAGCGGCGCAGCGGACGCTTCGCGGGTTCGAGGCCAACGGCTGGGGCGCGCTGCCGGTGTGCATGGCCAAGACCAACGCGTCCATCTCGCACCAGGCGTCGCTGCGCGGGCGGCCGTCGGGGTACACCTTCGAGATCAACGACGTGCGCGCGTCCGTGGGCGCGGGGTTCATCTACCCCATCGCCGGGAGCATCGTCACGATGCCCGGGCTGCCGGGGTCGCCGCGCGCGCTGGACGTGGACGCGAAGGGCAACATCCTGGACCTGTAGGGCCTCCGCCCGGATGGTTGGATGGCCGTCCGGGCGGAGGAATTGTTCCCGGAGATCAATTCGTAGCTTGAAGCCCTCTTTCCAGCTACGAAAGTACGTCGCGATCTACGAAACAATTCGTATCTGTTAACGTCCGTTCCGCATCATGTGGTTAGCCCGGACCATCTGCGTAAGGCGCCCAAAGGAACGCAACAGCAGGTTAAATCTCCCATCGTGATCGGCCAGGAGTTCAGCGATCTTCAGGCGCATCACCGCGACCTCCTCATCAAGCCCAGAGATTGCTCTGGCCCGCGGGAGAAGGGCAAGCTCCTCCGGGGTCAAAGACTTGGCGTACAGGCCGTGCTTGAGCGCATTCCGGTTGCCCAATGGGGCGCCGGGACGCCTCCTCACGACGCGCCGGCGGCGAGGCCTGGCCTCGGCGGGGGCGGCCACGACGTTCATGGCTTCCTTCAAGGCGGCTTCGACTTCCTCTTGTGACAGGTCATTTGCGAGTACCATGGTCACCTCCTTGCCGGGGAGGGTAGAGAGGCTTCGGGCGGATGAGCAAAGAGTTCGTGTCAGGGGTGTAGACCATTTGGGGAGGCGAGGCATGGCGGAACTTCGGCACAAGCGACTGGGCGAGGCCGTCGACACGACGGCGCCGGACGGGTCCGAGGTGCGCTTCCTGATGCGCGGGGAGCGGGGCGAGCTGAACCACTTCACACTGCCGCCGGGAGCGACGTCGGGGGCGGTGGCGCACCGCAGCATCGAGGAGGTCTGGTACTTCCTGAGCGGCGAGGGCGAGATGTGGCGCAGCGACGGCTCGACGGAGGAAGTGCTCGCCGTGGGGCCGGGGGTGTGCCTCGACATCCCGACGGGCGTGCGGTTCCAGTTCCGCAACACGGGCGAGGCGCCGCTCACGTTCCTCATCGCGACCATGCCGCCGTGGCCGGGCGCGGAGGAAGCGTACGCGGTGGAGGGGAAGTGGGCGGCGGGACACGGAGGTTAAGCCGACTCCCCTATCACCGTATGCCGTGCTTCCTATGCCCCGGCGGCATTTCTGCTAGCATGGAAGGCAGACTCGTCACCGGGGGGATCCGCTGAGAATCTTTTCCCACGGCTCCATGTTTCACTCGTTCCGGCAGCCGGGCTTCAAGGCCTTCTACGTGCACAGCGCCTTCGCGGCGGTGGACATGAACGTGCGGATGGCCGTCCATGGCTGGCTGGTGCTGGAGCTCTCCAACGACTCCGAGTTCTGGGTGGGCATCTACGCGCTGGTCCTCGGCGGCGGGCAGCTGCTGTTCTCGTCCTTCGCCGGGGCGCTGGCCGACCGATTCCAGCGCCGCGACGTGCTGCTGATCGAGGGCATCCTCGGCGCGTCGCTGGCGGTGCTGGCGGCAGCCGCCGTCTATTTCGACGTCATGGAACTGTGGATGGCCATCGGCATGGCGTTTTTCGTGGGGTGCCTGCGAGCCACGCGGTTCACGGCGACCAACCGCTTCGTGTATGACCTAGTGGGGCCGGAGCGGCTGGTGAACGGCGTATCTCTGTGGCGCATCGCGAACACGCCCGTCATGGTCGCGGGCAGCATCCTCGCGGGGGCGATGATCGACTATGTGGGCCTGTGGTCGGCGTACGCGCTCGTAGCGGGCAGCCTCCTCTTCTCGCTGCCCTTCCTGCTCATCATCGGCGTCAAGGGGGTGACCGAGGGGAGCGGCGGGCAGCTCATCCGGCAGACGATCGACGGACTGAAGTACGCCTCGTCCAACACGGCGCTGCGGACGCTGTTCACTGTGAGCATCGTCATGGAGTTTCTGGGCTTCTCCTTCCTGGTGATGGTGCCGGTCATGGCGAAGAACGTGCTGGAGGCGGGAGGCCTGGGGTTGGGCTACATCAACGCGGGCGTCGGCGGGGGTATGTTCATCGCAACGCTGGTCATGGCGGCGGTGGGCGACAAACACAACAAACAGCGCATCATCGTCTACTACGCAATAGCGGCGGGACTTGCGCTCATCGGGTTTGCACTCTCGCCCTCCCTCCCCTACTCGCTGGCGTTCGCGGTCCTGTTCGCCGGCGCGGTTATGGGCTTCCTGAACGTCTACGACCTGACGCTGGGCGTCCTCCTCCAACTGGCGGCGCCGTCGAACATGCGGGGCCGGGCGGTGAGCCTGCACAGCCTGGCGATCTCCTTCACGGCTGTCGGCGGGTTCTTCATCGGCGGGCTGGGCAGCATCGTGACCGTGCCGGTCATGCTGGCGGCCGCGGGCGGAGGGATCATTGTGAACTCGCTGTGGCGGCGGTCGGCGGTGCTGCGCGTCAGGGAGTTTGGCGCGCAGGCCGAGATGGCGGCGGACGACGGCGTGGACACTCCTCGCGCCGAACGCGACAATACGCTGGCGGGGTAGGGGTGCGTTTTCGTATTAGCCGCGAGGCGCCCCTGGGCACCGGCTTACGCCGGTGAAACGAGGGGGACGGGAGGAGAACATGGCAGACCAGAATGCGGCGACCGTTCAGAACTTCGTGACGATACTGCTCGACTACGCGAACGGGTCGCTGAAGCGGGCCGTCGACGGGCTGACGGACGAGCAGGTGTTCCACCAGCCCTCGGAGGACACGAACAACATCGCGTGGCTGGCGTGGCACATGAACCGGTGGAAGGACTGGCAGGGGCACCTGGTGACCGGCGAGGAGCAGGTCTGGATCCGCGACGGCTGGTGCGAGCGGTTCGGCATCCCGGCGGAGCGGACGGGCATTGGCGACACTTCGGAGCAGGTGGCCGCGTTCCGGCCGCCGCTGGAGCTGCTGTGGGGCTACACGGAGGCGGCGCACACGACGTTCATCGAGCGGGTGAACTCGCTGTCGGTGGAGCAGCTCGAGGAGATGGTGCACTACATGCCCGGCCGCGGGGAGCCCCGGCCCAAGTGGCGCTCGATCCTGGGCGTGTGCTCGGACACGATGAAGCACACGGGGCAGATCGAGTACCTGCGGGGGCTGATCACGGGGAAGGGGTGGTTCGGGGCGTAGTTTGCACTCGGGCCAAGTCCGGGTATTATTGCGCAAGACCCAGGGGAGTACACACCGGGAGGAAGGTATGACCACCGTCGCGAAGGTCTGGACGGAAAAGTATCTGGAGATGAGCCACGGGAAGACGCGCTACTGGGAGGCCGGCTCCGGCTATCCCACCATCCTGCTGCATGGCGCGGGCTGGAACAGCGGCTGCGAGAACTGGGCGCTGGCCATGGGGCCGCTGTCGGAGAAGCTGCACGTCTACGCCATCGACTGCCTGAACTGGGGGCTGGGCGACGTCTTCAACCAGGAGATGTCCTTTGCGTACCTCGTCGACCACGTGCGCGAGTTCATGGACCTGCAGGGCATCGACAAGGCCAACTTCGTCGGGCATTCGATGGGCGGGTGGATCGTCACGCTGCTGGCGTACGAGAGCCCGGACCGCGTGAACAAGCTCGTGAACGTGGCCGGCGGCGGGACGCTGACGCGGCCGCTGCAGAACATGGTCGAGTTCAAGGTGCCGGCACCGGAGGCGATCCGCGAGCAGATGCAGCGGCGCTACCCGGAGGGCACGGTCGACCCCGAGGAGATGGCGGCGACATTCATCAAGAAGATCGACCTGCCGGAGCACGGGGAGGCCTTCGCGAAGGTCATGAAGCACATGACCGACCCGATGACGCGGCCACGGTACAACACCGTCCGGCGCATGAAGTACATCAAGGCACCGACGCTCGTCATCTGGGGCAGGGACGACCAGACCAACGCCCTGGAGATGGGCGAGACGACGGCAGCCAACATCCCCGGCGCAAAGCTCGTGGTGCTGGAGTGCGGGCACGGCGTGCCGACGGAGATGGCGGACGAGTTCAACAAGCTGGTGCTGGACTTCTGCACGTCGTAGGGGCTGCGGCCGGCTGATTCGTAACTGATGCGGAGACCGTTCGCCCTGAGGGAAATCTGAGGGCGAACGGTCTCTGCCATCCCGCCCAATGGGGCAGAAAAGGGAGGTTGCGCGCGATGGACATCGGGTACTTCACTATGCCCATGCACCCGCCGGGGTCCAACATCACCCAGACGCTGGAGGACGACCTGCAGCAGATTGTCGAGCTGGACCGGCTGGGGTACCGGGAGGCGTGGATTGGCGAGCACTTCACGACGGCGTGGGAGAACATCCCGGCGCCGGACCTGTTCATCGCGCAGGCGCTGCCGCTGACGGAGAACATCGTCCTCGGGACGGGTGTGACGTGCATGCCCAACCACAACCCCTTCGTCATCGCGCACCGGGTGGCGCAGCTCGACCACATGGCGAAGGGGCGCTTCCACTGGGGCGTCGGGTCCGGCGGGTTCCCCGGCGACTTCGACGTGTTCGGCTTCGTGCCGGCGACGGGGGAGCACCGGGGCATGACGCGGGAGGCCGTCGACCTGGTGCTGCAGCTCTGGGACGACCCGGCGCCGGGCCTGTACGAGTCGAAGTACTGGAAGTTCACGGTGCCGGAGCCGCAGGAGGACATCGCGCTGCGGTTCCACGTCAAGCCGTACCAGCTGCCGCACCCGCCCATCGGCATGGCGGGGGTGTCGGAGAAGTCGGACACGCTGACGCTGGCGGGGGCGCGGGGGTGGATCCCGATGAGCATCAACCTGGCGCACCAGCGCATCCTCAAGACGCACTGGGACGCTGTCGAGACGGGGGCGGCGGAGACGGGCCGGACGGCGGACCGCTCGACGTGGCGCGTCGCGCGCGAGGTGTACGTCGGCGAGACGACGAAGAAGGCGCGGCAGGAGGCCATCGACGGGGTGCTGGGGCGCGACTTCACGCAGTACTTCCGGCGGCTGCTGCCGAAGCTGCGCGGGCTGAACGGGCTGAAGCCGGACCCCGACATGCCCGACAGTGAGGTCGACGCGGAGTACATGTGCGACAACGTCTGGATCGTCGGCGGGCCGGACGAGGTGGCGGAGAAGCTGAGCGAGCTGAACGAGTACGTGGGCGGCTTCGGCGTGCTGCTGGTCATGGGGCACGAGTGGCAGCCGGAGGAGCAGTGGCGGGCGTCGATGGAGATGCTCGTGAACGAGGTGCTACCGAAGGTGAACGGGTAGGGGGACGGGGCCCTTCGACAAGCTCAGGGCGAACGGCCTCCGTCGGGGCCCGGCGGCGCTCGCGGCAACTACCGGGGCTAGTCGAAATGGAGCACGATGCCGCCGACCCGCCGCGCGACCACGTTGTACAGGATCGCGCCAACGGTCCCGGCAACGAGCCCGGCGGCGGCGAAGATCAGGGGCATGCCGACAAGCGCACCGAATGCCAGTACGGTGCCCCACCCGAGACCGGGCGTCGACAATGAGCCGGACTCGGCGGAGGCGACCCAGCCCAGGGTCACCAGCGTGTCGAAGAGGGCGCCTCCAAAGGCGTACAGCATCCCGGCGGCCAAGCCTGCAAGCCCCATGACAGCAGCGGCAAGCCTCGCAGAGGAAACCACACTCACTGCGGTCAACGTCTTCATCGCAACGCTCCCTGCTCACGCCTCCGACGGCGGCCTCGCAGCCATACACCGTCTCATCCCCATTGTATCCGCCGGTACGCTCCCGCGAAAACGGGGGGCCCGAGTAAGGGGGGAGGTCGCGCACCCCTCTCCCGTGACAACCCCTGCGCGTTGGCGTATGCTTGCGGCACTCTGACCAGGGTGCGACAAAGGAGATTGGCATGGTACTGGACACGCAGCGGCCCGAAGGGGCAATGACCGGCGAGCGCTACATCAAGAGCCTGCAGGACGGGCGGGAGGTCTTCCTGGACGGGAGGCAGGTCGCCGACGTCACGACCGAGCCGGCCTTCGCGCCGATGATCAAGGAGCTGGCCCGGATCTACGACCTGCAGCACACCGATGAGTACCGGGACGAGATGACCTACGAGTCGCCCGACACGGGCAACCGCGTGAGTCTCTCGTGGATGATCCCGGAATCGCTGGAGCAGACGCGGGCGAAGCGGCGCAACAGCGAGATCTGGAACGAGCAGCTCTGGGGGCAGCTCGGCAGGGGGCCGGACATCCTGGCGCCGTACATCCTGATGCTCTACAACCGCCGCGACGCCCTGGGGCAGGTCAAGAACCCCAACTGCGACTTCCGGGAGAACATCATCAACTACACGCACCTGTGCCGGGAGAACGACCTCTTCCTGACTCACGCCCTCGGCGACCCGCAGGTGGACCGCAGCCTGCAGCCGCAGAACGAGCGGCGCACGGTGAAGGAAGAGGACCTGGCGCTGCACGTGGTGGAGGAGACCAAGGACGGCATCATCGTCACGGGCGGCAAGCAGCTTTCGACGGCCGCCCACATGACGAACGAGACTTATGTCTCACTCTCGGCCACGTTTGCGCGGCGGGCGGACCCGAAGTTCTACATGGCGTTCTCGATCGCAAGCGGCACGCCGGGGCTGAAGACGCTGGTGCGGGAGCCAGTCGGGATGTGGCAGGGCACCTACGGCCACCCCTTCCTCGCGCTGGACGAGCAGGACGCGATGCTCTTCTTCGACAACGTACTGGTGCCGTGGGACCGGGTGTTCATGCTGTACGAGCCGCCGCCCACGGGCCTTGGGCCCGGCCTCGGCGGAGGGCTGAACCTGCTCGGCTGGTCCAACATGTGCCGGGTGCACTTCCGCATGAAGCTGATGACGGCCGTCACGACGATGATCGCGAAGGCCATCGGCGTGTACGACTTCCGCGAGGTGGGCGCCAAGCTGGGCGAGATGGTGTCCTACTGCGAGCTGTGGCGGTACGCCATGGCGGGCGTCGAGGAGACGACGTACATCAAGGACGGCGTGCAGCCCGTAGGCAGCGCCGCGGCGCTGCAGAACTGGTTCGCGTTCACGTCGCAGCGGATGGTGCAGCTCATGCGGGAGGTCTGCGGCTCCGGCATCATCATGCAGCCGAGCGAGGCTGACCTGGCCAACCCGGATATCCGCAAGTATCTGGACCTGTACATGCGCGGCAAGGACGTCGACGTGGAGTACAAGTCGCGGCTCTACCGCATCGCCCATGACCTGGCCGCCAGCTCCTTCGGCATGCGGCAGGACATCTACGAGTACTGGCACGCGGGCGACCCGACGCGCAACCGCGTGAACATGCTGCGGGCATACGACCAGAGCGACATGATCGAGCGCATCGAGGAGCTGATCTCGAAGCCGCTGCCGCACGGCGAGCAGCTCTAGGGGGCGACATGAAGCGCAGCGTCGACCGCATCCTGACGACGCACACGGGCAGCCTCCCCCGGCCGATTGAACTGGCCGAGATGCTGCTGAAGAAGGACGAGGGGGAGGAGACGGACCCGGCGGCGCTGCGCTCGCTGGTCGAGGCCGCCGTGGCGGAGACGGTCCGCAAGCAGGTGGAGGCGGGCGTCGACGTCGTCAGCGACGGCGAGATGGGCAAGATCGGCTACTCGACGTACGTCAAGGACCGCCTGACGGGCTTCGAGGGCGAGGCAACCGTCAACGTCCGGGGGGACTGGGCGGACTTTCCCAACGCGACGGTGCCACTCGCCGCGCGGGTGAAGCGGCCGGCGTGCAACGGGCCCGTCGCATGGAAGGACCCCGACGCGGTGCAGGGCGACATCTCGACCCTCAACGCGGCGCTGGCGGAGACGCCGGCGGAGGACGCGTTCCTGACGGCGGCGTCGCCGGGCGTCATCGCGCACTTCCTCGGCAACGCGTACTATGCCTCGCGCGAGGAGTACCTGGCGACGCTGGCGGACGTGATGAAGCAGGAGTTCGAGGCAATCGCCGGGGCGGGCTTCGTGCTGCAGCTCGACTGCCCTGACCTGGCGATGAGCCGCCACATGCGCTTCACGGACCTGAGCACTGAGGAGTTCCTGAAGGTCATCGAGGGCAACGTCGAGGCGCTGAACCACGCCATTGGAAACGTCCCGGCCGATCAGGTGCGCCTGCACCTGTGCTGGGGCAACTACGAGGGCCCGCACCACCGCGACGTGCCCCTGCGCGACATCCTGCCCGTCGTGCTGAAGGCTAAGGTGGGCGCCATCTCCTTCGAGGGGGCGAACCCGCGCCACGCGCACGAGTGGGCCGTCTTCAAGGACGTGCCGCTGCCCGACGACATGGTCGTCATCCCCGGCGTCATCGACTCCACCACCAACTTCATCGAGCACCCGGAGCTGGTGGCGCAGCGCATCTGCGCCTATGCCGAGGTCGTCGGCAAGGAGCGGGTCATCGCGGGGTCGGACTGCGGCTTCGGCACCTTCGCGAGCACGGCGCCGAACGTGCAGGCGGACATCACGTGGGCCAAGCTGGCAAGCCTCGCCGAGGGCGCGCGCATCGCGTCCGAGCGGCTCTGGTAACTGGCCCAACCCTCGCTGAATCGCCGCTTGCGCGGGTTTGCGCGGATCCGCAGTGCTCGCGCGGAACCTCCGTACGATTCGAGGCGTCTCTCCTTCAACGGCGCCGCCATCGATCGCCGTCAGACCGTCGTGTGGAGGAAATGTGCCTATGAGAGTGTTTATCGGTTTTTAAACTTGTTGACAGTCCTTGCCGCTAACTTGACAATATCCGCACCTGCTTCCGGGGGGGAGAAGGGGGATTTGCGAATGAACGCAATCCAAAAGCCCAAGCTCCTCCTGCCTCTCGTCGCTCTCCTCATCGGCGCCATGATGATGGTTGCCGCGTGCGGCGACGATGGCGACGACGGTGACAGCGGCTCAGGAGCCGCCGCGCCGACGACCGACACGTCAACGGCATCCACCACAACGACCACGACCACCACCGACACCTCGACCGGCACGACGTCGGAGCCGACTACGACCACGACGGAGCCGGCGATGATGGAGCCCGTGGTGGATCGCGTGGTCACCGCCTTCGAGGCGCCCAGCACCGAGGGCAACGAGACCCGGCACATCGGCCAGACCACGGTATGGCAGATGAAGCCCATGTACGAGTACCTGATCGACTCGCACCCGATCACGGACGAGATGCTCCCCGGCCTGGCGCTTGAGTGGGCCGTCGAGGAGGGGGCAGAGGGGCCGCAGGTCCGGTTCAAGCTGCGCGAGGGCGTCCAGTTCCACGACGATTGGGGTGAGTTCACCGCGGCGGACGTGGTACACACGATGTGGAACCACCAGCGCGAGGGCGGCCTCCACGGCGAGCTGGTCTACTTCCAGGACGTGACGTACGAGACCACCGCCATCAATGACTATGAGGTCCTGTTCAAGCTGTCCCGCCCGGACAGCAACTTCTTCGCCCAGATCTCGCGGCTGCAGGGCGGCGTGGAGATCATCTCCAAGGCCCACCATGACGCCGAGGGCGACCCGGTGGTCATCGGCGAGGACGCGCCGATCGCGGGCACCGGCTCCTACCAGTACCTGGAGCGGTCGCAGGGGCAGAACATCGTCTTCGAGCGGACGCCCGACCACTGGCGGATTAAGCCGGACTTCCCGGAGCTTGAGATCAAGTTCATCAACGAGGCGTCAACCCGGTTGGCGGCGCTGTTCAACGATGAGGTCCACCTGACCAACCTGCCCGAGGACAACCTGCAGCAGGCCGTGGCAGACGGCTACGGCGTCGTGGTCGGCCACGTGCAGGCGCTGCGGGCCTTCGCCCAGTTCCGCGGCCAGTACGAGAACGAGGCCTCGGCAGTGGGCGACTCCTACCAGGACACGGGCAGCCCCTTCCTGGACGTCCGCGTCCGGCAGGCGCTGAACCGGGCCATCAACCGGACCGAGATCAACGACGCGTTCTTCGGCGGCAAGGGCATCGTGATGCAGGTCAACCACCTGAACCCGGGCCGCCCCGGCTGGAACCAGCGGTGGGTCGATGAGTTCGAGTCCAAGTACGGCTTCGACCCGGACGCCGCCACGGCCCTGCTGGCTGAGGCCGGCTACAGCTCCAGCAGCCCGCTGGAGATCGACATCAACGTCGCGCCGCTCTCCCGCTACGCCGGCGCGGACGACATCATCGAGACCATGGCGAACTACTGGCGCGACATCGGCGTCACCGTGAACCAGTACACGGAGGACACAGCCACGCGGCGGGCCCGCGGGCGGAACTTCGAGTACACGCGGGAGATTGCCATGGGCGGCACCAGCTCCAACATCACCATCGGCCCCAAGGTCTACAACACCTCCTTCCCGCCACGGGGCGGCGGTGTCGAGATCCTGGAGAGCAGCCGGATCATGGCCGAGTTCATCCAGACCCTCGACCCGGTGAAGGCCGACGACCTGGCGCGGCGGATGGGCGACATCTTCTTCGACGAGTTCATCTCCATCCCGCTCTTCTGGCTGCCGGCAGAGGCGGTCATCAACCCGGACGTGATCGCGGGCCACACGTGGCCCGGCTCGATCACCGGCACATGGACGCACCTTGAGAACATCGAGGCCGTCAAGAAGTAGCCGCTGAGCAGCGCAGAACATGAGCCCCGCCCGAGTGCTCTCGGGCGGGGCTCTTTGCGTCCGCAGGGCGGCCTCGGCGGCGCCGCTCGCTTCCTGCTATAGTGGCGCAGGCGCTTGAACGACCCTTTGCGGAAAGGCGGGCCTTCCTCCATGAAGATTGGCGTTTCTTCCTTCCTGACGGACTACTCCATCGACGTTGTGACGCTGGCCACGCGGGCAGAGGAGCTTGGCTTTGACTCGCTGTGGGTGCCGGAGCACCCGATCATCCCTGTTGAACGCACGCAGAAGGCGCCGGGGGACAGCACGGACGGTGAGATGCCGAAGAAGTACTTTGACGTGGTGGACCCGTTCGTGACGCTGGCGGCGGCCGCGGCGGTGACGGCGACGCTGAAGCTGGCGACGGGGGTGACGCTGCTGCCGGAGCGGAACCCGTTGCTGCTCGCGAAAGAGGCGGCGACGCTCGACCTTATCTCCGGCGGGCGGTACATCATGGGCATCGGCGCGGGGTGGATCAAGGAGGAGACGGAGATCATGGGCGGCAACTTCGAGCGCCGGTGGGCACAGTGCCGCGAGTCCGTGCTGGCCATGAAGCAGCTCTGGACGACGGTGTACAGCGAGTTCCACGGGGAGTTCTACGACTTCCCGCAGGTGGTTTCGTTCCCGCGCCCGGTGCAGCGGCCGCACCCGCCGGTCATCCTCGGCGGGTGGGCGCAGAATGTTTACAAGCGCGTCGTCGAGTACGGCGACGGGTGGCTGCCGCTGCGGGCGCGGCCGGAGTGGGTCGCTGAGGGCCGGAGGAGGCTCAACGAGCTGGCCGAGGAGGCGGGCCGCGACCCGGCGTCGCTGGAGGTGACGTGCTACCAGGTGCCTCCGGATCCCGACCACGTCCGCGCGCTCGGAGAGGCGGGGGCCGACCGCGTCGTCATTCAGGTCGACACGGCGGGACGCGAGGAAGCGCTGGTGCAGCTGGAAAGCCACGCGCGGGCGCTGCTGTAGGGGGTGCCTGCCGCCGGTTCACCCTTCGACAGGCTCAGGGCGAACGGGGGGTTGGGGGGGCGCCCCGGGGGCCCCCCCACCACCCCACGGGGGGGGGGGGGTGTTATTGGGTGGGGGGGGTTTGGCGTTTGGGGTATTTGAGGGTTGGTTTA
>JAPPNT010000220.1:0-464 GCA_028873745.1 Chloroflexota bacterium | reverse complement strand
CACGCGGGGGCGGTGCTGTTGGGGGGGCCGGCCGCCGGTTCACCCTACGACTGGCTCAGGGCGACGGGGGGGTGGGGCGGCAACAAGGGCCCCCCCTACGACACCTCCGTGTCGGCTTCTGGATATCGGCTTGCGCCGGTATGACGATAGGGGATAAGGAAGACCCCCCCCGAGTCATCGGCGGGGGTCTTGTTGTGCCGTGGTGGTGGGCGCTAAAGCGTCCAGACGTCGGCGTATTCGGGGCGGGGGAAGGGCTCGCCATTGGGGACGCGCATCATGTCGCAGTAGAGCTCGAGGGAGTTGCCGTCGGGGTCCTCGAAGTAGAAGGAGCGCGTGCCGCTGCCGCCGATGTTGCGCGGGTCGCCCTCGGCGCCGTGGACGAGGGGGCCGCTGACGATCTCGACGCCCTTCTTCTTCAGGTCGTAGAGGGCCTTGAGCCACTCGTCGCGGGTGTCGATTTCCAT
>JAPPNT010000060.1:17217-22010 GCA_028873745.1 Chloroflexota bacterium | reverse complement strand
GAGAGACCCCTTCGACAGGCTCAGGGCGAACGGTGGGGGTGGAGGGGGTTGCGTGGGGGCCGTAGGGTGTAGGGTTTCTGGGTACCGGCTTTCGCCGGTATGACGATGATTCGCGAGGAGGACGACATGCCGGACTTGACGTCGCTGGCGGAGTCTGTGGGCGCTTTGCTGAAGGAGCGGGGGGAGAAGGTTGCGGTGGCGGACTCGTCGGCCGGGGGGTTGATCTCGGCGGCGCTGCTGGCGGTGCCGGGGGCGTCGGCGTACTACCTGGGCGGCATCGTCTCGTACACGGGCGTGTCGCGGCTGGCGCTGCTGGGCATCTCCGAGGACGACATGGCGCGAGCCGGGATGCGGGCGAGCACAGAGCCGTACGCGGCGCTCATCGCGTCGACACTGCGGGAGAAAATGGGCGCGACGTGGGCGCTCGCGGAGACGGGCGCCAGCGGGCCAACGGGCAATCGCTACGGCGATGCAGCGGGGCACGCGTGCTTCGCCGTCTCGGGGCCGGTGGAGCGCGCGGTGACGCTGGAGACGGGCCACGGGGACCGGGAGGCGAATATGTGGGCCTTCGCGCGGCGGGCGCTGGATCTGCTGGAGGAGTGCGTGCGGGCGGCGTAGGAGGCGGGGGTCGATCGGTGTGCGCGGCCCTGTCTCTAGAAGCCCCATCGAGGGGCTCCCAGAGACCCCTTCGACGGAGCTCAGGGCGAACGGATTGGGGTTTTGGGTCTCACGAAGGCCGTTGGGCGGGGGGTTTTTGGGTTCCCGCCTGCGCGGTAACGACGTGGGGAGGGAGGCCGGTTGCTGCTGTCGCGTTGCCTGTGTACGCTAGACCAGATTCGCGAATGAAGAGGTGACCTATGGTGAAGAGCGCCGCTGTGACCGTCGAGTAGTATCTGGAAGGGCTGTCGCCGGAGAGGCGGGAGGCCATCGGCTCGGTGCGGGACGTTGTCCTGGCGAACCTGCCGGAGGGGTACGAGGAGATCATGGACTTCGGCATGATCAGCTACGTCGTGCCGCTGTCGGTGGTCCCCAAGACGTACAACGGCCACCCTCTGATGTACGCCTCGCTTGCCGACCAGAAGAACCACATGGCGCTGTACCTGATGTGCCTGTACACGCACAACGAGGACATGGGGTGGTTCGAGGAGCGGTACGCGGCCAGCGGGAAAAAGCTGGACATGGGCAAATCCTGCGTGCGCTTCAAGAAGCTGGACGACCTGCCGCTGGACCTCATCGGCGAGGTCATCGGGATGACGCCGATGGAGCGGTACGTGTCGTTCTACGAGGAGGCGCGGGCGAACTACACGCCGCGGAAGCGGGAGAAGAAGGCGGCGGCGAAATAGGGCGGGTGCGCCCTTCGACACGCTCAGGGCGAACGGAGTCCGTTGCGTTTGTCTGAGTTCCCGCCTGCGCGGGAACGACGAGTGAAGGGCCGGGGAAGGCTGAGGCCGTTGGGCGCGGGTTTCTGGGTTCCCGCCTGCGCGGGTTTCTGGGTTCCCGCCTGCGCGGGAACGACGGTGGTGGAGGAGCGAGATGCACATCCTGTTTGTGACCATCAAGATGAAGCCGGAGCACCGGGACGCGTACATGGCGGAGATGCTGCTGAACGCGAAGGGGGCGCGGGAGGACGAGCCGGGGTGCCTGCGCTTCGACGTGGTGCAGGACTCGGAGGACGAGAACACCATCCACCTGTACGAGGTGTACACGGACGAGGCGGCGTTCCAGGCGCACACGTCGGCGCCCCACTTCCTGCGGATGCGCGAGACGACGGCCGATTGGCGCGAGGGGCAGACGGTGCATCGGGGGACGAACGTCGCGCCGACGGACGCGGAGTGGGGGTAGCGTGGGGCGCGCCCTTCGACAGGCTCAAGGCGAACGGCCTCCCGACCCCACCTCTGGATTCCTGCCTGCGCAGGAATGACGACGCGAATAGACAGAACTAGCGCTTGGGTTTAGTAGAGAATGCTACGAATATATCAGGAATAACGACAGAAATTATGAGGAGGAAATGATGCCGAGGGTTAAGCTGCTGACGGAGAAGACTGACGTTGGCGAAGACCAGCACGCGGAGATTGACGCGATTGTGGAGACGCTGAACCGCGTCGGGGGGCCGTTTGGGGTGCTGCTGTACAGCCCGGGGCTGGCGCAGAAGGTGATGGAAGCGGGCGCGCACGTCCGGCTGAAGTCGACGCTGTCGCCGGTGGAGCGGGAGCTTTGCATCATCGCCGTGTCGCGGGAGAAGGACGCGCGGTACGAGTGGGCGTCGCACGTGGCGACGGGGCGGCGGCAGGGCATGCGCGAGGAGGCGATCGAGGTCGTGCGGCACCGGCAGGACGTCGGCGCGCTGGAGCAGGACGAGCAGGACATCATCAATTATGTCCGACAACTGCTTCGGAACAACAAGGTGGAGCAGGGCCTGTTCGACTCGCTGGTGGAGCGGAAGGGCGTCCGGTGGCTGGTGGAGCTGACGGGGACCATCGGGCAGTACCAGTACATCTCGGCGATCAACAACGCGTTCGACCTGCAGCCGGCGGAGGACGCCGACCAGTTGCCAGTGCCGTAGGGCGCCGTTCGCCCTTCGATTTCCCTCAGGACGAACGGGGGGCCTGGACACCGGCTTCCGCCGGTGAAACGAAAGAGACCTACTCTTCAGGACAACGGGAGCCGTCGATGGAGGGGCAGCAGGAGCGGTTCGTGCAGGGGCCGCAGCAGACGGGGACGCTGTACACGCGCGTCGGGGGGATCCCGTACTTCACGTCGCTGGTGGAGCGCTTCTACGAGCGCGTGGAGGCGGACCCGGTGCTGCGGCCGCTCTACCCGGACGACCTGGAGCCGGGGAAGCACAACCTGGCGATGTTCCTGGTGCAGCTGTGGGGCGGGCTGCCGTACTACGCGATGGAGCGGGGGCGGCCGCTGCTGCGGATGCGGCACATGCCCTTCGCCATCGGGCAGCCGGAGCGGGACGCCTGGTTTGAGCACATGAGCGCGTGCGTGCTGGAGTCCGGGGTGGACCGGGAGGACGCGACGATGCTGATTGACTATTTTGAGAAGGCGTCGCAGTTCATGATCAACAAGGACTGAGTGGGGCGTCTCACGGCAGGTTGGCTGAGGCCGCGAATGAGTCGCGGCCTCTTTCATATGGGGCGAGATTGAGAGGCTGCGGGCGGACGCCCTTCGACAGGCTCAGGGCGAACGGGGTGCGGGAAGCCCAGAGCGAACGGGATTCGGGAAGCCCAGGGCGAACGGGATTCGGTTAGCGTATGGCCACAAGGAAGATGCGGCGGAAGGGGGAGATGGTCTTGCCGTCGGGTTGCTTGGGGTAGTGGGGGGCGACGCGGGCGGTGTACTCCTCGACGAATGCGGCGCGCTCGGCGTCGGTGAGCGGGTCGAGGAGCGGGCGCAGGGACGAGCCGGACGTCCACGCGACGATGGGGTTGTCGCCCTCGAGCTGTTGGTGGTAGGTGGTCTCCCAGATGTTCAGGTAGCTGACCAGCGGGCGGACGATGTCGTAGTACTCCTGCGGCGTGAGCACCGGGACGCCCCGCAGCAGCGGCACGACGCGGTCGCGCCACGCCGGGTTCTGCGCCGTGTCCGACATGCCGACGTGGCTGGGCTCCCGCCAGTTGTTGGGCACCTGGATGGCAAGAGCGCCGCCGGGCTTCACCGCCTCCACGATGCGCGGATAGAGGACGTGGTGGTCGTCGAGCCACTGGAAGGCGGCGTTGGAGTAGACGACGTCGCCGAGGACGTCGGGCTGCCACGCGTTGAGGTCGGCCTCGATCCACTCGATGTCGGCGTGCTCGGCGCGGGCGCGAGCGAGCATGTCCGGCGAGCCGTCGACGCCGATGACGCGGGCGTCCGGCCAGCGGCGCTTGAGGTAGACGGTGGCGGTTCCGGGACCGCAGCCGAGGTCGTAGACGACCTGCGGGCGGTCGGCGGGCACCTGCGCGAGGAGATCGAGGGCGGGGCGCAGGCGCTCGTTGCCAAAGGCGAGGTAGACCTCCGAGTTCCAGTCCGTCATGGGGGACATTGTAGCGGGTCGGATGCGTGGGTGCGCGGGAACGGGACAGGCAGCTACTGACTTGAGGACGAGAGGGCGCGGCGGCCGGCTGTCTCCCGGGCCATCAGGGCGAGCATCATTGCGCTGACGAACAGGAAGCCGCCGACGCCGTTGAAGGCCAGCATCGGGCCGAACTCCGTGTAGAGCCAGCCGACCAGAAGCGTCGTGACGACTCCGCCGAGGCTCATGAAGATGGACCAGACGCCCACGACGGTGCCTCGGCTCTCGACCGGGGCGAGGTCGACGGCATAGACCTGGGTGGACCCCTGCACCATGCCCTCGGCGATGCCGTACATGACCATCATCGCGACAATCCACATGTAGTCGACGCTGAAGCCGAGCAGGACAGCGGAGGCGGCCAAGAACAGCATGCCGGGGACGAGCGAGACCTTTCGCCCATAGCGGTCGGATATGGCGCCGTTGGGGAAGGCGACGACGAGCGCGATGATGCTGGCGAAGCTGACGAGGTTGCCGATGTCGAGCTCGCTGAGGCCGATCTCCTCCTGTGAGAAGACCGGGACGAGGGTCTGGAAGACGCCCATCTGCATCATGCTCAGCCCGAAGGTGACGACGGCGAGGGCGATGAACGTCTTCGTCAGGAACACGGACACCCACAGGCTTCCCTTGTCCGCGCTCGCCGTCTTGTCGCGGGTGCGCTGCCGCGCCTCCTCCGGCCGGGACTCGGAGATCCAGAACATGACGACGAGGTTGATGATCTTGGTGAGGGTGCTGA